>NZ_JAENSQ010000015.1:0-150482 GCF_016613125.1 Pseudomonas sp. MF6776
GTAAGCGCTTCGACTTCAAGTGTCCGATCGAGGTTATGGACGAGGTGATGCAGGAAGCTATGGCTATGCGGCATGATGCTCCAGCTTCAATTCAATAACCGTGTTGCACTCAGCTCCTGTAACCGCCCATGACCTCGACTGGGATTGTTAGAAACTCCCCACCATGGGATGCGCTCACCACGGCAAAAAGAATCAAATATCTTAACGTGCTTTATGGTGAGCTAAAAAAATCAGAAGCTACTGATACAGAGTCTGAATACAACAAGCTCGCCGGGCAATTCTACGGCTTCTTAAGAGAGGCCTGGGAAAGACTAGTAGAAGAAAAATTGCTAAACAAAGTGGTAGAGAGATTTGGCCGAGGAGTACAAACGCAACGCCTAAATAAACTGAAAGATATTTGCGACGAAGATTTGGACAAGGTAAGCAATGCGATGGCTAAGTGCAGCGGATTATTTAAGGGGCATGACTGTGCACCAGGTGTATATGAATCAATGCCAGCAGCAAATGAAATACTCGAAGATATCAATCTCATTAAAGATTTTGAGCAGGAGTTAACCAATATCAGAAAGAGAAATTAGTATAACTTTTTAAACCTCACAAAAAAGCCGCCCCTAAAGGGCGGCTTTTTCATTCACTACAAACCGATGCTTACAACTTCGGCCCAGCAGCCTTGATCGCGTCGCTCACTTCGAACTTCTTGAAGTTCTCGATGAACAGACCGGCCAGTGCTTTTGCGGCTTCGTCGTATGCAGCCTTGTCAGCCCAGGTGTTGCGTGGGTTGAGCAGGTTGGTTTCAACGCCCGGTACGGCCAGTGGCACGTCGAGGTTGATGGTGTCCAGGTGTTCGGTTTCGGTGCCGATCAGGGCGCCGCTCTGGATCGCTGCGATCACCGCGCGGGTGGTCGGGATGTTGAAGCGTTTGCCCACGCCGTAGCCACCGCCAGTCCAGCCGGTGTTGACCAGGTAAACCTTGGAGCCGAAGCCGCGGATGCGCTTGATCAGCAGCTCTGCGTATTCGCCGGCCGGGCGCGGGAAGAACGGTGCGCCGAAGCAGGTGGAGAAGGTCGACTTGATGCCGCTGCCCGAACCCATTTCAGTCGAGCCCACCAGTGCGGTGTAACCAGACAGGAAGTGGTAGGCCGCTTGTTCTTCGTTGAGGATCGACACTGGTGGCAGGACGCCGGTCAGGTCGCAGGTCAGGAAGATCACAGCGTTCGGCTCGCCACCGAGGTTGTGCTCGGAACGCTTGGCAACGTGTTCCAGCGGGTACGCAGCGCGGCTGTTCTGGGTCAGGCTGACATCGGCATAGTCAGCGTGCTTGGCATCGTCGATGACGACGTTTTCCAGCACAGCGCCGTGCTTGATGGCTTTCCAGATGACCGGCTCGTTCTTCTCGGACAAGTCGATGCACTTGGCGTAGCAGCCGCCTTCGATGTTGAAGACAACGCCTTCGCCCCAGCCGTGTTCGTCGTCACCGATCAGGTAACGGCTTTCGTCAGCCGACAGGGTGGTCTTGCCGGTGCCGGACAGACCGAAGAACAGGGTCACGTCGCCTTCTTCGCCGATGTTGGCAGCGCAGTGCATTGGCAGCACGTCAGCGGCCGGCAGCAGGAAGTTCTGCACGGAGAACATGGCTTTCTTCATCTCGCCGGCGTAACGCATGCCAGCGATCAGCACTTTTTTCTGTGCGAAGTTGATGATCACGCAACCGTCGGAGTTGGTGCCGTCACGCTCAGGCACGCACTCGAAATTGGCGACGTTGAGCACTTGCCACTCATCACGGCCAGCCGGATTGTACTGGGCCGGGTTGATGAACAGGCAACGACCGAACAGATTCTGCCAGGCAGTCTGGGTAGTCATTTTCACGGCCAGGTAGTGATCTTCAGCTGCGCCTACATGCACGTGGGAAACGAAGTGCTCTTGCGCGTTGTTGAAGGCTTCTACGCGAGCCCACAAGGCATCGAACTTGTCGGCCGGGAACTTGCGGTTGATCGGGCCCCAGGCGATAGCGGCCTGAGTGGAAGGCTCTTCAACGATGAAACGGTCGACTGGCGAACGGCCGGTGCGATGACCGGTGCGAACAACCAGAGCGCCGGTATCGGCAAGCTCGCCTTCACCGCGGTTCAGGGCTTCTTTTACCAGATCATCAACACTCAGATCGGTGTACACGGCGTTATTGGCTTGCGTCATGAGGTTCCCCGTCGGCCAGTGGCCGAGTGTGCTCCAAACGTTTTGTAGTAGAAAGTCGTGCACTACTACCGCGAAAAAAGTGGGCCGGATTATGCCAGAAAAGCCCAAAAATAGTAGGGCCCTCCCGTCGTAACGGCGTAATTCCGTCGTTGAGCAGTGAATTTACCTGCGCTGAACCGTTTTAGTGCCGGGTATCTGACGGCGTGTCGACGCCCGCACCTGCGAACAATTGAGCGATATCGGCCGCATCAAACAGGTAGCGCTCGTTGCAGAACTGGCAATCGATCTCGACTGTACCGCCCTGCTCGGCCACCAGTGCCTGCGCATCTTCCAGACCCAGACTGACCAGCGCATTGCCCGAGCGTTCACGCGAGCAGCTGCAGTGGAATCGCAGATTTTGCACATCGAACAGGCGCACTTGCTCTTCATGATAAAGGCGATGCAGCACGGTTTCGTTGTCCAGGCTCAACAGTTCATCGGCGCTCAGGGTGCTGGCCAACGCGGTGATGTGCTGCCAGCTGGCGGCGCGATCTTCTTCGTCTTTCAGGCGATCGGCCGGCAGTTGTTGCAACAACATGCCACGGGCACGACGACCGTCGGCGAACAGCTTGAAGCGGGTACCCACCTGCTGCGACATGACGAAATAGTTGGTGAAGCAATCGGACAGGGTTTCGCCATCGAGGTCGACGATGCCCTGATAGCGCTGGCCAACGGTCGGGTCGACGGTCAGGGCCAGGACGCCGTTGGGCATCAAGTCGCTGAGGGTCGCATCCGCCGAGACCTGATCGGCGTGATAACGCGCCAGACCACGAATCTCACGGTCGCTGGAGCACTCGATCATCAACATCGGGATCGGGCCTTCGGAACGCGCCTGCAGAATCAGCAAACCGTCGAACTTCAGGGTGCCCACCAGCAACGAGGCCGCCGCCATCAATTCGCCCAGCAGTTGCGCAACCGGCTCCGGGTACGGGTGCTTGGCGAGGACTTCGGCGTAGCTGCGCTCGAGCGCTACCAGTTCGCCGCGAGTATCGCTGTCATCGAAGATGAAGCGTTGGGTGTAATCGGTATCCGGGAGATCGGTCATAGGTTTGGGTATCTGAATTGATGACAAATTGGTTACAAAATATGAAAATGCCGCGCTTCTTTGCACCTGTTTGGTGCGATCGTTCAGCCACGGGAGGCATTTTATGAACAATCCGGGTTTGTTCCAATCAAGGTGGAACCTCGGCCGGCTGGTTCTGTGCAACGTCGTGCCATTAGCGTTGCTGGCTTTCTGGTTATGGCCTACGGGCAACATGCTGTGTGTGATTTTCGACGAGTGGCTGTTTCGCTCGCTCAATGCACCGCTGGCCAGCAACCCGATATGGCTCCACATCTGGGCAATTGCAAGTCTGCGCCCTTTCGACATCGTCGTCGGACTGATTCTGCTGATGCTGTTGATCAAGGGCGACTGGGTGTTCAAGGCGATTGACGTGCGTCGCGCGTTTTTCGGTTTTTTCTCGATCCTGCTGTTGATGGTGGTGATTCGCGCACTGTTTTCCAAGTTCGCCGACCACATGGGCTGGCAGCACAGCAGTCCGTCGATGGTGCTGGAAGGCGCGGTGCACCTCAGCGACTACTTCCCGCATCTGGAAAAGGCCTGGGAGCTGAAGGATCGCTCGGGCCAGAGCTTCCCCGGTGACCATGCGTCGGTGTTGCTGATCTGGGCCCTGTTCATGGGTGTGTTCAGCCGTACGGTCGGACAGTTCGTGACGATCTGGAGCCTGACGCTGCTGTTCATGCTGCCGCGACTGGTGGCTGGCGCGCATTGGGGTCAGGACGATTACATCGGCGGGATGTTGCTGGCGGTGTGGGCATTGGGCTGGGGTTACTACACGCCGTTTGCCTATCACGCGGCGAATTTCTGGTTGAAGGTGACGGCGCCGATTTTCAATCTGCTGGGCAAGTTGCCGCTGGTTTCGCGGATGAGCGTTGTGCGTAGCGCCTGATACCGCGTCACCCCCGGCGAGTGCTGCGCACTCGAATCGCCAGCAGGCTGGCTCCCACAGTCGGATTGCATTTCAAACTGTGGGAGCCAGCCTGCGGGCGATGAGGTCGGCACAGACAACACTGAAACATCAGCCTTAGTCGTCGTTACTGTTCCCACGAAATTTAAACAGATCCCGCCGCTGCTTCTTGCTCGGTTTGCCGTCGGTGCTCATGCCCAACGCGCCAGCTTTGCGCATTGCTGCGGCCGCTTCGCGCTTGGCAATACTCGCGTCGGTTTCCGCGTACAAAGCCTGCGCCTCGGGGGCCCCACGACGCACGATCGACAAGGCTTCGACCCTCACGATGCGCACCTCGAAGCCGGTACGTATCTCAAACTCATCGCCGACGCGTGGCTCTTTGCCGGGCTTGCAGCGTTCGCCTCGACAATGCACCTTGCCACTCTCGATGGCGGCTTTGGCCAAGGCACGGGTTTTATAAAAGCGCGCCGCCCACAACCATTTATCGAGACGGACCTTGTCGTCCTCTTCCTGTTTTTGTGCCATATGAATTCCTCGCTCAGCCAGTAGTCGGAACTGTACTACCGTTTCTGTCGGGCGCAAGAACTCGGCCCTCCAGATAGACTGTGATCTTGACCGTTTCAGCGGCAAGGAGTGATCGAGTGACTAAATTTCCGTCTTCATTGACTTCGCCCAAGACGGGTTGCCAGGGATGCCAGCAAAGCGAGCCGCTGGACTTCGATTTTGCCTTCGCCTACCAACCTATCGTCGATCTGCGCGACCAGTCGGTTTTTGCTCATGAAGCGCTGGTCCGCGGTGTAGCCGGCGAAGGGGCATTGACGGTGTTAGATCAGGTTACAGAAGAAAACCGCTACCGTTTCGACCAGCTCTGCCGGATGCGCGCCATCGAAGGCGCGGCCAATCTTAATATGCAGACACACTTGTCGATCAACTTCATGCCCAACGCTGTCTATCGTCCAGAGTTATGTATTCGCAGCACCCTGGAGGCGGCAAAAAAACACAATTTCCCGGTCGACCGGCTGATTTTTGAAACACTGGAAAGCCAGCACGTAGATAACTATCGCCATTTGACCAATATTCTGCGTGAATACCGCGAATTCGGCTTCAAGACCGCCATCGACGATTTCGGTGCCGGTTATTCGGGGCTCAATCTGCTGGCTGATTTCCAACCGGACCTGATCAAACTCGACATGGCGTTGATCCGCGATGTCGATCAAGACCGTGTCCGTCAGGCAATCGTGCGGGGGATTGTCACAATCTGTGCGGAATTGGACGTTACAGTCATTGCCGAAGGCATCGAGAGCGCCGGAGAACGGGATTTCCTGGCGGACTGTGGAATATTTCTGATGCAGGGATACTGGTTCGCCAAACCTGCGTTCAAAGCGTTGGCTCAGATATCACCTGACGCCTGGGCGCGTTAATCGTTGGTTTTTTATATTGAAGACATTTGACCATTTGACCGTTGTCGGTCTGCGCGAGTGGGTGGCGCTCCCGGATTTGGGAGTTGCGGGCCTGCGCGCAAAAATCGACACCGGTGCCAGTACCTCCAGCCTGCATGCCACCGACATCGAACCGTTCGAACGTGACGGCGAGAAATGGGTGCGTTTTACCGCGCACCTGGGCACGGTGGTGCAGTTGCGTCACCGGCGTTGCGAAGCACCACTGGTGACACGCAAAACCATCAAGAGCTCCAACGGCCATGCCCAGGAGCGCTACGTGATCAGCACCACCCTCGCTCTGGGTGATCGGGTCTGGCCAATCGAGTTCACCCTGGCCTGCCGCAAGTCCATGCGCTATCGCCTGTTACTTGGCTCCAAAGCCCTGATTGATGGCCAACTGGTGGTCAATCCGGGCATCAAATATGTACAAGACAAGCCGGTGTTCCCGGTATCTACCTCCTCCACAGGTGTTGCATGAAGATCGCTGTGCTGTCGCGGAACCCGCGTCTGTATTCCACCCGTCGTCTGGTTGAGGCCGGCACTGAACGCGGGCATGAAATGGTAGTGATCGACACCTTGCGCGCCTACATGAACATCGCCAGCCACAAGCCGCAGATCCACTATCGCGGCAAACCGCTGGAAGGCTTCGACGCGGTGATACCGCGGATCGGCGCGTCGGTGACGTTCTATGGCTGCGCGGTGTTGCGCCAGTTCGAAATGATGGGCGTGTTCCCCCTCAATGAGTCGGTGGCCATTGCCCGTTCGCGGGACAAATTGCGCTCGCTGCAACTGCTGTCGCGCCGTGGCATTGGTTTGCCGGTGACCGGGTTTGCTCACTCGCCGGACGATATTCCCGACCTGATCGACATGGTCAACGGTGCGCCACTGGTGATCAAAGTGCTGGAAGGCACCCAGGGCATCGGCGTGGTGTTGTGCGAAACCGCGACCGCCGCCGAGTCGGTGATCGAGGCGTTCATGGGCCTGAAGCAGAACATCATGGTTCAGGAATACATCAAGGAGGCTGGCGGTGCAGACATCCGCTGCTTCGTGGTCGGCGACAAGGTAATCGCGGCAATGAAGCGTCAGGCCAAACCGGGTGAATTCCGCTCAAACCTGCATCGCGGCGGCAGCGCCAGCCTGATCAAGATCACCCCGGAAGAACGCATGACGGCGCTGCGTGCGGCCAAGGTCATGGGTCTGTCGGTGGCGGGCGTGGATATTCTGCGCTCCAATCACGGGCCACTGGTGATGGAAGTGAATTCGTCGCCGGGGCTGGAGGGGATCGAGACCACCACCGGGAAGAACGTGGCGGGAATCATCATTGAGCATCTTGAGAAGAATGGCGGGCCGAATATGACCCGCACCAAAGGCAAAGGCTAAAGCCAGCTTCAAGCGGCAAGCCCCAAGCGACAAGTAAAGTCGCTCTTGCTTGCCGCTTGCCGCTTGCCGCTTGAAACTTGCAGCTGCTTCTATACCGCATCCCGCGGCAGCATCAACCCCAACGGCAACCTTACTCGCGCCTCCAGCCCACCCCCGGACCGGTTACGCAGTTCAACATTGCCGCCATGCATCGAAGCAATCCGCTTCACGATCGCCAAGCCCAACCCCGTACCCTTGCCGCCGCGCGCACGGTCGCCACGGGTGAACGGGTTGAAAATCGCCTCAAGCTCCGACGGATCAATCCCCGCACCACGGTCCATCACACTCAGCACCACATACGGCGCACTGGTGTCGCCGGACACATAAGCCGCCACTTCAACGCCGCTGCCTGCATGGTTCAGGGCGTTGCCGATCAGGTTGTTGAGCAGACGTTTCATCGATACCCGACGCAACGGGAACGGCTGGATCGGCTCCAGACGCAGACGAACTTTCTCTTCAGTCTGGTTGTACGGCGCCGCCACTTCACGCACCAGATCGCTGAGGTCGACCTCCTCCACCGACTCGTCACGACCATCGCGAATGAACGCGAGGAACTGGTCGAGAATCGCGTCCATGTCTTCGATGTCGCGCACCATGTCGTCGGTCAGGTCGTTGTGGTCGCCCATCAACTCCAGCGACAGACGCAAGCGCGTCAACGGCGTACGCAAGTCATGGGAGACGCCGGCCAGCATCAGCTCACGCTCACGTCCGGCCTGTTCGACGTCTTCGGCCATCTGATTGAAGGCGCGATAGACCTCGGTCATCTCGCTCGGCGTGTCGCTGATCGGCAGACGCACGCTTCGACCCTGGCCGAGTTGCCGGGCGGCGTATACCAAACGCTTCAAGGGTTGGTTGAGCTGGCTGACAAAAATCCACGCCGAGGCCGTCGACAGCAAACCGATCGCGAGGAACCAGCCCAGCACGTTCCAGATTTTCTGGCCACGCAACGGATGCGGATACAACGGCACTTTCAGCCAGCCATCGCCCAGGCTCGGGGCGCGAACCCACAGGGCCGGCGGCGAATGCATGCGTAATCGCACTTCGGTGTCGGCGCCGAGTTCTGCCTGCATCTGTCGTTGATAGATCTCGCTGTACGGCCAGTGCTGTTCGCCTTCCGGCACACCGGCACCCACCACCCGGATCAGGGTCGCGGCATCGGCGATCTTCGCGCGATTTTCTTCGTCAGCGGCCCAATAGGCGCGCAGCGTCAGGGCGACGCCGTGGCTGTATTGACGATCCACCAGCACGTCCTCGTTCATCAACAGATAAACCAGGGTCAGCGCCTTGGAAAACAGGACGACGATGAGCACCAGCCAGAGGGTGCGGGAGAAAAAACTTTGGGGGAACCAGACGGGCGTCTTCATCAATAACCGCTACACACTTGCAGGAGCGAGCAATGCTCGCATATTGCGGATTGCGAGTCTGTGGGAATGGTCGTTTGACCAACCCCCAGCAGACCCGCTCCTACAAATCGCCGATCACTTGGTGGCGGCGCCATCCGGTACGAACACGTAGCCAACGCCCCAGACAGTCTGAATGTAGCGCGGTTTCGACGGATCAGGCTCGATCATCCGGCGCAGACGGGAGATCTGCACGTCGATGGAACGCTCCAGGGCATCCCACTCGCGGCCACGGGCCAGGTTCATGAGCTTGTCGCGGGTCAGCGGCTGACGCGCGTTCATCACCAAGGCCTTGAGTACCGCAAACTCACCGGTAGTGAGCATGTGCACTTCGTCGCCACGTTTCAGTTCGCGAGTGGCCAGCGACAACACGTAATCACCGAAGGTGACATTTTCGTCTTCGCTGCCCGGCGCACCCGGCACTGGTGCGGCCTGGCGACGCAACACCGCTTTGACCCGGGCCATCAGCTCGTCCGGGTTGAACGGCTTGGCCAGGTAATCGTCAGCGCCCAGTTCCAGGCCCTTGATGCGGCTCATCTCATCGCCCTTGGCGGTGAGCATGATGATCGGAATCTGGTTGTTCGCGGCCCGCAGGCGGCGGCATGCGGTCAGACCGTCTTCGCCGGGCAGCATCAAGTCGAGGACGACCAGATTGAATACTTCACGCGCCAGCAGACGGTCCATCTGCTCGGTATTCGGTACGGTACGGGCACGGTAGCCCTTGCTGACGAAGAAACGTTCCAGCAGGCTGCTCAGCCCCGGATCGTCATCAACGATAAGAATTTTTTCGCCTTCAGCAGTTTGTGCAGTGCTGCTCATTGGATGCTCCTTTTAGCTCGGCGCGCATTATGGCGTAGCTGCCGTTATACGCACCGTGTGCATTGTTAGCAGATTTTTCCTTCACTGCCAGAAAACCGGGGTTTAAGCCTACAGACTGTGACGCCCCCGAATGACAGAACGCTGGTTATAATGCGCGGCGTTTTGTGCCAGGCAACGTCTGAATCGTTACCGCAAGTGGCCGTCTTTTTTCCCGGCCAGCGCAGTAATAGTTCGATTTCACGGGTCAATGGGCTGCCTTTTGACCCAGGCAGCGGCAATCTTCAAGCCGCTCAACCAGACTCCGGGCCTTTATTTCCGTGCCTGCGAGCCTGCTTTCACAATATGTCAGGTGGTTTTATGGACAGCATCAACAGCCGCATCGCCGAGGAACTCGGCGTACGCCCACAACAGGTCGAAGCGGCCGTCGCGCTACTCGATGAAGGCTCTACCGTACCCTTCATTGCCCGCTACCGGAAAGAAGTCACCGGCAGCCTCGATGACACCCAGTTGCGTCATCTGGAAGAGCGTCTGCGCTACCTGCGAGAACTCGACGAACGGCGCATCAGCATCCTGGCCAGTATCGAGGAGCAAGGCAAACTCACTCCTGCTCTTGAGCGCGATATCAAACTCGCCGACACCAAGACCCGCCTCGAAGACTTGTACCTGCCGTACAAGCAGAAGCGCCGCACCAAGGGCCAGATAGCCCTGGAAGCCGGCCTCGGCGACCTGGCCGACGGCCTGTTCAACGACCCGAACCTTACACCGGAAACCGAAGCCGCACGCTTCGTCGATGCCGAAAAAGGCGTGGCCGACGTGAAGGCTGCGCTGGAAGGCGCCAAGTACATCCTGATGGAGCGTTTCGCCGAAGACGCCAGCCTGCTGGAAAAACTGCGTACCTATCTCAAGCAGGAAGCCATCCTCAGTGCCCGCGTCATCGCCGGCAAAGAAGAGGAAGGCGCCAAGTTCCGCGACTACTTCGAACACGACGAACCGCTGAAAAGCATGCCGTCGCACCGCGCATTGGCAATTTTCCGTGGCCGCAACGAAGGCATTCTCAGCTCTGCGCTGAAAGTCGGCGACGAACTGCCAGGCACCATGCACCCGTGCGAAGGCATGATCGGCCAGCAATTCAATATCCAGAACCAGAACCGTCCGGCCGACAAATGGCTCGGTGAAGTGGTGCGCTGGACCTGGAAGGTCAAGCTCTACACCCACCTCGAAACCGACCTGCTGGGCGAGCTGCGCGACGGCGCCGAAACCGAGGCGATCAACGTTTTCGCCCACAACCTGCATGACCTGTTGCTGGCCGCACCGGCCGGCCCACGCGCAACCCTGGGCCTCGACCCGGGCCTGCGTACCGGTTGCAAGGTTGCCGTGGTCGATTCGACCGGCAAGATGCTCGATCACGCCACGGTTTACCCGCACGTGCCGCACAACAAGTGGGATCAGACCATCGCCATTCTTGCCGCCCTGTGCGCCAAGCACTCGGTTGACCTGATCGCCATCGGCAACGGCACCGCCAGCCGCGAAACCGACAAACTGGCCATCGAACTGATCAAAAAATATCCGGCGATGAAGATGACCAAGGTCATGGTTTCGGAGGCCGGTGCATCGGTGTACTCGGCGTCGGAACTGGCAGCCAAGGAATTCCCCGATCTGGACGTGTCGATCCGTGGCGCGGTGTCCATCGCTCGCCGTCTGCAGGATCCGCTGGCAGAGCTGGTGAAGATCGATCCGAAATCCATCGGCGTTGGCCAGTACCAGCACGACGTCTCGCAGCTGAAACTGGCGCGCGGTCTGGATGCCGTGGTCGAGGACTGCGTGAACGCCGTAGGCGTTGATGTGAACACTGCTTCGGTGGCGCTGCTGGCGCGGATCTCCGGCCTCAACGCCACGCTGGCGCAGAATATCGTTGCTCACCGAGACGAACACGGCGCGTTCAAGACCCGTGCGGCGCTGAAGAAAGTCGCACGTCTGGGCGAAAAAACCTTCGAACAGGCTGCCGGTTTCTTGCGTGTGATGAACGGCGACAACCCGCTGGATTCCTCGGCCGTTCACCCGGAAGCCTATCCGCTGGTGCAACGCATTGCGGCTGAAACCGACCGCGACATCCGCTCGCTGATCGGCGACGCCAGTTTCCTCAAGCGTCTGGATCCGAAGAAATTCACCGACGAGACCTTCGGTCTGCCGACGGTGACCGACATCCTCCAGGAACTGGAAAAACCCGGCCGCGACCCGCGTCCGGAGTTCAAGACTGCCGAGTTCCAGGAAGGCGTAGAAGACCTCAAGGACCTGCAACTGGGGATGATCCTTGAAGGTGTCGTCACCAACGTGACCGCGTTCGGCGCATTCGTCGACATCGGCGTGCATCAGGATGGTCTCGTGCACATCTCGGCGCTGTCGGAGAAGTTCATCAAGGACCCACGCGAAGCGGTGAAGGCCGGTGATGTGGTGAAAGTGAAGGTCATGGAAGTCGACATCCCGCGCAAACGCGTCGGCCTGTCGATGCGCATGGGCGACACCCCGGGCGAGAAAATCGACGGTGCCCGCGGCTCGCGTCCGGGCTCGGCGCAGCGTCAGCCGTCGAACAACGCGCCGCGCAAGGAAACCGCGACCGCAGCGCCAGTAAACAATGCAATGGCCTCGCTGTTCGCCAACGCCAAACAGCTGAAGAAACGCTGATGGAAATTCCGGCCGGGCTCGTCGAGAGCGCGTTTTTCAAGCTGTTGGGCTGTCGCCTGCACAGCCTGGAAACCGGGGTGGCGCAAGTCGCCCTGGGGCTGGAACCCGAACTGCGCAACCGCGGCGGCAAGTTGCACGGTGGCGCGCTGTTCAGTCTGGTCGATATCGCCATGGGGCTGGCCTGTTCCAGCACCCACGGCTTTGATCAGCAGAGCGCGACCATCGAGTGCAAGATCAACTATATCCGCGCCGTCTCGGACGGCGAGGTGCTGTGCACGGCCCGGGTGATTCACCCGGGCCGGCGCACGCTGGTGGTCGAGGCCGAGGTGATGCAGGGCGACAAACTGGTCGCAAAAGCGCAAGGCACGTTCGCTGTCCTGTAGATGTTGATCATCATTTTGAGTTAATTTCGGCGCAATGAATCCTGTGGGAGCGAGCCTGCTCGCGAAGCCGGTGTGTCAGTCGGCGATGATGTCGGCTGGAAAACCTTCTTCGCGAGCAGGCTCGCTCCCACAGGGATTGTGCAGTTCTTGACCGACCGGCAAATGGCCTGCCGCAAAAAACCAGGCGAAAACGCCAGTTTCAACTTCACCCTTGTAGACCGTCCTGCCCACCCCCATATTGGGGCGACTGACGCGTGAAGGAATCCAAATTGAGCGAACTTCTCAACCGCCGCCTGGCTCTGCTCGGCGAGCGCGCCAACCTCTCTCTGCTCGAACAGTGCCTCCACGGTATCGAACGTGAATGCCTGCGCGTGACCAGCGAAGGTCGACTGGCGCAAACGCCGCACCCGGAAGCCTTGGGTTCCGCGCTGACCAATGAAAAAATCACCACCGACTATTCCGAGTCGTTGCTGGAATTCATCACGCCCGCCCTGCCCGACCCGGCAGACACCCTGGCGAGTCTGGACAAGATTCATCGCTTTGCCTACAGCAAACTCGGCAACGAGTACCTGTGGAGTCCATCGATGCCGTGCCCGTTGCCGGCCGAGGAAGACATCCCGATTGCCTATTACGGCACCTCCAACATCGGTCAGCTCAAGTACGTCTATCGCAAAGGCCTGGCCCTGCGTTACGGCAAGACCATGCAGTGCATCGCCGGGATTCACTACAACTTCTCCCTGCCGGAAAAACTCTGGCCGCTGCTCAAGGCAGCGGAAGGTTTTGTCGGTACCGACCGGGATTTCCAGTCAGTCTCCTACATTGCGCTGATCCGCAATTTCCGTCGCTACAGCTGGCTGCTGATGTACCTTTTCGGTGCGTCGCCGGCGCTGGATGCCGGTTTCCTGCGCGGTCGTTCGCATCAGCTGGAACAACTGGACCCGGACACGCTGTACCTGCCGTACGCGACCAGCCTGCGCATGAGCGACCTTGGTTATCAGAGCAACGCCCAGGCCGGCCTGACGCCGTGCTACAACGATCTGGCGAGCTACACCGACAGCCTGCGCAAAGCCGTTGCTACGCCTTACGCGCCGTACGTTGAGGTCGGCACGCATCAGGATGGCGAATGGGTGCAACTGAACACCAACATCCTGCAAATCGAAAACGAGTACTACTCCAACATCCGCCCGAAACGCGTGACCTACACCGGCGAGCGGCCGATCCAGGCGCTGGTCGCCCGTGGCATTCAGTACGTCGAAGTGCGCTGCCTGGACATCAACCCGTTTCTGCCGATGGGCATCGACCTCACCGAGTCGCGCTTCCTCGACGCCTTCCTGCTGTATTGCGCGCTGAACGACAGCCCGCTGCTGACCAACACCTCGTGCAGCAATGCCACCTCGAACTTCCTCAGCGTGGTCAAGGAAGGTCGCCGTCCGGGCCTGCAATTGCAGCGTGACGGCCAGCCGGTCGACATGAAGTCCTGGGCAGCCGAATTGCTGGAACAGATTGCTCCGCTGGCGGCGCTGCTGGATCAGAGCCATGGCTTTGATGCGCACAGCACCGCGCTGGATGCGCAACTGGCCAAGGTCCGCGATCCGTCCCTGACGCCGTCGGCACAGGTGCTGGCCGCGATGGCCGAACACAAGGAAAGCTTCGCGCAGTTCTCTCTGCGCCAGAGTCAGGCACATGCCGAGTTCTTCCGCAGCGAGCCGTTGGCGGCTGATGAGCAAGCGAAGTTTGAGGAACTGGCGCGAACTTCGCTGGCGGCGCAGGCTGAGCTGGAGCAGAACGAGGTGGGCGATTTCGACGTGTTTGTCGGGTCGTACCAGGCGAGTATTCTGGCGATCAGTAACTAAGCGTTGTCGATAAAAAAGATCGCAGCCTTCGGCAGCTCCAACAGGGTGTACGCCTGTCCCATGTAGGAGCTGCCGGAGGCTGCGATCTTTTGATCCTTAGATTTTTCCGCTCATAAGCTCATTCGAAAAAGTTATTTATTTCTCGATTCTTAGATCATTTAGTCTCCTTTCACGCCGACACTCGGTCGCCTGATATGGAGCTTTTCAATGAAACTGAATTTCCCGCTTCGCCTGCTGGCCGTGGCCTCTTTGGCTGCCGCGAGTTTTCTGGCTCAGGCCACCGACCTCACCGTCGCCTACCAAACCACTGTTGACCCGGCGAAAGTCGCTCAGGCCGACGGCGCCTACGAGAAAGCCACCAAAGCCGATATCAGCTGGCGCAAGTTCGACAATGGCGCCGACATCATCGCCGCCATCGCTTCCGGCGACGTGCAGATTGGCTACCTCGGTTCGAGCCCGCTGACCGCAGCGATCACCCGCAAAGTCCCGGTAGAAACTTTCCTCATCGCCACCCAGATCGGCGCCGCGGAAGCGCTGGTCGCCCGCGACGGTTCCGGGATCAAGACGCCACAGGATCTGATCGGCAAGAAAATTGCCGTGCCGTTCGTGTCCACGGGTCACTACAGCCTGCTCGCCGCGCTGAAGCACTGGAACATCGATCCTTCCAAAGTCACCGTCCTCAACCTCGCCCCACCAGCGATTATCGCGGCGTGGAAACGCGGTGATATCGACGCCACCTACGTTTGGGACCCGGCCCTCGGTGTGGCCAAGGAAAACGGCAAAGTGCTGATCACTTCCGGTGAGCTGGCCAAGTTCGGCGCGCCGACTTTCGATGCGTGGATCGTGCGCAAGGACTTCGCCGAGAAACACCCGGAAATCGTCACCGCGTTCGCCAAGGTCACCCTCGACTCCTATGCCGATTACCGCAAGGACCCGAAAGCCTGGCTCGCCGATCAATCCAACGTCGACAAACTGGTGAAGCTCTCCGGCGCCAAGGCCAGCGACATTCCATTGCTGCTGCAAGGCAACGTCTACCCACTGGCGGCGGATCAGGTCAGCGACCTCGGGGCGCCGACCACCAAAGCCATTACCGACACCGCCGCGTTCCTCAAGGAACAAGGCAAGGTCGAAGCCGTTCTGCCGGACTACGCGCCGTACGTCAGCGCCAAATACATCACCAACTGATCGGGAGTTAACCGCAATGGCCTTGCTACAGCTGGAGCGCATCAGCGCACAGTACCCGGGCAGCCCGGAACCGGTGCTGGCGGATATTTCTCTGACCCTGGGGCCGCAGCAATTGCTGGTCGCCCTCGGCCCGTCCGGCAGTGGCAAGACTTCGCTGTTGAACCTGATTGCCGGTTTCGTTGAACCGAGCGCCGGGCGCATCACCCTCGACGGCGTGCCCGTCAAAGGCCCGAGCGCTGAACGCGGCGTGGTGTTCCAGGACGACGCATTGCTGCCTTGGCAGGACGTGTTGTCCAACGTCGCATTCGGTCTTGAACTGGCCGGCCTCGCCAAAGACAAACGCGAAAAAATCGCCCGCGAAATGCTCGCGCTGGTCGATCTATCCGGTTTTGAAAACCGCCGTATCTGGCAACTTTCCGGTGGGCAAAAGCAACGCGTCGGCCTCGCCCGTGCCCTCGCTGCCGACCCGCGCGTTCTGCTGATGGACGAACCCTTCGGCGCCCTCGACGCCTTTACTCGCGAACAGATGCAGGAGCTGTTGCTGCAAGTCTGGCAGCGCACGGCCAAGCCGGTGTTCCTGATTACCCACGACATCGAAGAAGCGGTGTTCCTCGCCACTGACCTGATTCTGCTGGCGCCGAATCCGGGGCAGATCGTTGAGCGTTTGCACCTGGATTTCGGTCAGCGCTACGCCGCGGGTGAATCGGCACGGGCGATCAAATCCGACCCGCGTTTTATCGAAACCCGCGAGCACGTGCTGAGCAAAGTGTTCTCGCAACGTAGCGCCGTTCAACGGCAGGAGCGCGCATGAGCAGTTACGACGTTTCCGCTGCGGCAGTAAAAACCCCTTCGGTCGTAATTCCAGTGCGCCGCAGCCTCAGCACTCGCTGGATCAGCCTCCTGACGTTGTTCGCTTTGTTGGCAGTCTGGTGGGCAGTAACCGCCACTGGCTTGATCGAACCACTGTTTCTGCCGCCACCGTCTGCCGTTCTGCAAAAAGGCTGGTTGCTGGCGACCAGCGGCTACATGGATTCGACGCTGTGGCAGCACCTCGGCGCGAGCCTGAGCCGCATAGGCCTGGGCCTCGGTTTCGCGATTCTGACCGCCGTGCCAGTGGGTATCGCCATCGGTGCCAACCGCATCGCCCGTGGCGTGCTTGATCCGCTGATCGAGTTCTACCGGCCGATTCCGCCACTGGCTTATCTGCCGCTGATCGTGATCTGGTGCGGCATCGGCGAGTTGTCGAAAGTGCTGCTGATCTACCTGGCGATTTTCGCGCCGATCGCTATCGCCACAGCTACCGGCGTGCGCACCGTAGACCCGGCGAAATTGCGTGCCGCGCAATCGCTCGGCGCCACTCGCGCGCAATTGATTCGCCACGTGATTCTGCCCAGCGCCCTGCCGGACATTCTTACCGGTGTGCGCATTGGTCTGGGGGTCGGTTGGTCGACGCTGGTCGCCGCCGAACTGATCGCCGCCACCAGCGGTTTGGGCTTCATGGTGCAATCGGCCGCGCAGTTTCTGGTGACTGATGTGGTGGTGCTGGGGATTTTGGTCATCGCCCTGATCGCCTTCGCCATGGAGATGGGCCTGCGCGCCCTGCAACGCAAACTGGTGCCGTGGCACGGCCAGGCCCACTGAATAATTGCTATGTAAAGAACCCTGTGGGAGCGAGCCTGCTCGCGAATGCTGACTTTCTGTCGACATTTTTGCTGCCTGACACTCCGCTTTCGCGAGCAGGCTCGCTCCCACAAAAGCTAAATCCCGAATTCTAGAGAACCACCATGAGCAGCCTGCACATCACCCCGTTAAGCTCGGCCCTCGGCGCACAGATCAGCGGCGTCGATATCAGCCAGCCGTTGAGCCTGGAACACCGCGACGACATCGAGCAGGCGCTGCTCAAGTTTCAAGTGCTGTTCTTCCGCAACCAGCCGATCGAGCCGCCGCAACAGGCGCGTTTCGCCGCGTATTTTGGCGACCTGCACATTCACCCGATCTACCCGAACGTGCCGGAACAACCGGAAGTGCTGATCCTCGACACCGCCGTTACCGACGTGCGCGACAACGCGATCTGGCACACCGACGTGACCTTCCTGCCGACGCCGGCGATGGGCGCGGTACTCAGCGCCAAGCTGCTGCCGGAGTTTGGTGGCGACACGTTATGGGCCAGCGGGATTGCGGCGTATGAGGCGCTGTCGGCGCCCATGAAAACCCTGCTCGAAGGGCTGACTGCGACTCACGATTTCACCCGTTCGTTTCCGCTGGAGCGCTATGGCAACACGCCCGAAGCGCTGGCGCAGTGGGAAGAGGCGCGGCGCAAGAATCCACCTCTGTCGCACCCGGTGATTCGCACGCATCCGGTCAGCGGGCGGCGCTCGCTGTTCGTCAACGAAGGCTTTACGTCGAAGATCAATGAGCTGTCGGAAACCGAAAGCGAGGCGATTCTGAAGTTTCTGTTTGCCCATGCAACGCGGCCGGAGTTCACCATTCGCTGGCGTTGGCAGCAGGACGACATTGCGTTCTGGGACAACCGCGTGACGCAGCATTACGCGGTGGATGATTACCGCCCGGCGCGGCGGGTGATGCAGCGGGCTACGGTGTTGGGGGATGTGCCGTTCTTCAGATAAGACTCGATTTCCTCGTTGTCTGAACTTGCCCGCGAAAGCATCAGAGCAGGCGCCGAATAATTCGGCGCCAGTCACTTATTCCGCCGTCGACGGCTTCTCCCAAAGATTGATCCCGCCCTCCTGGGCAAACCGGTCAATCTCCGCCAACTCTTCAGCACTGAAGCTCAGATTCTTCAACGCCCCGACGTTCTCGATAATCTGCTCCGGTCGGCTCGCGCCGATCAGTGCCGAGGTCACTCGCGGATCACGCAGGGTCCACGCCAGCGCCAGTTGCGCCAGGCTCTGGCCGCGACGCTTGGCGATCTCATTCAACGCACGCACATGCGCGATGTTCGCCTCGGACAAGTGCGAAGCCTGCAACGAACCACCACCCGGACGATTGACCCGCGCATCTTCCGGCACGCCGTTAAGGTATTTGTCGGTCAGCAGACCTTGCGCCAATGGCGTGAAAGCGATGACGCCCGTGCCGAGTTCTTCGGTGGTGTCGAGCAGGTCTTTTTCCACCCAGCGATTGAGCAGGTTGTAGGCCGGTTGATGAATCAGCAGCGGCACTTTCCACTCTTTGAGCAGCGCGGCCATCTCACGGGTCTTCACGCCCGAATACGACGAGATGCCGATGTACAACGCCTTGCCCTGCTGAACCGCAGTGGCGAGGGCGCTGGCGGTTTCTTCCAGCGGGGTGTCCGGGTCGAAGCGGTGCGAGTAGAAGATATCCACATAGTCCAGACCGAGGCGTTGCAGGCTCTGATCGAGGCTGGCCAGCACGTATTTGCGCGAACCGCCGCCCTGGCCGTACGGGCCTGGCCACATGTCCCAACCGGCCTTGCTGGAGATGATCAGCTCATCGCGATACTGCTTGAAGTCTTCGCGCAGCAGGCGACCGAAATTGATTTCGGCACTGCCATACGGCGGGCCGTAGTTGTTGGCCAGGTCGAAGTGGTTGATCCCCAGGTCGAACGCGGTGCGCAGCAAGGCGCGCTGGGTGTCGATCGGCGTGCTGTCGCCAAAGTTGTGCCACAGGCCCAGTGACAGCGCCGGCAGTACCAGACCGCTGCGGCCGACGCGGCGGTAAGGGATGGAGTCGTAGCGATTTTCGGCAGCGGTGTAAGTCATCGAATCCTCTCTTGTTTGTCTTGAAACAGGTGTCGACTGCTTGGCGAGCAAGCTCGCTCCCACAGGATCTCAGTCAGGCCGATAGTTCGCGCAAAGCTGCGCCAGCCAGAAACTCCGGGTGGGAACTGTAGCGCTGATCAACCCGGACCGTCTGGTCAATACGCTCCAGCGCAGTGGTCGTCAGACGAGTCAACGGACGAATGCAGAATAGTGGGTCTGGTTTGACTATGCTCCAACAAGTAGTACCGAGGAGGCGATCTTTCGGGCAATGCACATCCACAGGCAGGCACACCCATGCACACCGCCATCATCATTTTCTTCGGCCTGGTCCTTCTGGCCCTGATGCTCTACATCGGCGAGCGTATCGGCTTCAGCCGGCAGACATTGGCCTACGGCTTCGCCGCGCTGTGGCTGGCGTTGACGGTGATTAATGGCGCGGTGGGGGTGGTGCATGCCGGCCAGTCCGTGGGAGCGGAGCTGGGGATCGGCAGTGTGGTGTTCGGCGTGCCGGTGGCGGCGATGGTGTTGTTCATGGCGCTGAGCGCCGAGTCCTGAACAGACCCGGCGCCCAGCTCATGATCAACGCACCAGGTGCAGGAACTGCATGTGGCGTTCGTACTGGTCGAGGATGTCGTTGATGATCTGTTCCTTGGTGTAACCCACCAGATCGTAATCCTGACTGCCCTCGCTCAGGTGCACTTCAGCGCGGTAGTAACGGCGATTGTTGAGCTGTTTGGAGCCCATGCCGCCACGTGCGAACGACGGCGTGAAGTAGCCGCGCATCTGCACCTGATAGATGAACGGATGCTGCTCGCCATGGCCGATTTCCAGGCTGACGTTGTCGTGCGCAGGATCGGGCTGAGTGACCACATTCAAGCCCTTCTCGACGAACACCGCCGTCACTTCTTCGATCGCCGGGCGCACCGTGCTGTCCATGAAACGGTACACCTCATCACGCGACGGGAAGTGCACAGCCTGGCTCAGGCGTTGTCGCCAGCCACCCGTGCCGCGCCGCGAACCGGACACCGGCGCCAGCGAATGCAGTTGCGCGATCTGCTTCTGCGATTCGAGATAGAACGCCTTGTGCAGGCCCCACATCATCAGCAACAGAATCAACGAGAACGGCAACGAGGTCAGCACCACCGCTGACTTGAGTGCATCGATGCTGCCGGAGAACAGCAGCGCACTGGTGATCAACGCTGTCATCGCGCCCCAGAACACCCGCAGCCATTTAGGCCCGTCTTCGTCAGGGTTGCCGCCCTTGGCGGACAGGGTCGAGAGCACCACCGTGCCGGAGTCAGCAGAGGTGACGAAGAATACGAAGCTGATAAACACCGTCACGGCGATGACAGTTTTGCTCCACGGGTAGGTTTCCAGCAGCAGGTAGAGGGTCATCGACGGATTCTCGATCGCCGACATGCCCATCGCCGACATTCCGTGATTGAGCACCTGATCGATGGCGCTGTTGCCGAAGATCGACATCCACGCCAAGGTGAAACCGAGCGGAATCAACAGCACGCCGAAAACGAATTCACGGATGGTGCGACCACGGGAAATCCGCGCAATGAACAGGCCCACGAACGGCGACCATGCAATCCACCAGGCCCAGTAGAACACTGTCCAGCCGCCGAGCCAGTCGCTCGGTTTGTCATAGGCGTAGAGGTCGAAACTCTTCATCGGCAAAGCGCCGAGGTAGTCGCCGATGTTCTGGATCAAGGTGTTGAGCAGGTGCTGAGTCGGGCCGGCGAACAGCACGAACAGCAGCAGCGCACAGGCCAGCAGCATGTTGATGTCGGACATCACCCGCACGCCTTTATCGACCCCGGCCACGGCGACGAGGATCGCCGCGCCCATCATCAGCGTGATCAGGCCGACCTGAATCCACTGTGTGTGGGCAATGCCGAACAGGTAGTCGAGACCCGAGTTGAGGTGCAGCACACCGAAGCCCATGTCGGCGCCGAGACCGAACACCGTGGCGATGATGCCGAAGCCATCCACCGCGTAACCAATCGGGCCGTTGATGCGTTTGCCGATCAGTGGATACAGCGCCGAGCGCAGGGCCAGCGGCAGGTTATGCCGATAGGCGAAGTACGCCAGGGCCATGCCGACGAAGGCGAAAACGCCCCAGCCATGCAGGCCCCAGTGCAGAAACAGCACCTGCATGGCCTGACGCGCCGCATCCGCGGTGCCGGCCTCGCCTTGCGGCGGCTGCAGCATGTGAGTCAACGGCTCTGAAACGCAGAAAAAGAACAGCGTAATGCTGATCCCGGCGGCGAACAGCATGCCGGCCCAGGACAGATAACTGAACTCGGGTTCGTCGTGGTCGGCACCGAGTTTTATCTTGCCGTAGCCGGATAACGCGGTGACCACCACGAAGACCAGATACAGCGTCATCGCGAGCATGTAATACCAGCCGACCGTGTTGGCCGCCCAGTTTTGTGCTTCAAGCAGCCAGGCACCGGCCTGTTGCGGCATGGCGATGACAACGAGACCAAACAGCAGAATAAACGTCGCGGCGAAATAGAACACCGGCGGATTCATCCGCACCAGACCGCTGGCGGGGGTAGACGATGCACTCATGAAACGTGCACCTCTAGGGGTTGAAACGTGGCTGAAATGATCGGACTCAGCAAAGGCAAGCCTCCTGTTGTGAGCGGGCAGCGAACCACCGGTTTAACTTGAATGAACGTTCAAGTTAAACATGGATAGGGCGCTAAGGACTAATCGCACGGCTAAGCGGTAGCTTTCCTACGCTAGCTCAAGGAGGGGTATGACGTTGGTTTTGGGCGAATCGTTCACTGAACAATTGGCGGAAGGCCATTATCTCGATACAACCTTAAAACATTCGCGAGCAGGCTCGCTCCCACTTTGGAGTGCGTTCCACTGTGGCAGCGAGCCTGCTCGCGATGAGGCCCGAAGCAGCAACGCAGATTCAGAAACCTACTTCTGCGTCCCGTCATCATGCTGCAAATTGGCCTGAGTCAAATTGCACCCGGCCGGCACACTGCGGGTCAGCCACACATTGCCGCCAATGGTCGAGCCCTTGCCAATGGTGATCCGTCCAAGAATCGTCGCCCCGGCATAAATCACCACGTCATCTTCAACAATCGGATGCCGTGGATGGCCCTTCTGCAACTGCCCGTCTTCATCTGCCGGGAAGCGTTTGGCGCCCAAAGTCACTGCCTGATAAATCCGCACCCGCTCACCAATAATCGCGGTCTCGCCGATCACCACACCCGTGCCGTGGTCGATGAAAAAACTGCGGCCGATCTGCGCGCCCGGGTGGATATCGATGCCCGTCGCCGAGTGAGCGATTTCCGCGCTGATCCGCGCCAGCAACGGCAACCCGGCGCGATACAAATGGTGCGCCAGACGATGGTGAATCACCGCCAGAATCCCCGGGTAGCACAGCAGCACTTCATCAACGCTGCGCGCTGCCGGATCGCCGTGATAGGCCGCCAGCACGTCGGTGTCGAGCAGCGTGCGCAACCCCGGCAAGGCAACGGCGAAATCCTGGACGATCTGGATCGCCCGAGCATCAACTTCGGTGTCGACCTGCGCGCTGTGCCGGGCAACATAACGCAGCTCAAGTCGCGTCTGCGCCAGCAAGGCATTCAACGCGACGTCGAGGGTGTGCCCCACATAAAAATCTTCACTTTCTTCGCGCAGATCGACCGGCCCCAGGCGCATCGGGAACAACGCACCACATAAAGCCTCGAGAATCTCCGCCATCGCCGCCCGCGACGGCAACTCGCGGCCACCCTGCTCGCCGGTGGCCCGGCCATTCTGTGCGCGCCACTGATCCCGCGCGGTGCGCAGTTGGCTGACGATGGTCTGCAATTGCCAATGGCTGGAACGCTCGCTCACGATAAAGACTCCTCACGGGCGGCCGGACTGTCTGGCCGCGTCAACGGCGACCACTTTACGGCATGCTTGCGAGGGCGAATTAAGAACCGATAGTGCTGGCCTCAGTCCATTTGGCTATAAGCGATTCGCGGTTGCCCCTGCAAAATCGACTGCCTATAGTCCTTTCATCTTTCTCCGCCAGTACGGACTCATGATTAAACAACAGCTGGACCGTTTTAACCGTCTCGACCTGCTCGGCCAACCAACCCCACTGGAAAAACTTGAGCGCCTCTCTGCCTGGCTCGGCCGCGACGTTTACATCAAACGCGATGATCTGACGCCGCTGGCCATGGGTGGCAACAAATTACGCAAACTCGAATACCTCGCCGCCGATGCGCTCGCGCAGGGCGCCGACACGCTGATCACCGCCGGCGCACTGCAATCGAACCATGTTCGCCAGACCGCAGCGCTGGCCGCCAAACTGGGCCTGAGTTGTGTCGCGCTGCTGGAAAATCCGTTGGGCACTGACGACAGCAATTACACCGGCAACGGCAATCGACTGCTGCTGGATCTGTTCGACACCAAAGTCGAGCTGGTCGAAAACCTCGACAACGCCGACGAACAACTGGCCGCCCTCGCCGCGCGCCTGCGCAGCAACGGCAAGAAGCCGTATCTGGTGCCGATCGGTGGCTCGAATGCGCTCGGTGCGCTGGGTTATGTGCGTGCAGGCCTGGAACTGGCCGAGCAGATCAAAGACACCGGCCTCGACTTTGCTGCCGTGGTGTTGGCTTCGGGCAGCGCCGGCACGCACAGCGGTCTGGCGCTGGCCCTGAGCGAAGCGTTGCCCGAATTGCCGGTGATCGGCGTAACCGTTTCGCGTAGCGAAGAAGACCAGCGCCCGAAGGTGCAGGGTCTGGCCGAACGCACGGCGGAGCTGCTCGGTGTAGCGCTGCCGGCAAGCTTCAAAGTCGAATTGTGGGACGAATACTTCGGCCCGCGCTACGGCGAACCGAATGCCGGGACACTGGCGGCGGTAAAGTTGTTAGCCAGTCAGGAAGGCCTGTTACTCGACCCGGTGTATACCGGCAAGGCCATGGCGGGTTTGCTCGATGGCATTGGCCGTTCGCGCTTCGATCAAGGTCCGATTATTTTTCTGCACACCGGTGGGGCCCCGGCGTTGTTCGCCTATAAGGATTTTCTGTAGCCGACAGATCAAAAGATCGCAGCCTTCGGCAGCTCCTGAGAGGAGAAAGGCTGCGATTTTTTCGAATTCGCCATATATTCTAAAAATGAATATCAAATTAAATAATTAGTATTTTCAAGTCTAAGACAGAAGCCATATAGTCTCGCCGCAGGCGAATTTCGCGAGAGACGCATAAGCTGCTTTAAGGCAGGATAGCGCTGTCGTTCAAATCACCCATTTGCCTACATTCCTTAAGCGTCTTCCATAAGAAAACACAGGGGCTTGTCATGAATTTTTCCGCACTACGTCGCAATCTGCTGGTTGGTTCGCTGGGCCTGGCGCTGAGCGCCGGTCTGATCGGCCAGGCAGTGGCCGGTGAGCAGTTGCAACAGATCAAGGACAAAGGCGTTATCAACGTCGGCCTGGAAGGCACTTACCCACCGTTCAGCTTCGTCGATGCCGACGGCAAACTCTCCGGTTTCGAAGTCGAGCTCTCCGAAGCCCTGGCGCAAAAACTCGGTGTCAAAGCCAAGATCCAGCCAACCAAATGGGATGGCATCCTCGCTGCGCTGGAATCCAAGCGCCTGGACGTCGTGGTCAATCAGGTGACCATCTCCGAGGAGCGCAAGAAGAAGTACGACTTCTCCGAACCGTACACCGTCTCCGGTATCCAGGCGTTGGTGCTGAAGAACAAGGAATCCGCACTGAACATCAAGACCGCCGCTGACCTGGCCGGCAAGAAAGTCGGTGTAGGTCTGGGCACCAACTACGAGCAGTGGGTCCGCGCCAACGTGCCGGGTGCAGACGTGCGTACCTACGATGATGATCCGACCAAGTTCGCCGACCTGAACAATGGCCGCACTGACGCTATCCTGATCGACCGTCTGGCCGCCCTTGAGTACGCCAAAAAAGCTCCGAAAACTGTCGCTGCCGGTGAAGCCTTTTCCCGTCAGGAGTCCGGCATTGCCTTGCGCAAAAACGAGCCGGAACTGCTGGCCGCCCTGAACAAGGCCCTCGACGAACTGCGTGCAGACGGCACCCTGAAGAAGCTGTCGGAAAAATACTTCAACGCAGACGTCACTAAATAATGGAAGAAGCTTTCCAACTCGCACTTGATTCCGCGCCCTTCCTGCTCAAGGGCGCGTATTACACGGTTGTCCTCAGCCTCGGCGGGATGTTCTTCGGCCTGCTGCTGGGCTTTGGCCTGGCGTTGATGCGCCTGTCGCGCTTCAAGTCGGTCAGCTGGCTGGCCCGCATCTACGTGTCGTTCTTTCGCGGCACGCCGTTGCTGGTGCAGCTGTTCGTGATCTATTACGGCTTGCCGCAAATGGGCCTGGAGCTTGATCCGCTGCCAGCGGCGCTGATCGGCTTCTCGCTGAACATGGCCGCCTACGCCTGTGAAATCCTGCGCTCCGCGATCGGCTCGATCGAACGCGGCCAGTGGGAGGCCGCTGCGAGCATCGGCATGACCCGCGCGCAAACCTTGCGTCGGGCCATTCTGCCGCAAGCGATGCGCACGGCATTGCCGCCGCTGGGCAACAGCTTCATTTCACTGGTCAAGGACACGGCACTGGCCGCAACCATTCAGGTGCCGGAACTATTCCGTCAGGCGCAGCTGATTACCGCCCGGACTTTCGAAGTCTTCACCATGTATCTTGCCGCCGCGCTGATCTACTGGATTCTGGCCACGGTGCTGTCGCACTTGCAGAACAAGTTGGAAGAGCGGGTCAATCGGCACGACCAGGAGTACTGACCCCATGATTGTCGTGGAAAAACTGACAAAGCAGTTCAAGGGTCAAGTGGTGCTCAACGGCATTGACCTTGAGGTAAAGGAAGGCGAGGTCGTCGCGATCATCGGCCCTAGCGGCTCGGGCAAGACGACGTTCCTGCGCTGCCTGAATTTCCTTGAAGAACCCACCAGCGGCCGGATCAAGGTCGGCGATATCGAAATCGATACCCGCCGCCCGCTGAACCAGCAGCAAGGTCTGGTGCGCAATCTGCGCCAGCACGTGGGCTTCGTGTTCCAGAACTTCAACCTCTTCCCCCATCGCACCGCTCTGGAAAACGTCATCGAAGGGCCGATCGTGGTCAAGAAGATGCCGCGCGAACAAGCGGTTGCCCTGGGCAAGAAGCTACTGACCAAGGTCGGTCTCGCCGGCAAGGAAGACGCTTATCCGCGTCGACTTTCCGGGGGTCAGCAACAGCGCGTCGCGATTGCCCGTGCGTTGGCGATGGAGCCGGAAGTGATCCTGTTCGACGAGCCGACTTCGGCCCTCGACCCGGAACTGGTCGGCGAAGTGCTGGCGACCATCCGCGGTCTCGCTGAAGAAAAACGCACCATGGTGATCGTCACCCACGAAATGGGCTTCGCCCGTGACGTGGCCAACCGCGTGGTGTTTTTCGACAAGGGCGTGATCGTTGAACAAGGTGAAGCCAAAGCGTTGTTTGCCAACCCGAAAGAAGAACGCACTCAACAGTTTCTCAGCAAGTTCCTGAATCACGCCTGAGATTGTTTAATGCACCCTCTCAAACTTCCATGGATGGAAGTTATCTTCACCCCGCTCAATCCCCTCCCGACTATATACACAGCAGACACACTCAATGCACTACATGTATATATGTTCTGCAACAGATAAAACTCGTCTGAAACTTATCGAATGTCACTGGCGTGAGTATGAATAACTCTGCGTCAAAACGGCTAAAAAAGCCTGTGAAAGGTAGTCAGATTCGCCTTTACGCCTAGGAGTTCGACTTCAGAAGCGTAGGAAACTTCTGATAGAACCTCGATTCCCAGATTAACTACCGCCGACTATTGACACCCCTCCCCGCACCCTCTTATCTAGTCGCCAACCGGCACTACTTAGTTTAATCAACTCGCTCTCAAGTTGAACAAAATGTTCATTGCTTTATTGCCAGTTGATTCATGCCATTTGTTCTTCCAGAAACGGACTTCGCTGCAAGGCTTCAAGGAGAGAAATCGATGACTCGCACTTCGCATACCCCCGAACTGGCAGCACCGACACTGTCGCCAGCGCAAAAAACCGGCATCAACCTGACCGCCGCCGCACATCTGCTGGTCGCCGTTTCGCCCTATCCCGACATGGACTGCGGCGACCTGATCGAACTGTTCTGGAACAAGTGCTACGTCGCATCAAAGGTGCTGACCGCCGAGGACGTTGGCGAGTCGATCAGCATGCGTGTGCCGGAGAGTTTCATTGCCAACGGCACCGCGCGTATCCACTACCGGGTGATGCAAGTCGGTCACGGCGCGGCACTGTCGGCGGCAACGCGCGTGCGGGTCAAACTCGATTGTCCTGGCGGCCAGCCAGCCGCCGTGTGCGGTGACGAAAACCAGCAACTGGCGCCGGTGATAATTCCCGATGCCATTCGCCGTCAGGGGGTGAATCCGAATCAGATCAAACGCGGTGTGCCACTGACCATAGAGCCCTACCTGAACATGGCGGAAGACGACGCCATCACTTTGCGCTGGGGCGATGTCCGTATGGATCTCGCGCCGATCACGGCTGCCGATATCGGGCTGCCGATTCAGGTCTGGGTGCCGCCGGCGGTCATCGTCGAAGCCGGCGAGGATATGCGCCTGGACGTGACCTACTGCATCCTCGACCGGGTCGGCAACAACTCGCGCTGGGCACCGCCACGGACACTGAAGATCGGTTGCGTGAACCCCTACTTGAAGGTGCCATTGAGGCAAGCACTCAAGGCGGCCGAAATGCGCAAGCCTTAGCAGTGAATCCAACGGGTGAGGGAACGTTCGCCTCACCATCGTTCACGTTCACCGCAAGTGTTTTACCAACCTTGGAAATCTTGACCAACTCGACCATCAACCCTTCTATACATATTCCTAAAAGTTAGTTTATTTAATTTTTATACACGTTTAGGGTATATGAACCGGACCACCGGACATTCTTTCTTTCGCTGCACTGTGCGGCGTTTTCATGAGAAGTGAGGTAGGTAGTATGGTCCGGAACACAATCACCCCAGTGCAGATCGCCAGGGCATTGCGTGCAGCCAAGGAGCGGCACTGATGTCCAGTCTGGCAGATGCAATCGTCCAGTCCGATCTGGACATCGCCCCGCTGTTGTTGCCCGCGCAAGTCTTGCGCAACGACGCCCAAGCCCTAGAGGCCGCCCTTGAGCTGGCGCAAGTCGCCCGCGTGCAGGCCGCCAAGCGCGACCGCCAACGCAAATTGCCGTGGTCGGAAATCGAACAGTTCACCCGCAGTGGTCTGGGCAGCATTGCCATTCCGCGCGAATACGGTGGTCCGCAGGTTTCGTTCGTCACGCTGGCCGAGGTGTTCGCAATTATTTCCGCCGCCGATCCGGCGCTGGGACAGATCCCGCAGAACCAGTTCGGCATCATCAACCTGGTGCTTGGCTGCGCCACCGAAGCGCAGAAAAGGCAGCTGTTCCAAAGTGTTCTGGAAGGCTGGCGCATCGGCAATGCCGGCCCTGAACGCGGCACCAAAAACACCCTGGAACTGAAAGCGCGCATCACCGCTGACGGCGATGAGTACGTGATCAACGGCCAGAAGTTTTATTCCACCGGCGCGCTGTTTGCGCACTGGGTCGCGGTCAAAGCGCTCAACGATGACGGCAAGCAAGTGCTGGCCTTCGTCCGCCGCGGCACACCGGGTTTGCGCATTGTTGATGATTGGTCGGGTTTCGGTCAGCGCACCACCGCCAGCGGCACGATCCTGCTGAACAACGTGCGCGTCGAAGCGAGCCTTGTCGTCGACAACTGGAAGATCAACGAAACCCCGAACATTCAAGGCGCGGTGTCACAACTGATTCAAGCAGCGATCGACGCCGGCATCGCCCGTGGCGCCATCGAAGACGCCATCGAGTTTGTCAAAACCCGCGCGCGGCCATGGATTGACGCCAAGGTCGAGCGCGCCAGCGATGACCTCTATGTCATAGCTGACATCGGCAAGCTGAAAATCGAACTGCATGCCGCCGAAGCGCTGCTGCGCAAGGCCGGGCAAGTGCTCGATCAGGTACATGCCGCGCCAGTCACCGCCGAGTCCGCCGCCCGCGCCTCGATTGCCGTGGCTGAAGCCAAAGTGCTGACCACCGAGATCTCGCTGCTGGCCAGCGAAAAGCTTTTCGAACTGGCGGGCAGCCGCGCCACCCTCGCCGAATTCAACCTCGACCGTCACTGGCGCAACGCCCGCGTGCACACGCTGCACGACCCGGTGCGCTGGAAATATCACGCGGTCGGCGCCTATCGCCTGAACGGCACGTTGCCGGCTCGCCATTCCTGGATTTGACCAGAACACTTTTGACCAGATCTCTGGAGAAGCACATGACTTTTTCCCATCCCGTCGCGGTCATTACCAGCGATGAGCAAGCCCTGATCGTCGCCAGCGACCTGGCCGAAGATTTCAAACGCGACAGCGCCCTGCGCGACCGTGAACGACGCCTGCCGCTGCCCGAACTCGACGTGTTTTCCCGCTCCGGCCTGTGGGGCATCACTGTCCCCAAGGAATACGGCGGCGCCGCTGTGTCCAACGTCACGCTGGCCAAAGTCATCGCCCTGATCGCTCAGGCTGACGGCTCTCTTGGGCAGATTCCGCAGAACCATTTCTATGCCCTCGAAGTCCTCAGGGTAAACGGCAGCCACGCGCAGAAACAACGGTTGTACGCCGAGGTGCTGGCCGGTCAGCGCTTTGGCAATGCACTGGCGGAACTGGGCACCAGAACCGCCCACGACCGCGTTACCAGCCTCAAACGTGATGGCGACGGCTATCGCATCAACGGCCGCAAGTTCTACGCAACCGGGGCGATTTACGCGCAGCGCATTCCTACCTCCGTGGTCGATGAAAACGGCGTGCAGCAACTGGCCTTCGTCCCGCTTGACAGCAAAGGCCTGAGCGTGATCGACGACTGGAGCGGCTTCGGCCAGCGCACCACTGGCAGCGGTTCAGTGGTGTTCGAAGACGTGTATGTCGCAGCGCAAGACGTGCTGCCGTTTCAAAGCGCCTTCGAACGCCCGACCACCGTCGGCCCGCTTGCGCAGATCCTTCACGCCGCCATCGACACCGGTATCGCCCGCGCCGCTTATGAAGATGCGCTGCACTTTGTGCGCAGCAAAACCCGGCCATGGATCGACTCGGGTAATGACAATGCCACTGAAGATCCGCTGACACTGAAAAGCTTCGGCCACTTGAGTATTCGCCTGCACGCGACCGAGGCTTTGCTTGAACGCGCAGGCGAATTCCTAGATGTCGCGCAAGCCGAAACCAACGCGGACACCGTCGCCGCGGCATCGATTGCCGTCGCCGAAGCACGCGCCATCAGTACTGAAATTTCGCTGGCCGCCGGCAGCACGCTGTTCGAACTGGCCGGCAGCCAGGCCACGCTGATCGAACACGGCCTCGACCGCCACTGGCGCAACGCCCGGGTGCACACCCTGCACGACCCGGTGCGCTGGAAGTATCACGCGGTTGGCAATTACTACCTCAACGATGAAAACCCGCCACTGCGGGGCACCATCTGATGAGCAAGAAAAAAATCCTGCTCAACGCGTTCAACATGAACTGCATCGGCCATATCAACCATGGCTTGTGGACGCACCCGCGCGACACGTCGACCCAATTCAATAGAATCGAATACTGGACCGAATTGGCGCAGTTGCTGGAGCGAGGGCTGTTCGACGGGCTGTTCATCGCCGACATCGTCGGCGTGTACGACGTCTATCAGAACTCGGTAGATGTCACGCTGAAGGAGTCGATCCAGTTACCGGTCAACGATCCGTTGTTGCTGGTTTCGGCGATGGCTGCCGTGACGCAAAACCTCGGTTTCGGCCTGACTGCCAACCTCACCTACGAGCCGCCGTATCTGTTCGCCCGGCGCATGTCGACACTCGATCATCTGAGCCGTGGTCGCGTGGGCTGGAACATCGTCACCGGTTACCTCGACAGCGCCGCCAAAGCCATGGGCCTGAGCGAGCAAGTCGAGCATGACCGGCGCTACGACCAGGCCGACGAATACCTTGAAGTGCTCTACAAACTCTGGGAAGGCAGCTGGGAAAACGGTGCGGTGCTCAACGACCGCGAACAGCGTATCTACGCCCAACCGGAAAAAGTGCACAAGGTCGAGCACAAGGGCGAGTTCTATCAGGTCGAGGGTTATCACCTCTGCGAGCCGTCGCCACAGCGCACGCCGGTGCTGTTTCAGGCCGGCAGTTCTGATCGCGGTTTGCTGTTTGCCGGGCGTCACGCCGAGTGCGTGTTCATCAGCGGCCAGAACAAATCGTCGACCAAGGTTCAGGTCGACAAGGTCCGCGCCAGCGCTATAGAGGCCGGGCGCAATCCCGAGGACATCAAGGTGTTCATGGGCCTCAACGTGATCGTCGGTGCAACTGAAAAAGCCGCCTGGGCCAAGCACGCCGAGTACCTGAGTTACGCCAGCGCCGAGGCGGGTGTTGCGCATTTCTCGGCGTCCACTGGCATCGACTTTTCCCAGTACGAGATCGACGAACCGATCCAGTACGTGAAGAGCAACGCCATTCAATCCGCGACCAAAAACCTGCAAAACAACGACTGGACCCGGCGCAAGTTGCTAGACCAGCACGCCCTCGGTGGTCGCTATATCACCGTGGTCGGCTCGGCTGAGCAAGTGGCGGATGAGCTGGAATCGTGGATCGCCGAAACCGGTCTGGACGGTTTTAACCTGACCCGCATCGTCACGCCTGAAAGCTACGTGGATTTCATTGATTTGGTGATTCCGGAGTTGCAGCGGCGTGGGTCGTACAAGACCGCTTATGACACGGGCAGCCTGCGGGAAAAACTGTTTCACCGGGAGGCGCAGTTGCCGGAGCAACACACGGGTTCCGCGTTTCGCCGCTAAAAGCATCGCTGGCAAGCCAGCTCCCACAAGGGTCTGTGGCGTTCACAAAACCTGTGGGAGCTGGCTTGCCAGCGATAAGGCCCGAACAGACACCACAAATTTATGCACTGACTGGAAAACTCATCATGACCAAGAAAATCCTGTCCCACCCAGTCAAAGCACTGGCCCTGGCCCTCGGCCTGTTCAGCTCGGCGGTTTTCGCCGCCGACGCCCCGCTGAAAATCGGCACCACCGCAGCCTTCGCCATCCCGCTGGAAGCCGCCGTCGAAGAGGCCAGCAAACAAGGCCTGAAAGTCGAGCTGGTGGAGTTCACCGACTGGATCGCACCGAACGTCAGCCTCGCCGCCGGCGACATTGACGTGAACTACTTTCAGCACATCCCGTTCCTCGAAAATGCCAAAGCCGCCGCAGGTTTTGACCTGGTGCCGTTCGCCCCGGGGATCATCAACAACGTCGGTCTCTACTCGAAGAAATACACAAGCTTCGACGAGTTACCGGAAGGCGCCAGCGTTGCCATCGCCAACGACCCGATCAACAGCGGTCGCGGTCTGCAACTGCTGGCCAAGGCCGGTCTGATCAAACTCAAACCGGGCGTCGGCTACAAAGCCACCGAAGACGACATCGTCGCCAACCCGAAGAAAATCAAAATCCTCCAGGTTGAAGCCGTGCAACTGGTGCGCGCTTACGACGACGCTGATCTGGTCCAGGGCTACCCGGCCTATATTCGCCTGGCGAAGACCTTCGATGCCGGCTCGGCGCTGCTGTTCGATGGCCTCGATCACAAGGAGTACGTGATCCAGTTCGTGATTCAGCCAAAGAGCAAAACCGACCCGCGCCTGATCAAATTCGTCGATATCTACCAGCATTCCCCAGCCGTTCGCGCGGCACTGGATAAGGCCCACGGCAAGCTGTACCAGGCCGGTTGGGAAAGCTGAGCATGACGGCCGCGACCCAACGGCGACTGGAGATTCCAGAGCCAAAGAATGCTGAACGCACAGAACTGCACCCGGAACTGAACCGCGCCCACGTGCGCTTCATCAACCTCGGCAAAACCTACAACGGCCGGCAAGGCCCGGTCGCTGCGCTGCAAGGCATCGACCTGGCGATCCAGCGCGGCGAAGTGTTCGGGATTATCGGCCGCAGCGGCGCCGGCAAGTCGTCGCTGATTCGTACGATCAATCGACTGGAACAACCGACTTCAGGGCGGGTGCTGATCGATCAAGTGGACATTGGCGAGTTCGATGAAAACCGTTTGGTCGCTCTGCGTCGGCGAATCGGCATGATTTTCCAGCACTTCAATCTGATGTCGGCCAAGACCGTTTGGCAGAACGTCGAGTTGCCGCTGAAAGTCGCCGGTGTGCCCAAAGAGCAATGCGAGAACAAGGTCCGCGAACTGCTGGAACTGGTGGGCCTGCAAGGCAAGCACAAGGCTTATCCGGCGCAGCTCTCAGGCGGGCAGAAACAGCGTGTCGGCATCGCCCGCGCACTGGTGCATGACCCGGATATTCTGCTGTGTGACGAAGCGACTTCGGCGCTCGATCCGGAGACCACGCAATCGATCCTCGGTTTGCTGCGCGAGATCAACCAGCGTCTGGGCCTGACCATCGTATTGATAACCCACGAAATGGCAGTGATTCGCGAAATCTGCGACCGCGTGGTGGTGCTGGAACACGGACGAATCGTCGAGCAAGGTCCGGTCTGGGAAGTGTTCGGCAACCCGCAACACGAGGTCAGCCAAACACTGCTTGCGCCGCTGCAACATGCGTTGCCGCAAGAGTTGCAAAGCCGTCTGCACGCGCATTCGCCCTCCAGCGAAGCAGCTGTGGTTCTGCGTTTGCAGTTCACTGGCAGCGCCAGCGACGAGCCCGATCTGGCCGCGTTATTCGCGGCCCTCGGTGGGCGGGTGAAGTTGTTGCAGGGCGGCGTCGAACGGATTCAGGGCCACGCGCTGGGGCAGTTGCTGTTGGCGGTCAGCGGTGCTTCGCTGGACGCCGAAACATTGCGCCAACGCGCCGGACAATGGGCGCAACGGGTGGAGGTGCTGGGTTATGTGGTTTGATCGCTTGCTGCAGGGTTTCATCGACACGTTTTTGATGGTCGGCGTGTCGTCGTTGATCGCGCTGCTGGTGGGCATTCCCATGGCGGTGATTCTGGTCACCAGCGACAAGGGCGGGATCTACGCAGCACCGGTGCTGAACCGCGCCCTGGGCGCATTCGTGAACCTGTTCCGTTCGATCCCGTTTCTGATTCTGATGGTCGCGCTGATCCCGTTTACGCGGCTGATCGTCGGCACTACCTACGGCGTGTGGGCGGCGGTGGTGCCGCTGACCATTGCTGCCACGCCGTTCTTTGCACGGATCGCCGAGGTGAGCTTGCGTGAAGTTGACCACGGCTTGATCGAAGCTGCGCAGGCGATGGGTTGCCGGCGCTGGCACATCGTCTGGCATGTGCTGCTGCCCGAGGCGCTGCCAGGGATTGTCGGCGGGTTCACCATCACCCTGGTGACGATGATCAACTCCTCGGCCATGGCCGGCGCGATTGGCGCCGGCGGCCTGGGGGATATCGCTTACCGCTACGGCTATCAGCGTTTCGACAGCCAGATCATGCTGACGGTGATTGTGTTGCTGGTGGCGCTGGTGGCGGTGATTCAGTTGGGCGGTGATCGCTTGGCGCGGGGCTTGAACAAGCGCTGAAGCATGATGAAAAGATCGCAGCCTGCGGCTATGCAAGGGAATTGGTGAATACCGCCGGCTGCGAACTACTTATTTGCGTTCGTCCGAATCAATCGTCGATCAGGCTGTCGAGCCATGCATATTCGGTCTTGGCGCGGTGCAGCACCTGCATGCTTTTTGCTGCGTAAATAATGCTGTCGGCATTGTTCGACGCCATGTGCGCACGCATCAGCGGATTGGCATTGAACAGTTTTACCGCCGTCTTCAGGTCCAGATCGTCGCCAATGCCCAAGTAATCGCTGATACCGAACAGGAAGCTGTCGTGGTAATCCGAAAAGGCGTTCAGATAATCGACGGTCAAACCACCGCGCATGATCAACTCGGAAACGCCGCGCTCGGCAACGTCGTAACGGGTTGGCGGGTCCCCACCCAGCAGGCTGCGCATATCGCCGTCCAGATAGAAAAAATCTGCCGCGTTTGGGCCAATCGAATGGAAACGGTCGATTCTGTTGGTGTGCAACATTTCATGACCCAAAGACATGCTCAACTCCCCCTGCCGCATGTACTTGCGATTGAGGAAGAACCGGCCATGAAAATTGCCCTTGTACATCCAGGCTTCGCTGTTGGTATCGGTATCAACCCCGAGGAATTTTTCCTCCCCCCAACGACCTTGATACTCCCTGGAAAGCGCCAGACCTCGCGCGACTGATTCAGCAACCTGCGAGGCAACGGCGCGATGCTCGCTGCCAAAGAAACTTTCATGAACGGCCGCGGTTTCTGTGTCATTCAGACCTGCGACGTGAGCGGCATCCGCGAAAATGCCTTCAACCACGCGCAGTTCCGAACGAATCAAGGCTGCCTCCTCCGGCGCAAACTGCTTCAACCCGCGCGCAACCAGCAGGGCGTCGTTTGCGGTCTTGCGTTCAAACGCATCATTGAATCCGGTGTGAACCCGCTGCTTTTTTGCCGAATGATTTCTTACTTGGTGAATGAGCGCATCAATATCGATATCAATGACAGTGCCACGGTTACCGAGGCGCTGAGCACGCCCAGGCTTCCACGTTGCGCTTTGCGGATCGAAGAACAGTTCCGGCCCCGACGCCTTCAGTTCAGAGACCAGTGTCGCGCGATACTCACCAGTGGGTGCGCTCTGCCGAACCTGGACAATCTCGCCGGCACCGATATCGGCGTAAGTGCGCCCCTTGATGATCCTGAGACCCGAGTCGTTGGCCGCAGGCAGGGTCGCCGGCGCTCTCAAACGATAGCGCTCAAGTGTGGTGACCGCCGGGTGGATAGGCACCACCTCGGTAGGCGGCAACGATTCAACGGTGACGGCGGCGAATGGCGTGTCACTTGGCCGAACCACTTCTACGCCCGCATGCTCGACGTCTGGACGAAAGTTCTTCACCGCAGGTGGGTGGTCGGGCAGTCCACTGCCTGACGTTTTACGTGATGGCCGCGCATCCGCCGGGCTACGGCTGTATGGCGAGGTGGCGGATTGACGAACAATGCCCATGAAAAAAAATCCTTTTTTTAAGTGAATCCTCCCGAATATAAACAGGACAGACATCGCGACAGTGGTCTATCGCGTGGGCGTCAGTACATCCGATGGCAGCACTTGGAGTGCGGTACATATGTATTGCACATGAGTGGCGGTTTTGTGCTTGGTTCGCAACCTTTCACGCTATAGTCGGCCTCTATCCGTCCAGTCACGAAACGATCATGAAGCAGACCCCTACCGACCTCGAGCAGATCACCGCCACCACCCTCGGCCACTACAATTCGGTGGCCGAGGACTTTCGCGAGGGCACCCGCGATCACGATGTCAGCCAGAACATCGACGCGCTGTTGCGGCATATTCAGGGTACGGCACCGTTCACGATTCTTGATTTCGGCTGTGGGCCGGGGCGGGATCTGCAGACGTTCACGCGCATGGGCCATGTTGCTGTCGGCCTCGACGGCTCGGAAAAATTTGCGCAGATGGCGCGTGAGGACAGTGGTTGCGAAGTGCTGCAGCAAGATTTCCTGAAGCTGGATTTGCCCGCAGCGCGCTTCGACGGCGTTTTCGCCAACGCGGTGCTGTTCCATGTGCCGTTGCAGGAACTGCCGCGGGTTTTGCAGCAACTGCACGGCAGCCTGAAAGCCGGTGGCGTGCTGTTCAGTTCCAATCCACGCGGCGATAACAGCGAGGGCTGGAACGGCCCGCGTTATGGCTCTTATCACGATCTGGAGGCGTGGCGCGGGTTGCTCACGGCGGCCGGTTTCGTCGAGCTGGAACACTACTTCCGGCCAGCGGGGCTGCCGCGAGAGCAACAGCCGTGGCTGGCGAGTGTTTGGCGCAAGGTCTGACTCAGGGAGCGTTCTGCACCCGGTAGTGGCTCACCGTACCGTCGGGCAGCAACACCGTGAGGCTCTCGCCCGGCAGGGTCTTGCCGCGCACTTCACGCGCGGCTTGATCGAAGTTGGCCAGCAATCGAGTACCGTCCGCAAAGGTTGTCTGCTGCACGCGCCGATCATCGCTTAGCCATTCGAATCCGGTCATCTCCTGCTTCGCCAGACGTTCATGCAACGGGCGGAAAAAAACGTCCTGCCGCGCCATCAGCGGCAGCCGCTGCGCAAGCGTCGCCGCGCTCAGGTGATACAGCGGCGGCACGTTGTAGAGCAACTGCGTAAGCTCATTCGCCGCCCGCACGTTGCTCAGCTTCAGGCTGTCGTACAACCAGTGATGCGTGGTGATGACCGAACCGTGGAACACTGCCTGATACAGCGGCAAACGGCTGGCCGGATCAAAGTGGATGCGGCGGTACGGTTCTTTGATCGGCACAGGCTTGAAGAACACCGCCGGTTGCTCCGGCGGATACCATTTGCCGACGAAGTATTCAGAGGCAGGATTTTTGCTCATGTCGACATCGCCCCAGCCGATCACGGGCGTCTGCATGCCATGGGCAAACAGCACGCCTTGCGCTGTGGTCGCGTTGCCATCCTCGGAGCCGGTGGGCAGTTGCAAGACCTGATTGATCCAGCGTGACGCCTCGACGTTGCTTTCGGCATTTTGCGCTTGCGTCATCGTGGCACCAGGGCGGTAAATGTCGAGCACCATGCCCGTGGCGTAGGCGTCGAGAAACCAACTGTTGAAACCGGCAGCGGCGCTGATGGCGGTGACGCGTCTCTCCAGCAACGGCCGTACGCAACGCGGATCGGTGTAATGTCCCGACTGCTGGAATCCGGTTTTCAGCGTGCGGTTTTCCAGCACGATGGCGCATTCGGTGTTCGCCATGTCGCCCAGGTGCGCGGTGATCCAGTCCGGGTTTTCGTCCCGGCTCAGGGCGGTCTGGTAGGAGTCATACGGCGCGATCAGATACCCCGCCTTAACCGCTGCGCGAACCACCTCCGGATGCCAGAGTCCGCCCTCCCAACCCTCGCCAAGCCCCAGCCACAAGCGCGTCAGCCCTGCACTGTGCAAGCGTTCGAGGGTATCGAGCGACAAGGTGCTGCCCCAGCGCTTGGGATCGGCGGTCAAAGCGCCCGCGAATTCGCCGGCCAGTTGCCCGCGAAGGGCGCCATAACCACTGACCAGTGCCTGCATGTCCGGCACCGCGCGGGCTTGCCAGGTTTTGCGCGCCAGGGTGTTGAGCGCACGATTGAGACTGCGCAGCAGCACCGTTTTCTGGTAGCGATTGAGCACGGCTTCGCCGGCGAGCATCTGCAAGGCTTCGTGATCCATCGCGCCGCGCAGCGCACTGGCCAGCGGCGTCTGACTGCGCAGTTTGCCGAGCAGCGCCGGCCAGTTGCGCACATCTTTCGCTCCCAACAGATCGTTGCCCCACAGGTAGACATGGCTGGCCCCCAGCAGCTTGCTGGCCTGCGGGTTTTTCTCAAGCTTGCTGCTCAGCGTTTCATATTGGCCGTTATCGATCAGCCATTGCCGGTAGCGTTTGGCCCCCGCCAACGGTTCGGCGTCGCCCAGAAACAGGCTGAACGTCAGCGGCGTCGAGGGTTGCAATGAGGTGAATTGATGCCGCGCGGACAACGCCAGGGTCTGACCATCAGCGCTGAACAGCAGATGATTGTTGTACGGATTGCTCAGCAGCCAATTGAGGCTGAACCCCTCGTGCACAACGCCCCACAGCGGCAAGCCGAGATCCTGGGTGGTATTGAATGCGCCCTCACCGAGCAGAAATTTCTGCCAGACCTGATCCCCACGCGGCACGTAGTGCCCTTCGGCCAGCGGCCAGATCAAGCCTTTGCCCATGGCGCTGCCGGGTTGGCGCAGGAACTCGAAGTCACCTGGCTTGCGCGCGGTAATCGAGAACGAAAGGTCGCGCTGATCGAGTTCAGCACTGAGGGTCCAGGCGCCATCATCCCATTGCCAGTCGAGGCGATTGCCGCTTCTGACCAATTGACTGACCTTGTGCGCTTCAACCCCCGTCGATGCCTGCACGCTGGCGCGGTCGACCGGGGTGACCTGCACGGCGAGGGTCGCGGGGTCGATCTGCACCTGCCACAGTGCGTTGGCCAACAGCGTTGCGGCCAGCGTCGAGGGCGACAGGCACAACCCGAGCATCAGCAGCAGCTGACGCGGCCAGCAAGCAATCGTAGACATCAGGCGTCCCCCTCCAAATGGAGGAGGGACGGTAACGCAATGGACGACGCTTGTAAGTCAGACCGTTCCCAAAGGTGTAACAAGACCGATCAATGTGCCGACGGCGATGAGTCTTTCTTCGGCTCGCGAATCTTGTACCAGGCGACGTACAGCGCTGGCAGAAACAGCAGCGTCAGCAAGGTGGCGATGATGATCCCGCCGATCATGGCGTAAGCCATCGGCCCCCAGAACACTTCGCGGGCAATCGGAATCATGCCCAGGCTCGCCGCCGCAGCGGTCAGCAGGATCGGGCGGCGTCGGTGCTCGGTCGCTTTCGCCACCGCATCCCAGGGTTCCAGACCTTCTTTCTCCAGTTCGTCGATCTGCGTGACCAGAATTACCGAGTTGCGGATGATGATACCGATCAGCGCAAGGATCCCCAGGATCGCCACGAAGCCCATCGGCGTGCCCGTCGGGATCAGCGCCAGCACCACGCCAATCAAGCCGAGCGGCGCGACACTCGCGACCAGGAACAGCTTCTGCACACTGTGCAACTGGATCATCAGGAACGTCGCCATCAAAAACAGCATCAGCGGCACGACCTTGGCAATCGGCCCTTGAGCCTTGCCGCTTTCCTCGACCGTACCGCCAGTGGCGACCTCGTAGCCCACCGGCAACCCGGCGGCGAATTTGTCGATGTCGGGCTTGAGCTGCTTGACCAGATCGGTCGGCTGAATCTCATCGCGCACCGCCGCTTTGATGGTGATTGTCGGCTTGCGGTCGCGACGCCACACCAGCGGCTGCTCCAGCTCATAGCGCACGGTGGCGAATGCCAGCAGTGGAATCGATGTGCCGCTCGGCGTGACGATCTGCAGGTTTTGCAGGGTCTCCGGCGTACCGCGTTCGGCATCTTCGGCACGACCGATAACGTTGATCAGGTAGATGTCGTCATCGACCTGGGTCACCGGCGAACCGACGACGATGCTGTTCATCAGGTTGGCGACGTCTTCCGAGGACAAGCCGAGTTGCCGCGCCTTGTCCTGGGCGATGTCGATGCGCAGGACTTTGCCCGGTTCGTTCCAGTCGTAAATGATTTCGCCGATGTGCGAGTTCTTGTCGAGTTCGGTGGCCAGTTCGATCGCGTGCTTGCGCACCTGATCGATGTCCTTGCCGCTGACCCGGTACTGGATCGGCCGCCCTACCGGCGGGCCCATCTCCAGTGCCTGCACGTAACTGCCAATGCCGACAAAGTCCTTTCGCAGACGTTCGCGCAGGCGCTGGCTCAGGGCCTCACGCGACTCCAGCCCCTTACTCACGATGACCAGTTGCGCGTAGTACGGGTTCTGCAATTGCTGGTCGAGGGGCAGGTAGAAACGGATCGCGCCTTCGCCGATGTAGGTACTCCAGCGCGCGATGTCCGGGTCATCCTTGAACGTCGCTTCGAGCCTGTCCACAGCCTTGCGGGTTTCGGCCATCGAGGCGTTTTGCGGCAGGTTGAGGTCGACGAGGATTTCCGGGCGGTCCGAAGACGGGAAGAACTGGTTCTGCACAAACTGCATGGAGAATACCGACGCCACGAACAACGCGATGGTGATGCCGATCGCCCACCAGCGGTTGCGCATGGCCCAGAACATGCCGTAGTTGAACGCGCGGCCGATGCGACCCGGTTCAGCGCTGTGCGGTTTGACGTTGGCGCTGAGAATGTGCACGCCGATTACGGGTGCAAACAGCACCGCGACAATCCACGACACCAGCATCGCCACGGCGATCACCGCAAACAGGGTGAAGGTGTACTCACCCGCCGAACTGGCGTTGAGGCCGATCGGAACGAACCCGGCGACGGTCACCAGCGTACCGGTGAGCATCGGGAACGCGGTCGAGGTGTAGGCGTAGGTCGCCGCCTGCTCCTTGGTCTCGCCCATTTCCAGGCGCGTGACCATCATCTCCACCGTGATCATCGCGTCGTCCACCAGCAGGCCGAGGGCGATGATCAATGCGCCAAGGGAGATCCGCTGCATGGTGATGCCGCTGTATTCCATGAACACGAAGACCATCGCCAGCACCAGCGGAATCGAGCACGCCACCACCAGACCGGCGCGCACGCCGAGGCTGATAAAGCTCACCACCAGCACGATAATTACCGCTTCGAACAGCGCACTGGTGAAACCGCCGACGGCTTTTTCCACCACGTCCGCCTGGTCGGAAACCGTGTGCACGCCGACGCCCACCGGCAAGTCGGCGGTCAGCGCCTCCATGCGTTGGTGCAGCGCCTTGCCGAATTCCTGAATGTTGCCGCCCTTCTTCATCGCAATCGCGAGGCCGATGGCTTTTTTACCGTCAAAACGAAACTCCGGTGTCGCCGGGTCGACGTAGCCGCGAGTGATGTTGGCGATATCGGCGAGGCGATAGAAGCGGTCATTAAGGCGCAGGTTGACGTCAGCCAGGTCTTTCTCCGAGGCAAATTGCCCAGAGGTGCGCACAGAAATGCGCTCCGGCCCGGCTTCGATAACGCCCGCCGGAGTCACCGCGTTTTGCGATTGCAGGCTCTGCACCACCTGACGCTGATCGATGCCCAGCGCCGCCAGTTTGCGCGTGGAGAAGTTCAGGTAGAGCACTTCATCCTGCTCGCCAACCATCTCGACCTTGCCCAGCCCCGGCACTTCACGGATCTCGGCACGCACCTGTTCGACGTAATCGCGCAACTGGCGCATCGACAAGCCGTCGGCGGTAAACGCATACACCGAGCCGAACACATCACCGAACTCATCGTTGAACCCCGGCCCTTGCAGGCCTTGGGGGAAGTCGCCACGAATGTCGTTGATCTTCTTGCGCACCTGATACCAGATGTCCGGAATGTCCTTGGCGCTGGTGGTATCGCGCAAGTACACGAACACCGTGGATTCTCCGGGTCGCGTGTAACTTTTCACGTAGTCGAGGGAGTCGAGTTCTTCGAGTTTTTTCTCGATGCGGTCGGTGACCTGTTTGAGGGTTTCCTCTTGCGTCGCACCCGGCCAGCGGGTCTGGATGACCATGGTCTTGATGGTGAACGACGGGTCTTCCTCGCGACCCAGGTTCATGTACGAGAACACGCCCATCAGCAGCGCGACGAACATCAGGTACCAGACGAACGACTGATGTTTCAGAGCCCATTCGGATAGGTTGAAAGGCCCTTTCATCGTGGACTGTCCTCGTCGATTTTGACTTTCTGCCCCGGTTTGAGGCTGTTCACACCGGCCGTTACCACCCGCTCGCCAGCCTTGACGCCGCCGGACAGCACCACGGTGCTGTCATTTCGACTGATCAGGGTGACGTCACGTGGCGAGACGGTTTGCGCTTGCGGGTCGATGACCCAGATCCGTGTTTTGCCGTCGACTTCCTGCAACACGCTGACCGGCAATTCGAGACGAGGTTTGATTGCCGAACTGAGGGTGACGCTGATCGCTGTGCCGAGACGAAAACCGGGTGGCGTCTCGGTGAGCGTCAGGCGTGCACGCCGGGTGCGGGTGGCGCTCTGGGCCTGGGGTTCGATCTCGCGGATGGTCGCGGTGGTGTTGATACTCGGGTCGAGTTGCGCGGCGACCAGAAACACCACATCCGGTGGCAGTTGATCGACCAGGGTATCGGGCAGGTCGATCACCGCTTCCTTGATGTCCGGTTGCGCCAGCGTCACCACTTGCTGGCCGGCGGTAACCACTTGCCCGGCCTCGGCATTCCACGCGGTGACCACGGCTTTGTGATCGGTGCGCAGTTGCACGTAGTCGAGCTGATCCTTGGCCTGGCTCAACGACGCTTTGGCTTGATCCAGCGAAGCCTTGGTGGTTTTAAGGTCGGTTTGGGCGATGTCCAGTTGCGCCTGCGCACCGACGCCACGGTCGAACAATTGCTGCTGGCGACGGGCGTTGGCCTGGGCATTGATGTACTGCGCTTCAACGCGCGCCAGATCCCCTTGGGCAGCGCGCAACCGGTTCTGCTGATCGGTCGGGTCGAGTGTGGCGAGCAAGGCGCCCTTCTCGACTTCAGCGCCGACATCGACGTTACGGCTGGCGATACGCCCCGGAATACGGAAACCAACGTTGCTTTCGTAGCGTGCCTGAATGCTCCCGGCAAAACGGCCGAGGTCTTCCTGATTGAGGGTTTTCACTTCCACCGACAACACCGGACGCACCGGTTCCGGCGGCGCTTCTTTTTCCGAGCACGCGGCCAGCGCCAGCAGCGCCGTGAGCAACAACAGGCGCGTCATGGCTGGGCTCCCACTTGCAGATCCTTGTAAGTGTTTTCGGCAATCTCGACTTTCATCCCCGGATGCAGCAACTGGCCGCCGGCGATGATGACTTTGTCGCCAGCCTTCAAGCCGTCGCTGACGATGACTTTGCCGGTCAGGTAACGTCCGACCGTGACCGTGTGCAGTTGCGCGCGGCCCTCGCCATCAATGATCCACACCGCCGGTTCGCTGAGGTTTTTGGTCAGCGCCGACCACGGCAGTTCCACGGCGGATTGGCCGGGCGTCTTGGCCGTGGCGCTGACCACCGAGCCGAGCTGCATACCTTCCGGAAGGCTATCGAGGGTGACTTTGACCTGCACGGTGCCGGTCTGCGCGGATACCGCCGGAGTGATTTCACGCACCGTGCCGGTGGTTTTGATTTTCGGATTATCGAGCAGGCTGACTTCAATCGAGCGATCCGTCGGCGGTCCGGCCAACAGCGACTCGTAGACGTTGAACACCGCGTCGCGCTCACCGTCACGGGCCAGGCTGTAGATCGGCACGGTGGCTTGCACAACCTGGCCAACTTCGGCCTGGCGCGCGGTGATGATCCCCGGCGCTTCGGCGATCAGCGAGGTGTAGCTCAGTTGTTCGCGGGCATTGGCCAGTTGTGCCTGAGCGGCCGTCAGCGCGCTCTGGCTGCTGCGCAATTGTGCTTGCGCGGCGTCATATTCGGATTGGCTGGTGTAGCCCTTGGGCAAGAGTTTCTGCTGGCGGACGAAAGCCGCTGCGCTCTGTTTGACCCGCGCCTGCTCGGCCACCACTTGTGCTTGTGCGGAGTCGACGTTGGTCTGCAAATCTTTCGGATCGAGTTTGGCCAGCACCTGTTTGGCGGTGACGCGGTCGCCGACGTCAACCGAACGCTGGATAATCTTGCCGCCGACACGGAACGACAGATCGGTCTGCACCCGCGCCTGAACGTCGCCGGTCAGCGTCACCGAAGCCGCGTAATCGGCCGGTTTGACCTCTTGCACGAAGACCCGGGGCAGTTCTTTTTCGACCTGTTTCTTGTCGCCACAGGCGGCCAGCAATGTGAGCAGGCCGAGCACGACCACTGTTTTCAATCCGGGACTCGCCATGCAGACTCCTTCCTGTGTACGAACGTGCAAGTGACGATACGACTGTGAGCTTAGAACAGGGTTCCGCCATTGCTCGCATGATGCTGCATTTACCCCTGTAGACGCTGCAGCCGGCGACGATCTTTTACTTTTTAGATCAAGATCAAAAGCTCGCCGCCGGCGGCAACGCCTACAATGCGATCGTTTCTCTGCCCCGCGCAGGAACGATCAAGAGAAGGATTTCCATGCTCAAGACCCTCGCGGTGGCCAATTACCGCTCGATCAATAAATTGGTGATCCCGCTGGGTCGGCTGAACCTGATCACCGGCCCCAACGGCAGCGGCAAGTCCAACCTGTACCGGGCGCTGCGCCTGTTGGCGGAAACTGCGCAGGGCGGCGTGGTCAATGCGCTGGCCCGTGAAGGCGGGCTGGATTCGACGTTCTGGGCCGGGCCGGAAACCATCAGTCGCCGGATGCGCAACGGTGAGGTGGCGATCGAGCCGACGGTGCGCCAAGGCGTCAAACGCCTGCGCCTGGGGTTTGCCGGGGAGGATTTCAGTTATTCGATCAGCCTCGGGCTGCCCGATTCCAACGGCCACTTCATGTTGCCGGAGAATCCGCGGCCGATTCCCTCGCGGTTCAGCCTTGATCCGCAAATCAAGCGCGAATGCATCTGGGCTGGCCCTCATTACCGGCCCGCCAGCCTGCTGGTGGACCGAGACGGGCCAATGATCCGTGCCCGCTCAGAGAGAAAATGGGACGTTCTGGCACAACACACACCGAACTTCGACAGCCTGTTCGACCAGGTCGGCAGCCTGCGCAGCTCGCCGGAAGTGTTCCAGATGCGCGAGTTCATCCGCCGCTGGCGCTTCTACGATCACTTTCGCAGCGATGCCGACGCCGCGGTGCGCCAGCCGCAACTGGGTACGCGCACGCCGGTATTGCATCACGATGGTCGCGATCTGGCAGCGGCGTTGCAGACGATCATCGAAATAGGCGATGCCGACGCGATGCGGGCCGCCATCACCGATGCATTTCCCGGCGCGCGGTTGCACATCGAATCCCAGGCCGGCGGACGCTTTGCCATCGAGTTTTTTCAGGAAGGGTTGTTGCGACCATTGTCGGCGGCGGAGCTGTCGGACGGGACGTTGCGTTATCTGCTGCTGGTCGCGGCATTGCTCACGCCACGACCACCGTCGTTGATGGTGCTGAACGAACCAGAAACCAGTCTGCACCCGGACCTGCTGCCGGCGCTGGCGCGGTTGATTATCAAGGCGTCGCAAGAGTGTCAGGTGTGGGTGGTATCCCATGCGCGGCGATTGATTTCGGCGTTGCAGGAAGACCCGGAGTGCAATTGCATTGTGCTGGAGAAGACGCTGGGGCAGACCGGGATTGTCGGGCAGCGCGTGCTGGATGAGCCGGCGTGGCATTGGCCTGACTGATCCCGAAACCAAAAAGATCGTGGCCTGCGGCAGATTCTGGGCTGCCACGAAAACGGTTAAAGCCTATTGGTATCAAGCAAAAACCTGTCCTTGAATTTGCCGGGAAGGAATAAGAAAGCTATTTTCCTTTTCGCTGTAGGAAGGATCTTTTTTTCACGAAAGCCCTCCAAGGACGAACAGCTTTTGGCCAGACTCCCCCGGCCAACCCCCATAACAAGGAAGAAAACATGGACGTAAAAGTGCCGCAGCGACTGGATCCGCAGGAGATTGTGAAATTGTTGATGGCGTTGAGGCGGGCTTTGAAGGCCCGGGTGGCCTGAGAATCAAAAGCCCCTCACCCCAAGCCCTCTCACGGAGGGAGAGGGGGCGACCGAGGTGTCTGGCGTTTTACATCGACCTGAAAAATCGAGTCGATTATGGATTCAGCAGAGTTCTTTCACGTCGGTGTACTTCTAAAGCATCCCCCGATCAGTCCCCTCTCCCTCCGGGAGAGGGTTAGGGTGAGGGGCTTTTAAAGGCACACACAAAAACGCCGATGCCCATCACTGGCCATCGGCGTTTTTACACCTGAAGGGGGTGTTTTAAAACGTCAGATCAGAACGCCGGCAGTACCGCGCCGTTGTACTTCTTCTCGATGAACGCTTTGACTTCCGGGCTGGTCAGGGCAGCGGCCAGTTTCTTGATGGCGTCGCTGTTCTTGTTGTCCTCACGGGCAACGAGGAAGTTCACGTAAGGCGAGTCAGCACCTTCGATCACCAACGCATCTTTATTCGGATTCAAACCTGCTTCCAGCGCGTAGTTGGTGTTGATCATGTCCAGATCAACTTCCTTCAGAACGCGTGGCAGCAGGGCCGATTCCAGTTCCTTGAACTTGAAGTTGTGCGGGTTCTTGGCGATGTCTTTCGGCGTTGCCAGGGCGTTCTTCGGATCTTTCAGTTCGATCAGGCCAGCCTTCTGCAGCAGGATCAGAGCGCGGCCGCTGTTGCTGCCTTCGTTCGGGATGGCGATGGTTGCGCCGTCCGGCAGTTCAGCCAGGGTTTTGTATTTGCTCGAGTAGCCACCGAACGGTTCAACGTGCACGCCTTGCACAGTCACCAGGTACTTGGACTTGTCGTCCTTGTATTTGCCGGCGTTGAAGCTGTCCAGGTAAGGCTTGGTCTGGAAGTAGTTGGCGTCCAGACGCTTCTCGCCAACCTGTACGTTCGGCTGAACGTAGTCGGTGAAAACTTTGACTTCCAGATCCACGCCTTCTTTGGCGAGGGTCGGTTTGATCAGCTCAAGAATTTCAGCGTGCGGCACCGGGGTCGCCGCGACTACCAGTTTCTCGCCGGCCTGGGCCAGGGAAGCAGTCAGAGCAGCCGCCAATGCGGTAAACAACAGAACCTTTTTCATGCAGTGTCCTTATCGAAAATCACGATCGCCGATGGCGACGGCTATTAATTAAATACGAGTGCCAGTGAAGTGCTATCTCTGGCGTGAAGCGGACAATACCGGGATTTTTTATTCCCGGACAATAACGTTTATTCAGCTTCATATTCCATTTTGTTCATGTTGGACGAAACGGTTACAACCGGTCGCTCAAACTAATCAGCAATTCTTTCAACGCCTTACGCTCATCGACACTGCCACCGATGTTGATTTGCGTCACCAGCCGCTCGATCTGAACCTGCGGGCCAGACGCGTCGGGCAGGTTCAGGTGCTCCGGCAGAATCTCGTCGCCGGTGCTCACCAACAAGGCAAAGTGAATGACGTTTTCCAGCTCGCGGGTGTTGCCCGGCCAACTGTGTCGCTCCAGCGCGTGTTGCGCCGCTTCGCTGATGAGCGGCACCGGCAGATCCAGGCGCTGGCTGTAAATGCCGAGGAAATATTCGGCCAGCGAAAGAATGTCACCGATTCGCGCACGCAGGGCCGGCAGTTCCAATTGGCCTTCGCTGAGGTAGTGATAGAGCCGCTCGTGAAATTTCCCGGCGTCCACCGCTTGCGCCAGATCGATGCTGGTCGCCGCGACGAGCCGTACATCCACCGGGCTCGGCTGATGCGCACCAACGCGGGTGACTTCGTGGTTTTCCAGGGCGGCGAGCAATTTGATCTGGATCGGCAGCGGCAGGTCGCCGATTTCATCGAGGTATAACGTCCCGCCATTGGCCGAGCCGAACCAGCCCGCGCGGCTGCTGGCCGAGCCGGTGTAGCTGCCGGCGGCGTAGCCAAACAGTTCGGCGTCGGCGTAGGTCGGGCTGATCGCACCGCAATTGACCGAAACGAACAGGCCACTGCGATCACTGGCGCGATGGATGTGGCGGGCGAGCAGTTCTTTACCGGTGCCGGTCTCGCCACGGATCAACACTGATATTGATCGTGGCGCCAACTGCTCAAGTTCTTCACGCAGTTGACGCGAGCGCGGATCGACAAACACCAGCGCTTTGGCGCGAATGCTCAGGGGGCTTTTTTCCGCATCGGGAAAGGTCAGCAACGGCTGACCGAAAGTATCGAAACTCATGGCAGACTCCCGCCCAGAACCGCCGGCAGACGGGGGCGTTTAAAGAAATAAAAAATCAGGCGCGACGGCGTGCGTGGTCTTCCATACGGTTTTGCAGGCGATAGAGATAAGCAAAACCCTGCTCCCAGCGCTGATGCCCGGACTTCACATTGATGTGTCCGGCGCCGGCCAGAATTCCGGCCTCGGCACCCCAGTTGCGCGCCAGTTCCAAAGCACGCGGCGCACTGACGGCGGCGTCGTTGTCGGAGCTGACCACCTGGCTCGGGAATGGCAGCAGATCGGTCGGAATCGGTGCGAAATTGCGCAGTGCCGGCGCGCACGTCGGGCGCTCGACATCTGCCGGCGCGACCAGCAAGGCACCACGTACCTGACGCAGGTATTGCAGCGGTGCGGTGGCTGCCCAATGGGCAACGGTGACGCAGCCAAGGCTGTGTGCGATGAGGATGACCGGCGTGCTGTCGGCGGCAATCGCCTCGGCCAACGCGGCGACCCAGTCTTCACGGCGAGGTGTCAGCCAGTCGGCCTGTTCCACCCGCGCGCTGTTCGGCAGGCTGTTCTGCCAGTGGGTTTGCCAATGATCTTCTGGCGATCCTTGCCAGCCCGGCACAATCAGGTAGCGAATTGATTCGTTGCGCATGGGGAGCTCTCCTGCGTGTCTGTTCCTGAACGAGTATAGGGATTGGATATATATTCGTTAAGGAATAAGAAGCTATTTATTAAGACCTTAATTGCATAAACGTTTCCCGGAACGCTTTAGGTCAACGGCCCTCACCCCCCAGGAGAGGCCTAGGGTGAGGGTGAGGGGCTTCAGCCCTAAATCCAGACATAAAAAAGGGCCGCACCCTGCCAAGGAGACGGCCCCGGAAAATCTTAAATGCTGTTAACCCGACCAGCCGCCAGCTAACCGCGCCAGATCGACTCCTGGCAGATAGCGGTAGCCTCATGATGTATTCCCCCATGTAAACATTTCGCGCGAATTTGGTTTCGGTTTGATGAATTTTGAAATCGACGGGCACGCTGACCCAGCCGACCTGGACGACATCAGCCTGCTTGGCCGCCACGTGCACCCGCAACTACCGCGGGCGAACACGCAGAAGCTGACTACACTAAAAATTGCGCTATCGAATTCATAGATGAGGAACGCGAGAAATTCTGGCGTTTGCATTTTTCGTACATCACACCGCACTGCTGGTACTAGCAACTGTACTTGTTTCATACCACACCCTGTACAGTACGAAATCGATTCTCGATGCCGTCCGGTTGGCGCCCTTTTAGGCCAGCAAACGCTCCGTATTCACCAGCCGCGACACAGCAGCGTTATCACCTGGAAATTGATCTGGGGAGATTCATGGTCTGGCTGCGGCTGTGTGTTGAGTAACGAGGGGGATTTTGCGTGCTTCACCATTGCGGCCGGATTGAGGTTGTCTGAGCTATAGCTATCGCTGGCAAGCCAGCTCCCACAGGGGGCGATGTCGTTCAAAAATTTCATGAACCACACAGAACCTGTGGGAGCTGGCTTGCCAGCGAAAAGGTCCTTGAATTCAGCGATCAGGCCCGGGCTGTACGCGCTTCTTCACTCACCACGTCATCCCGGCGCACAAACCGGTTCGCCCGCCCGAACGTGCCGAAATCATTGAACCGCACGCCCATCTCGCGCATTACCTTATGCGCCACAGGCACGGTCATCTGGCGAATGTAAAACGGCTCCTTCACCACAAAATGATGAATGCCGTGGCTGCTGCCAAAGTTGAAACAGAACGCCTGCAACGGCCATAGCCACCAAGGGTTCAGCACCTGGCATTGCTGCATCACATTGCCCGGCTCGACATCGCCGTAGTAATGCATGTTCGAACTGATGAAGTGCAGGCAAAACGTACGCAACACATTCGGGCCGATGATCACCACGGCAGCAATATCGATTACCTGCATCACTGACAATGTGGTCGCCGACCATTCAATCGGCGAGCCCATGAGGTACGCGATGCCATTGGCTGCGTGGAAGCCTAAAAACACATACCACGCGCCCCAATGCAGCAGTGCCAGCGGCGCGTAAACCTTGAAAACTCGTTTGAGAATGTTCCACTTATGCGCCCAGGTCGGCGCCCGCAGCAAGCGGATGAACGCCGACATCATGTTGTCACCGACCATCAGCAACCGCGCAAAACCCCACGGTTCGCCGTTGGTGATCGCCCGCTCTTCCATGTCGGTTTCAGTGCCCGAAACCTTGTGGTGATTGAGGTGCAGATGCCGGCGAATCCACGGATTGATCGTGCTCGGCCGCGCCAGCCAGACCAGGCCCATCATCAGGTTATGCGGCACGCGTTGCTTGCGGAAATACATGCTGTGGATCAGGTCGTGCTCAAGCTCATGGGTGAGCGAGGCAAAAAATGCATTGAGCAGCAGGCACACCCACCAGGCCATGTGGCCAGTGATGTACAGCGCCGCCGAGCCGATCATTCCGGCCAGGGCAAATGCCAAAATCCCCGCGCCAAGCGCATCCTGATGCTTGAGAATCGGGTAGCGCTCGCGCAATTCCATGCCTTTGGCCAGCACCACTTGGCGAATATGCGCTGATCGCTGCGCCGCATTGTGTCGCTGGGGGCTTGCAGAAGTACCGTCCATGCTTCCATCCTCGGGTTTAAGATGTTCGTATCTTGCGTCGTGATGTTTGCAATGACGGTAGCCGAGAACGCCAACCTGTTGACCGGAAGCGCCAATCAGCATGAAGGAACCGACCTCCCTCGCCAGTTGGACCCGTGCCCTGCGCAAGCAACTCGACGCGCTGGGGCTGGACAGTACTGACCTGTGCCAACAGGCCGGGCTCGATCCGCAACTGATGGACGACCCCAACGGCTGCTATCCCCTGTCCGCCACCACGCGCCTGTGGCAGTTAGCTGTGCAGGTCAGCGGCGACCCGGCGATTGGTTTGCGCGTGTCGCGATTCGTCAGCCCGACCACGTTCCACGCGCTCGGTTACGCGCTGGTGGCCAGCGGCAGTTTGCGTGAGGTGTTCGAGCGCATCGCGCGCTATCACCCGGTGGTCAGCGATGCGCTGGAACTGGATCTGAGCCGCACCGACGACCGCTATCTGTTCCGTCTGAAAATTCCCGCAGGCAATCCCGCGCCAGCCTTCGAAGCCATTGATGCCTTCGCTGCGATCTACGTGCGCACCTGCCGCAATCGCCTCGGTCGCGACTACGCGCCGCTGGCCGTTTACCTGCGTCGCCCGGAACCGCTCGATGTCCACCAATGGCACAAAGTCTTTCGCGCCCCGGTGCATTTCGCCTCTGCCGAAGATCGCCTGGAGTTCGCCCTCAACGACTTCGACAGCCACCTCGACGACGCCAACCCCGAATTGGCGGAACACAACGAAGCTGTACTCAAGCGCACCATGGCCCAGCTCAAACCGCTGACCTGGGAGCGCAAGGTGCGCGACGCCATTGAGGAGCAACTACCGGAAGGCGAGCCCAGCGCCGAACGCATCGCCCAGGCTCTGCACTTGAGCTTGCGCAGCCTACAACGGCACTTGGCAGATGAAGGCTGCCGCTTCGACACGCTGCTCAACGAAAGCCGCGAAAACCTCGCGCTGCTGCATCTGCGCGATCCGCAGTGTTCGTTGAGTGAGGTCAGTTATTTGTTGGGGTTTGCCGATACCAGCAGTTTCAGCCGCGCGTTCAAACGCTGGACGGGGATGACGCCGGGGCAGTTTCGCGATCAGTTGCGCTGAGCGATCCGAGCATTGAATCGTCGGTTCCGGCGCCTTCGCGAGCAGGCTCGCTCCCACAGGGAACCGCATTCCAAATGTGGGAGCGAGCCTGCTCGCGAAGAGGCCCTCTAATTCACCACGAACCCAAGCTCAAACACAGTCCCCGTCGCATCACTGCTCACCCGCACCTGCCCACCATGCAGTTGCATGATCGACTGCACGATCGCCAGACCTAACCCGCCGGAATCACCCGGTTCAGCGCGGGCGGGGTCGACGCGGTAGAAGCGATCGAACAGTTTGCCCAGATGTTCAGGCGCGATGGCCGGGCCATAGTTGTTCACCTGCAACCAGCACATGCCCGGCTCATCGCGCTGGCGCAAGCTGATGACCGAGCCGACGTCAGCGTGGCGCACCGCGTTGGCCAGCAGGTTGCCGAGGGCGCGCTGCAACAGTTGCTGGTCGGCAAACAATTGCCCACTGAACGTGTTTCTCAAGAGAATCCCACGATCGTCGGCCAGGGCTTCAAAGTAGTCACACAGCTCATTGCCGATGTCAGCCAGATCCAGCGTGCGCAAGTCGAGCGCACGCTCCGCCTGTTCGGCCCGGGCGAGGAACATCAGGTTTTCCGCCATACGTTTGAGCCGTTCGAACTCTTCCATGTTCGAGGCCAGCAATTCCTGATACTCCGCCGTGCTGCGCGAGTGATTCAGCGCCTGGCCATTACTGGCGAGCAAGGTATGCAGCGGCGTACGAATTTCGTGAGCGAGGTCGGCGGAGAACTGCGAAAGGCGCTGGAAGCTGTCCTCCAGCCGCGCAAGCATGGCGTTCAGCGCGTTTACCGGCTCAAGCAGTTCCGCCGGCGTGCCAACGGCAGGCAGACGCTGATCAAGGCTGCGCAGGTCAATACCGCGCACCGCTTCGCTCAATTGCCGTAAAGGTTGCAGGCCACGGCGCAGCAGCACCAGCCCCAACGCAAACGCCAGTAACGCACCCAGCCCGATCGCGACGTACAGCCGCATCCGGTAGCTGGCGAGCATCTGCTCGCGTTCGCTTAGTACTTTACCGGCAATCACGGTTAGCGATTCGCCGTTCGGCCCCTGAGCTTCGCCGGACAGCAGCGCCACTTCGGCGCCGTCGGGCGCCTGCCAGGTCATCACGTCGCGACGTTGCGGCGGCTGATCGCGCGCGATTGAGTTCAGCGCTGGAAGCGTTCGCTGGCGCGGGTTGATCGCGATCACATTTGATCCATCCGCGCGGCGCACCAGCAGCAAACTGTCGAGATTACCGAGCATGTTCTGATACAGCCGCGGCCGCGCCTGCAACGCGTCGAGGCTGTCGCTGTCGGCGAGCAGAGCACGCACCTGTTCCAGTCGCCCAAGCAACGCCAAGTCATCGCGGTAGGCGATTTCAGCGGCGAGGGAGCGGTAGAGAAACACGCCAATCGCGCCCAATACCAAAGCGCAGACCATCGCGAACGCCAGCGCCAGGCGCCAGGCAATCGACCTAGAGCGCATCGTCGGGCGCTTCCAGTTGATACCCGACGCCGCGCACGGTGTGGATCAGTTTCGGCATAAACGGATCATCGACTTTCGAGCGCAAACGCCTTACCGCGACTTCGACCATATTGGTGTCGCTGTCGAAATTCAGGTTCCACACCTGTGAGGCAATCAGTGTGCGCGACAGCACTTCGCCCTGGCGGCTGGCGAGCAATTGCAACAACGCGAATTCCTTGTTGGTCAGGGCAATTCGCTGGCCGCCACGACTGACGCGACGGCGCAAAACGTCAATCTCCAGATCGGCAATGCTGTACGACTCGGCTTCGCGCATTGGTCCGCGACGTAACAGGGTGCGTACGCGCGCGAGCAGTTCGGCGAAGGCGAAGGGCTTGAGCAAGTAGTCGTCGGCGCCGAGTTCGAGACCGCGCACGCGATCTTCAATGGCGTCCTTGGCGGTGAGGAACAGCACCGGCGTGGCGCCGCGCTGGCGGATCAGTTGCAGCAATTGCCAGCCGTTGAGGCCCGGCAGCATCACGTCGAGGATGATCAGGTCGTATTCCTGCTGCTCGATGAAATAGCGCCCGTCGAGGCCATTGAGCGCCACATCCACGGCAAATCCCGACTCGCCCAGCCCCTTGGCGAGGAAATTGGCGGTTTTGGCTTCATCTTCTACGACCAGCAAACGCATGGCACACCTCGATTATTCAGACGCACAGGCTAGGCGCCTTCGGCCTCGTTGCCCATTACAAACTTGTAATCCGACTGACGGCGTTCTGACGAAGTCCGGCGGCTAAGGTGGTGGCCTTCGCTTCCGGAGCCTGTTTATGAACGTCAAATACCTCGTTGCGAGCCTGGCCCTCGGCCTCAGCGCCAGCGTTTTCGCCAGCCCTGAACTGCCACGCCACGCCGACCTCGACCTGAAAACTGCGCGCCTGCTGGCCGACACGGCAATGAGCAGCTGCACCGGCACGGTGTCGGTACTCGATCGGGGCGGCAACTTGCTGGTGACCCTGCGCGGCGACGGTGTCGGCCCGCACAACACCGCTGCCAGCCAGCGCAAGGCCTACACCGCGTTGTCGACAAAAACCCCAACGCGCCTGTTCGCCGAGCGCGCCCGCAGCAACCCGGAAACCGCCAACCTCAACACCCTCGACGAATTGCTGTTGCTTGGCGGCGGCATTCCATTGTTCGCAGGCGATGAGCTGGTTGGCGCCATGGGCGTGGCTGGATCCGGCGGCGGTGAGCAAGACGAAAACTGTGCAACCCGGGCCGCTGACAAAGCTGGCCTGTCCATCACCCGTTCCTGATAAGGAGATTCACCATGACGACTTTGCGCATGACCTTCGCTGCGCTGGGCCTCAGCGCGTTTTCCAGCCTGGCACTCGCCGCTGGCAATCCGCTCAGCGTGCACGTACTCAACCTGGAAAACGGCCTGCCCTCGCCGGGCATCAACGTGACCCTGGAAAAGCACGTTGGCCAGAACTGGCAGCCATTGGCCGAAGGCACCACCAATGAGCAGGGGCGCATTGCCGAACTGTTCCCGGCCAAACAGCCATTTGAAGCGGGCGAATACCGGGTGGTGTTCAAGACTGGCGAGTACTTCAAGAAGACCAAACACGACACGTTCTTTCCGGAAATTCCGGTGATTTTCGAAGTGAAGCAGACCGATCAGCATTACCACATCCCGCTGCTGCTGAGCCCGTACGGCTTCTCGACCTATCGCGGTTCCTGAAATCAACACGGATCAAAAATGTGGGAGCGAGCAGGCTCGCTCCCACACAGGATTTCAGGTGTTCGCTAAATCGTGGCCAGCGCTCGCAACCGCACCGCATCAAGGATCTCGATCTCGCCATACCCCAAGCCAATAATCCCCTGCCCCTGCAAGTCCTTGAGGATCTGATTGGTGGTCTGCCGCGACAGCGAGAGCATCGATGCCAACTGCTCCTGCGGCAGTTGCAGCAACCGGCGGGGCGCGTCGATTTCGCCGTAGCCCTCGGCAATCATCAGCAAGCGATGAGCCAGTCGCGCCGGGGCTGGCAGCAGGCTGAGCTGTTCGAGATTGATGAAAGTCAGGCGCAGCTTGTGGCTCATCAACAGCGCCAGATGCCGCCAGTACACCGGTTGTTCATCGAGCAGTTTCAGCAACGTGGCCTGCGGGATATTCAGCAGCGTGCACGGCCCCACGGCATAGGCGTCATGGGTGCGCGGCTGACCGTCGAACAGGCTGATTTCACCAAACCAGTGCGGCGCCTCGACCAGACTCAGTAACGCCTCCTTGCCTTGCTCGCTCACCGCGCCGATGCGCACGGCGCCATCGAGCACAGCGTACAGACCACACGGCGGATCGCCACGCTGAAACAGCCGCTGCCCCGCCGTCAGCCGCCGCTCCCGCGCAGCCGCCAGCAGACTATCCTGAAAGGACGCAGGCAAATGACTGAACCACTGCCCGGTCAGCAGCCGTGAACGCTTATCCATGAACACTCCTAATTGTCGCCTGCCTGACAGAGCGAACGCTGAACCCCGGGCATGCTGCGATCACCCTACAGGAGGAACAACAATGAAAAGCCTCGTCGATCATCTGAGTCAATACGCCGCCTACCACCGTGACCCGCGCAACATCGCCAGCCACTTTATCGGCATCCCGCTGATCGTGGTGGCGGTGGCGGTTTTGTTGTCGCGTCCGGAATGGTCGCTGGGCGGCTTGTGGATATCTCCGGCCGTGGTGGTAGCGCTGGCCTCGGCGTGGTTTTACCTGCGCCTGGAGGTGAAACTCGGCGTACTGATGACGGTGCTGATGGGGTTATCAGTCTGGGCCGGGCATGTCCTGGCGCAGCAGAGCACCATGGTCTGGCTGAGCAGCGGTCTGGCGATGTTTGTGATCGGTTGGGTGATCCAGTTTGTCGGGCATCACTACGAGGGACGCAAACCGGCGTTTGTCGATGACGTCAGCGGTTTGATCGTCGGGCCGCTGTTTGTCGTGGTGGAGCTGGCGTTCATGCTCGGGATGCGGCATGAGTTGAAAGAGCAGATCGAGGCGCGGGCGGGGGTGGTGCGGGTTAATCCGAATCGGGCGGCTGTCTAGATAGCTTTCGCGAGCAGGCTCGCTCCCACAGGGAAATGCATTCCAAATGTGGGAGCGAGCCTGCTCGCGAAGCTTTTGATTTTTAAAGGCTGGCGACTTTCTGCCAGACCTTCGGCTTGAAGAACAACGTCTCACCCTTGGCCAAACCGATCAGGCTGTCGTGATCTTTCACCACCTCGGCCTCGATCAAATCAGTCTGCCCCTCTACCTTCAGCGTCACCCGCGTGGTCGCGCCCAGCGGCCGGATATCACGCACCTCGGCGGCATGGTGATCTTCCAGCTCATGCCTGGACAACGACACTTCGTGCGGACGGAACAGCACGTGATTGTCGTCGCTTAACAGCAAGCGGTTCGAATCACCGAGGAAGTGATAAACGAAATCGCTGGCCGGGTTTTCGTAAACGTCGCCCGGCGAGCCGATCTGCTCGATCACACCCTTGTTCATCACCACGATGCGGTCGGCGACTTCCATCGCTTCTTCCTGGTCGTGGGTCACGAACACCGAGGTCAGGTTGATGTCTTCGTGCAGACGCGCCAGCCAGCGGCGCAGCTCTTTACGCACCTTGGCATCGAGGGCACCGAACGGTTCGTCGAGCAGCAGCACTTTCGGCTCAACCGCCAAGGCACGGGCCAGGGCGATACGTTGGCGCTGACCACCGGACAGTTGCTCCGGGTAGCGATCCGACAGCCAATCCAGTTGCACCATGTTCAACAACTCATGAACCTTGGCCGCGATCTGGCTTTCGTTCGGGCGCTGGTTTTTCGGCTTCATGCGCAGGCCGAAGGCGACGTTGTCGAACACGGTCATGTGGCGGAACAGCGCGTAGTGCTGGAACACAAAACCGACGTTGCGATCACGCACGTCGTGGCCGGAAACGTCTTCACCGTGGAAGACGATGTTGCCCTGATCCGGGGTTTCCAGACCGGCAATAATGCGCAGCAAGGTGGTCTTGCCGCAGCCGGACGGGCCCAACAGCGCCACCAGCTCACCGCTGTGGATATCCAGGCTGATGTTGTCCAGCGCCTTGAACGCGTTGAAATTCTTGCTGACGTTACGCACTTCGATCGACATGAATTATTCCTCCGCGGCGCTGGCGCGCAGGCGGTTGATACGGTTTTCGCTCCACTGCTTGAGCAGCAGGATGAAGAGCGCCAGGATCAGCAACAGGCTCGCCACGGCGAACGCGGCCACGTGGTTGTATTCGTTGTAGAGGATCTCGACGTGCAACGGCAAGGTGTTGGTCACCCCGCGAATATGCCCGGACACCACCGACACCGCACCGAACTCACCCATGGCCCGCGCGGTACACAGCACCACGCCATAGATCAGACCCCACTTGATGTTGGGGACGGTGACGTGCCAGAACATCTGCCAGCCATTGGCGCCGAGCAGACGCGCGGCTTCCTCTTCCTGAGTGCCTTGTTCCTGCATCAGCGGGATCAGCTCGCGAGCCACAAATGGCACGGTGACGAAAATCGTCGCCAGCACGATGCCCGGCAGGGCGAAAACGATCTGAATGTCGTGATCCTGCAACCACGGCCCGAAGAAGCCCTGGGCGCCGAACATCAACACATAGACCAGACCTGCGATCACCGGCGATACCGAGAACGGCAGGTCGATCAGCGTCACCAGCATGCTCTTGCCGCGGAACGAGTACTTGCTCACGCACCACGCGGCGCTGACCCCGAACACCAGGTTCAGCGGTACCGAAATCAGCACGGCGAACACGGTGAGCTTCAGTGCCGAGAGTGCATCCGGCTCAAAGATCGCGGTGAAGAATGCGCCGAGGCCGTTCTTCAAACCTTGCGACACCACAATGAACAACGGCAGTAACAGAAACAGGAAAAAGATCAGCCAGCCAAGGCCAATCAGGATTCTGCGCGATGTGGCACTGCCACGGCGTGCAGCGTTGGCCGAGGAAGCGGCCGCAATAGACGATTGGGACATGTTCGCGCCTCCTTATGGGGTTTCGATGCGCCGCTGCAGCAGGTTGATCAGCAGCAACAGGACAAAGGAAACCACCAGCATCAGTACGCCGATGGCCGTGGCGCCGGTGTAATCGTACTGGTCGAGTTTGACCATGATCAGCAGCGGCAGGATCTCGGTTTTCATCGGCATGTTGCCGGCGATGAAAATCACCGAACCGTACTCGCCGACACCACGGGCAAAGGCCAGGGCAAAACCGGTCAGCCAGGCGGGCAGCAATGCCGGCACCAGGATGTGGCGGAACACCTGCCATGGCTTCGCGCCGAGGCATGCTGCGGCTTCTTCGACTTCACGGGGAATGTCGGCCAGCACCGGTTGCACCGTACGCACTACGAACGGCAGCGTCACAAACGTCAGCGCGAGGGTGATGCCCAGCGGGGTATAAGCGATTTTGAAACCGAGGTCTGCGGCGAACTGCCCGACCAGACCGGCCGGCGCATACAGTGCGGTCAGCGCAATACCGGCTACCGCCGTTGGTAGGGCGAACGGCAGATCGATCATCGCGTCGATCACCTTGCGCCCGGGGAAGGTGTAGCGCACCAGCACCCACGCCAGCAATGTGCCGATGATGCCGTTGATGATCGCAGCGCACAGCGCGGTGCCGAAACTCAACTTCAAGGCTGCCAGCACGCGGGGGGCGGAAATGATCGTCCAGAACTGATCCCAGGTGAGCTGCGAGGCGTGGACGAACATCGCCGCCAGCGGGATAAGCACAATCAGACTGAGGTACACCAAGGTGTAACCCAGCGTCAGCCCGAAGCCGGGTATGACGGGGGAGATACGACGCGACATAAAAGTCCCTGGTTAAAAACGCATCAATGTGGGAGCGAGCCTGCTCGCAAAGAGGGAGTATCAGTCAACATTCCTGTCGCCTGTAACACTGCCTTCGAGCAGGCTCGCTCCCACATGTCATGTGCCCAAACATCAGGCTGGTTAGAGTGAGATTACTGCGCCTGATAAATCTGGTCGAACACGCCACCATCGTTGAAGAATTTCGGTTGCGCGGTTTTCCAGCCGCCGAAGTCCTTGTCGATGGTCACCAGTTCCAGTTTCGGGAACTGCTGGGCGTACTTGGCAGCCACGTCCTTGTCACGAGGACGATAGAAGTTCTTCGCGGCGATTTCCTGACCGGCCGGGCTGTACAGGTGCTTGAGGTAAGCTTCGGCGATCTGCTCGTTGCCCTTCTTCTGGGCATTTTTGTCGACCACAGCCACCGGTGGTTCAGCCAGGATCGACAACGAAGGCACGACGATGTCGAACTTGTCGGCGCCGCCGTCTTCTTTCAGCGCCAGGAACGCTTCGTTTTCCCAGGCCAGCAACACGTCACCCTGACCGTTGTTGACGAAAGTGATGGTCGAGCCGCGAGCGCCGGTGTCGAGAATCGGTACGTGCTTGAACAGGGTCTGCACGTACTCTTTAGCTTTTTCTTCGCTGCCGCCATTGGCTTTCAGGCCATAGGCCCAGGCCGCGAGGAAGTTCCAGCGCGCACCGCCGGAGGTTTTCGGGTTCGGGGTGATCACCGAGACGTCGTTCTTGACCAGATCGCCCCAGTCCTTGATGCCTTTCGGGTTGCCCTTACGCACCAGGAACACGATGGTCGAGGTGTACGGCGTACTCGCTTCCGGCAGACGCTTCTGCCAGTCGGCGGGCAGGGTCTTGCCGAGTTTGGCGATTTCGTCGATGTCACCGGCCAGGGCCAGGGTTACGACGTCGGCACGCAGGCCATCGATCACAGCGCGGCCCTGCTTGCCCGAACCACCATGGGATTGCTGGATTTTCACGGTGTCGCCGGCATGGTCCTTCTGCCAGAACTTGATGAATTCGGCGTTGTAGTCCTGATACAGCTCGCGCGTCGGGTCATACGACACATTGAGCAGTTCGTAATCCTTGGCAACCGCGGAACCGGCAAACACAGCGCTGGCCAGGGCGGCCAAAGCGTAACGGCGAATCGACGACATGGTGAAAGCTCCTGGAATTCTGCGTGGTGGCTTTTTCTTATGTACTGCTGGAATCGGGTCCCGCTGAAAGATCGCCGCCTTCGCCAGCTCCAGCACACAGCCCCCTGTAGGAGCTGCCGAAGGCTCGGGCCGCGATCGGACGATCTTTTTAGCTCGGCTTGTTGCCCGGCTGCTGCAAACGGAATTTCTCTTTGCGTTCGATCTGGACCACTTGAGCGTTGTGCACAGTGATCTCCACCGCGCCGAAACGCAGATCGCGCAGGGCGCTCTGGATTTCACGCAAGATCGTGGTTTCGTCCTGACCGTCAACGCTGCGAAGGGATGCGCTCATGGTGCTGCTCCTTTGAATGGGATATGCCTGGCAGTGGGCGGCACTGCGTTCGGCGTGGGAGCAATATAAGAGAGACGCGGATATTCTTAAAAAGACTATTTAAGAATGTTTATATAACCAGAAAAAACTATAAATACAGATATGGGCTGGTTTGCTGTAGAAGCAAAAAGATCGTCCGATCCCGATCGGACGATCTTTTGATCCTCAAGCAATTAACGGGGCCCGCGCCCAATCTATTTCCAGCGCAGGCACCGGCCGCCCAAACCAATATCCCTGCCCGAGATCGCATTCCTGCTCCAGCAAAAACGCCGCCTGTTCAACCTGCTCGATTCCTTCGGCATGCACCTGCATGCCCATACTCCGCGCCAGCGCGATGATCACCCGGACGATCGCTATGTCATCCTCATCCCACGGCAAACCGGCGACAAATCCCTGATCAATCTTGAGCTTTTGCACCGGCAAGCGCTTGAGCCGCAGCAACGACGAATAGCCGGTGCCGAAATCATCGATCGCCAGGCGAACACCCAATTCACGCAAGCGATGCATTTGCTCCAGCGCCACCTCCGGATCGTCCATCACCGCGCTTTCGGTCACTTCCAGTTCCAGATACGCCGGATCCAGCCCGGTCTCGCGCAGCACTTGCGCCACCTGTTGGTACAGTTCGCGCCGGGCAAACAACCGCGACGACACATTCACCGCCACAAACGACAGCTCCCTCCCGGCCTGCTGCCACTGGCACATCTGCCGGCAAGCCTGCTGCATCACCCAGGCATCGATGTCGACGATCAACCCGGTGCGCTCGGCAATAGGTATGAATTCGGCCGGCGACACCAGCCCCCGCAGCGGATGCTGCCAACGCACCAAGGCTTCAACGCCGATCAGACGGCCGGTTTTAAGGTCATGCACCGGTTGGTAATAAACCCGCAACTCCTGTTGCTCCAGCGCACGGCGCAGTTCGAAGGCAATTTCGACCCGTTGCTGGGCGTGAGCGGTGAGCTCTTCGGTGTACAAGGCATAACCGTTGCGCCCGCTGCTCTTGGCCTTGAACAGCGCCGCGTCGGCGTTGCGCAACAACTGGTCGGCGCTCAGCGCATCGCTGGGGAACAGGCTGATGCCGACGCTGGCGTTGATGAATAACTCATCGCCGTCGATACCGACCGGCTCCTTCAGGGCATCGAGAATACGCTGAGCGAATGCCGCCGCCTGGCCGGGCTGTGGACAACTTTCTGCCAACACCGCGAATTCGTCCCCCCCCAGTCGCGCCACGGTGACGCCGGGTCCAAACAGCTCCTGCAAACGAATCGCCACCGCTTTGAGCAAACGGTCGCCAACGTTGTGCCCGAGGCTGTCGTTGATCATCTTGAAGTGATCCAGATCGAGCAACAGCAGCGCACAGCCGCGCTTGTGGGCCTGCGCCGACGCCAGGGCCTGTTCGGTACGATCGCTGAATAACAGACGGTTGGGCAGATCGGTCAGCGGATCGTGGTGGGCAAGGTGCTGAAGCTCATGCTCGGAATGCTTGATCGCACTGATATCGGAAAACACCGCTACGAAATGACTGATCCGGCCCTGGTCATCATGAATGACGCGGATGGTTTGCCATTGGGGATAAATCTCCCCGCTTTTGCGGCGGTTCCAGATCTCGCCGCTCCACTCGCCTTGCGATTCCAGCGTAGCGAACATCGCCTGATAGAAGCCCGGCGGATGATGGCCGGACTTGAACAGACTGGGTTGTTGGCCGAGCACTTCTTCGCGCAGATAACCGGTGATCTCGATGAACGCACGATTGACGTGCACGATCAGCCCCTGATGGTTGGTGACCAACACGCCTTCGCGAGTGCAGTCGAACACAGCCGCCGCTTGCCGCAAGCGCTCACGATCAGCGTGACGTTCACGCAACCTCGCACCTATCCCGAGACACTCATACAACCGCGCCCGCGCCAGAAAAATCAGACCGGCACTGACCGCCGCAAAGACATAACCGTTGATCAGTTGCCATCGTGCGAGTTGGACCGAGTTATCGAAGAAATTGTTTAATAAATAACCAGTACCTTGCAGCCAGACCGCCGCGAGTACGAGATAGAGCAGCGCTGCACGCAAGGCATCGCGATAAGTGGCAGACATTCGGCCGTCCATGTCCCTACAAAAAAGTGGGATTATAGGTCAAGAAACATCCAGCTAACTCTTATCTGAAAGCGCGACTGGTTTTATCTGTGTGCTTAGTGATAATGCATCGGCTGTTTTTATCTTTATCGAGGGCCCTATAGCCTATGTGGTACGAAGGTTTTCTTGGCTTGTCGGCCTGGTCTCTGGTCGCGGTCACCCTGCTGATGACCCACGTGACGATTGTCGGCGTCACGGTCTATCTGCACCGCTACTCGGCCCATCGCTCCCTGGAGCTGAATGCCGGTCTGAAGCACTTTTTCCGTTTCTGGCTGTGGCTGACCACGGCGCAGAACACCCGCGAGTGGACCGCCATCCACCGTAAGCACCACGCCAAATGCGAAACCGACGATGACCCGCACAGCCCGGTCATCAAGGGTTTGTCCACGGTATTGCGTACCGGTGCCGAGCTGTACCGCGCCGAAGCGCAGAACCCGGAAACCCTGCGCATCTACGGCAAGAACTGCCCCGAGGACTGGATCGAGCGCAACGTCTACAGCCGTTACCCGCTGTTGGGCGTGGCAATGATGGGCGTCATCGACCTGCTGCTGTTCGGCACCATCGGCATCACCATCTGGGCGATCCAGATGATGTGGATCCCGGTGTGGGCTGCCGGCGTCATCAACGGTCTGGGCCATGCGGTCGGTTATCGCAACTTCGAATGCCGCGACGCGGCAACCAATCTGGTGCCTTGGGGCATCCTGATCGGCGGCGAAGAACTGCACAACAACCATCACACCTACCCGAACTCGGCCAAGCTGTCGGTGAAGAAATGGGAATTCGACCTCGGCTGGGCGTGGATCAAAGTCTTCAGTTTTCTGCGTCTGGCCAAGGTTCAGCGTGTAGCCCCAATTGCCCATCGCGTTGAAGGCAAGGGCAATCTGGACATGGACACCGCCATGGCGATCCTCAACAACCGCTTCCAGATCATGGCCCAGTACCGCAAATTGGTCATTGGCCCGCTGGTCAAGCAGGAGCTGGACAAAGTCGATCACTCGGTGCGTCACCAGTTCCATCGAGCCAAACGCCTGCTCTCGCGGGAAACCAGCCTGCTGGAAGATCGCCACCACGCGCGCATCCAGAGCATGCTCGAACACAGCCACGCGCTGAAGGTCATTTACGAAAAACGCCTGGCCCTGCAGCAGATCTGGGTGAAGACCAGCTCCAATGGCCACGACATGCTCGCCGCCATCAAAGAGTGGATCCACGAAGCCGAGGCCAGCGGAATTCAATCCCTGCGCGAGTTCGCCGACCAGCTGAAAACCTACTCGTTGCGCCCAGCCACAGCCTGATCGGCTGCCCATGTGGATCGGGGATCTATCCCCGATCGGTGGCGACGCCACCGCAAATTTGACGACGCGTTTGCATTGATCAAGCGCGTCGTCATTACCGCCTAGCAGAACCCCACTACCGTTGGGAACTTCGCCGAAAATCCCCTATCTCAAAGACTTCGCCATTCCGGCGGGCTTAGGTGTGGCCGTTGTTGTCAACGCGGCACGCCCTCTGAGAATTGTGCCGATGGTCAATAACAACCAAAAAGACTCATCCCTCCCGCAGTGGCCCGAGGCCGCGCAAACACTCATGGCATTAATGCACGCCCAGGGCGAAGTCGCTCGTCTGAGCGAACGCGAACAACTGTTCAGCTCGCTGCTGGTCAGCGTCAACGCTGTGCTCTGGGCATTCAACTGGGAAACCCGTCAGGTGCTGTACGTCAGCCCGGCCTATGAGCGGATTTTCGGTCGTTCGGCAGGGCTTCTGCTGGCTGATTACAACCAGTGGCGCGACAGCATCTATCCCGACGATCTGGATTACGCTGAACGCAGCCTCGCCGAAGTCCTGCACAAAGGCGCAGTGGAAGATCGCGAGTACCGGATCATCGCCGCTGACGGGCAGGTGCGCTGGCTCAGCGACAAATGCTTCATCAATCGTCAGGACGAGCCCGGGCAACCGGTGATCATCGTCGGCATCGCCGAAGACATCACCGATAAGAAGCAGATGGAAACCGAATTGCAACGCCTGGCCACCACCGATGTGCTGACCCAGAGCAGCAACCGCCGGCACTTTTTCGAATGCGCCAATCGCGAGTTCGAAGAGGCGCGGCTGCAAGGCTCGCCGCTGGCATTTCTGTTGTTGGATATCGATGACTTCAAAATCATCAACGACACCTACGGCCACCCTCAAGGTGACAGCGTGCTGCAAGCCATTGCCGAATGTGGCCGCGCCTCGCTGCGACGGGGAGACTTGTTCGGGCGAATAGGTGGTGAAGAATTTGCCGCGGTGTTCCCGGGCTGCGCCCCTGACATGGCCTTGCAAGTCGCCGAGCGGCTGCAACAGGAGATTCAGCGTTTGAGCTTCAGTCAGGACGGCCAGACGTTCGGTATCACCGTCAGCCAGGGCCTGACGAGCCTGACCGAAAGCGACGAAAGCCTCGACAGCCTCTTCGCCCGAGCAGATGCGGCGATGTATGAGGCCAAGCGTCAGGGCAAGAACCGGATTATTTCTGCATAGCTTTTATTTGAATACGCCACAAAACCTGTGGGAGCTGGCTTGCCAGCGATAAGGCCAGCACATTCAACAAAAATGTTGCCTGCCCCCGACGCCATCGCGGGCAAGCCCGCTCCCACAGGGATCTGTAACCAGGCTATTTGCGCATCCGCATCAACTCTGGCAAACCGATCTTGAGCAACCGCGCGGTCCGGCTCTTCGCCAACGCCTCGATACCTTCATGCTCGGTCAGGTGAGCCATCTGCGCCGCCATGTTCATCACCAGCGCCTCGCGGGAATACACCCCACCGCCGAGCTGGTAGACCGAGGCAATCAACTCACGCAACTCCAGCGGCAGTCGCCAGCGAGTGCGTAGCGCCGAACCGTAGGCCGCGCCAAATTGCGCCAACGCTTCACCCACTTCCTCAAAATCGTCCAGCTCACCGCCCGCCTGTTTCCATTCTTGCAAACAGCGCAGCAAAGCCAGATCACCGAGACGATGCAGTATGCCCGCGCAATAGCAGCGCTCCTGATCCAGATCGAGCAACCGCGCCAGCGTGCGCGCGTATTCAGCGGTGTGCAGCGACAGGTTCCAATAACGTTCGGCGTAGTCCGCCAGACAGGGATCGCTAAGCCGGGCGCTGCGTTTGAGCGCCAGCCCCAGAATCAGATTCATGCTCTGCCCCGTGCCAAGCCGCTGCAGTGCCTGCGCCAGAGTTTGCACCGGTGCACCATGGTGTTGCCCGGCGCTGTTGGCCGCCGCAATCAATACCGCGGTAATCTGCGGATCGGTACGGAATTCCTGTTGCAGCTGCGTCAGATCGAGACCACCGGGATTGAGGCTGCGCTTGACCGCTACCTGCACATCCATCATCAACGGCGCGCCGTCGGCCTGCTCACGGCGTCGCTCGAGGAACACCGACAAGGTCATGCCAGGCGCCAGTACTGGCACTTCACAGAACACTTCTTCCCCGGCATTCAACAGCAAACCCTGCAAACGCTCGGTCAGGCTTTCCATGTTCAGGGGTTTGGTCAGGTACGCCGTCGGCGCCAGCAGTATGGCCTCACGCACGCTGGCACTGTCGTTGCGGCTGCTCATCAAAATGAACGGCAGCGGCGGATTACGTTTGCGCTGACGCACACTGCGCAGCACATTCAAACCATCGACGCCGGGCAGTTCCCAATCGACGATAGCCAAGTCATACGGCACTTCACTGAGCATCGATATCGCTTGTTTGCCATCGGCACACAGATCCAGCCGCGCATCACAACGCACGCTCAGCAACACTTGTTCGAGCAGGTCCCGGGACCACGGATCAGCCTCGGCAATCAGCACTCGGGGTACGGCGGGTAAATCAACGGCAGTCATGCACGCTCTCCCTTGCAATACTTGAACCTTAGCCAATGATGGCCATTCGATACAGCGCTAAAACAGCCGATGTGTTTCAGGGGCATAAAAAAACCCGCCAAAGCGGGTTTTTTGTCGATCAGGTCACACCGGGTGATCAGAGCTCGGAGAAGCACTCTTCGATGATCGCCAGGCCTTGGTCCAGTTGCTCGTCCGGCGAGGTCAGCGGTACGAGTACGCGCAGCACGTTGCCGTAGGTGCCGCAGGACAGCAGGATCAGGCCCTTGTCGCGAGCCTTGGCCACAACGGACGCTACAGCGGCAGCGTTCGGCTTGTGACTGTCGCCGTTTTCGAACAGCTCAACGGCGATCATCGCGCCCAATGCACGGACTTCGCCGATTACCGGGTATTTGGCCTGGATGGCTTTCAGGCCGGTGACCAGACGCTCACCGACCGCTTTGCAGCGATCCAGCAGTTGTTCTTCTTCGAACACTTCCATCACTGCCAGAGCAGCGGCGCAAGCGATCGGGCTACCGGCGTAAGTGCCGCCCAGGCCGCCTGGTGCGATGGCGTCCATGTATTCAGCCTTGCCACACACACCGGCCAGCGGGAAACCGCCCGCAATGGATTTGGCGAAGGTGGTCAGGTCGGCAGCAACGCCCATCTGTTCCATGGCGAAGAACGTACCGGTACGGCCAGCGCCGGTTTGTACTTCGTCAGCAATCAGCAGGATGCCGTGCTGGTCGCACAGGGCACGCAGGCGCTTCATGAATTCCTTCGGCGCAACGTAGAAACCACCTTCGCCCTGTACAGGCTCGATGATGATCGCGGCGATGTCTTTCGGCTCGGCGTCATTCTTGAAAATGCGTTCGATGGAAGCGATCGAGTCGTCGATGCTCACGCCGTGCAGTTCGTTCGGGTACAGCGCGCGGAAGATGCCACCTGGCATCAGGCCCATGCCGGCCGAGTAAGGCACGACTTTACCGGTCAGACCCAGGGTCATCATGGTGCGACCGTGGTAAGCGCCAGTGAAGGCGATCACGCCAGCGCGGCCAGTGGCAGCACGGGCGATTTTCACGGCGTTTTCTACCGCTTCGGAACCGGTGGTGACCAGCAGGGTTTTCTTCGCGAAATCACCAGGCACCTTGGCGTTGATTTTTTCGCACAGCTCAACGTACGGCTCGTAGGCCAGCACCTGGAAGCAGGTGTGAGTCAGCTTGTTTAGCTGTTCGGTCACGGCGGCGATGATTTTCGGGTGCACGTGGCCGGTGTTCAGCACGGCGATACCGCCGGCGAAGTCGATGAATTCACGACCTTCAACGTCAGTCACAGTAGCGTTCTTCGCGGATTCGGCGAAGATCGGGTGAATCTGGCCAACACCACGGGGTACAGCAGCGGTACGGCGGGCCATCAGTTCAGCGTTAGTCTTGCTCATTACAGTCCTCATTCGCCGCTCATCGGGCGGCGTGGTTCAAGGATTAAGCGGGAGGAAGCGACGGTGGCAGCATGCGATGATCGACTGCCACGGCGTTCCCGGCCGCAGAGAAAATTCCGGTTTGAAACACGCAAAGGGACAGCGCTCTCGTGCCCTTTGCGTTTGCAGCGATCCCTTTCCCGGCTTAGATGCCCAGGCAGAGGTATTTGATTTCCAGGTAATCTTCGATGCCGTACTTGGAGCCTTCACGGCCCAGGCCCGAGGCCTTGATGCCGCCGAACGGTGCGACTTCGTTGGAGATCAGGCCTGTGTTGACGCCAACCATGCCGTATTCCAGGGCTTCAGCCACACGGAACACACGGCCCAGATCGCGAGCGTAGAAGTAAGAGGCCAGACCGAACTCGGTGTCGTTGGACATCGCGATCACTTCGGCTTCGTCTTTGAAGCGGAACAACGGCGCCAGCGGACCGAAGGTCTCTTCCTTGGCCACTGCCGCGTTTTTCGGCACGTTGGTCAGGATGGTCGGCTCGAAGAAGTTGCCTTCCATTTGCTTGCCGCCAGCCAATACGGTTGCGCCTTTGGCTACCGCGTCAGCAATGTGCTCTTGCACCTTCGCCACGGCTTTTTCGTCGATCAGCGGGCCAGTGGTGGTGCCGTCTTCCAGACCGTTACCGATCTTCAGCTTGGCTACTGCCACTTTCAGCTTTTCGGCGAACGCATCGTAGACCGAATCCTGAATGTACAGACGGTTGGCGCAGACGCAGGTCTGACCATTGTTGCGGTACTTGGAAATGATCGCGCCTTCGACGGCCTTATCCAGATCCGCATCGTCGAACACGATGAACGGCGCGTTGCCGCCCAGCTCCAGCGACACTTTCTTGATGTCCTTGGCGCATTCAGCCATCAACTGACGGCCGATTTCGGTCGAGCCGGTGAAGGACAGTTTGCGCACGATCGGGTTGCTGGTCAGCTCGCTGCCGATGTCACCGGCGCTGCCGGACACCACGCTGAACACGCCCGCAGGAATGCCGGCACGCTGAGCCAGTTCAGCCAGAGCGAATGCGGAGAATGGGGTTTGCGAAGCTGGTTTGAGCACCATGGTGCAACCGGCAGCCAGCGCAGGGCCGGCCTTACGGGTGATCATCGCTGCCGGGAAGTTCCACGGGGTGATGGCCGCAGTAACGCCGATTGGCTGCTTGATAACGATCAGGCGCTTGTCGGGCTGGTGACCCGGAATCACGTCACCGTAGATGCGCTTGGCTTCTTCGGCGAACCATTCGATGAACGAAGCGGCATAAACGATTTCACCCTTGGCTTCGGCCAGCGGCTTGCCCTGCTCGAGGGTCATCAGGCGAGCGAGGTCGTCCTGGTTCTCGATGATCAGTTCGAACCAGCGACGCAGCTTGTTCGCACGATCCTTGGCGGTCAGTGCACGCCAGGCCGGCAGCGCTTTGTCAGCGGCTTCAATGGCACGGCGGGTTTCGGCAGCGCCCATCTTCGGCACGGTGCCGAGGATTTCGCCAGTGGCCGGGTTATTGACCTTGATCGTCTGACCGTTGTCCGCATCGACCCAAGCGCCATCAATGAAGGCTTGCTGGCGGAACAACTGGGTGTCTTTAAGCTGCATGTCGGCTTTCCTTAACAGCACCGCGGCCTGCGCGGAGCAAATTATGATTGTAGAAAGGCGCCTCGCAAGGCTGCCGTCAGGGAAATCAGTAACCGGGTGAGGCGCAAAAATAGTGCACGCTTCGGAACACCTGCGCTTCAACACCCAATCAACGGGCGTTTGAAATCTCAAACGGATCGTAGGAGCAAAGGGTTTAAAGGACAATAGGGCGTTCGAAAAAAAGAACAAAAACGGCGTGTTTGTGGAAATTTTCAGATCAACGCGCAAAAACCCCTGCCGCAGGAAAACCATAGATCAGCCCCGCCAAAGCGCCAAGCGAGGGTTTTGCAGGACGTTACCGCTTTATGGAATGCAGCGTTTTATTCCGACACGCGCACTGACAAAGGGTGCCGAAACCCAGCATGGACGCCCCGAGCCGACCTAGGTATGATGTCGCCCGCTGCACCAGTAGCTCAGCTGGATAGAGTACTGCCCTCCGAAGGCAGTGGTCGTGGGTTCGAATCCCGCCTGGTGCACCATGAATCAAAACGAGAAAGCCCCGGACTGTGATGGTCCGGGGCTTTTTTGTGGGCGCTGAATTGTTCGGACGCAACGTTACTCCGTCGTCCAGTCAAACTCATCGTAATCCTCATCCTCGTCGTCTTCCTCCCCAACCTCTTCCTCAAATACGTCCTCTTCCTCAAGCACGTCTTCTTCCTGCTGACTCAGCAGAAACTCCTTACGCGCTTCAGTAATCGCGCGCCGCATCTCTTCGCCCTTTTTCGGGCAATTGAGGAGTTGGGCGATGCGGTCGATTTTTGGTGCCACGGTGTTCTCCAGCGCTTCAGCTATGGCCCGATAGTGCGCGTTTTGCGGGGCAATGCCAAATGGCTGGGCGCACAGGCAGTCAGTTCTTCTGGATTTGTTTGAGCCGGGCGTCGAGGTCGGCGTTTGGGTAGCGTTTGTGCAGGTTGTTGAACAGGCTGTCGGCGGCTTGTGATTGCCCGGATTCACGCAGGCGCAGCACTTCGCGCAGTTGTTCATCGAGACCGTTGGCCGGGGCGGCCGCGCGTTTGCTGGTTTTGGCTTCGTCGGCGCTGAACGCTTCGCTGTGCATCGGCGCAGCCATTTCTGCCATCGGCGCGGGAGCTGGGGCGGACAATGCTTCGGGGGCTTGTTTGCGAGCCATTGGTGCCGCGGGTTTGGCGGCCGGAGCGAAGTCAAATTGCGCTTGCGGCTCGGGCGCGCGTTGCACCAACGACAGCATCAGTGCCACGCCGACGAGGCTGGCGAACGCCACTTGCCAGCGCGGTTTGCGGCAGGCGTCGAGCCAGCGCTGCCACAGACCAGGCTTAGCCGGCGGGGTGTGGCGGTGCGCAGCATTGAGGATGAAAGCATCAAGGTGCGTTGGCGGTTCAGCGTTGTGCTGCTCGCGCACATGTTTAATCACCGAATCTTCGGGTGTCTGGCGGGCGTCAGTCATGTCAGTACCTCCTCGGCCAGCAGCCGACGCAGTTTTTGCTGGGCGTAGCGCAAGCGGCTTTTGACGGTTTCCAGCGGCGTTTCGGTGAGGCTGGCGATTTGCGCCAGGTCGAGGTCGCCGTGGGCGCGCAGCAGGAACACTTCGCGTTGATCGGTGGGCAGCATCTGCAGGGCGTTTTCCAGGCGCTGACTGTCACGACTGAGACTCAGCAGTTGTTCGGGGTCGGTGGCTTCCTCGCTGACCGCGTGGATTTGCTCATCGTAACTGTCGTGCAGCGGTTGCCGGGCACCATGTTTGCGCCAGTGGTCGATCAGGCGATTGCGGGCAATCTGGAACAGCCATGTACGAAAGGTCGCCCGTCCTTGTGGCTGACTGGCGCTGCGGATCAGGCTCAGCCAGGTTTCCTGAAAGACTTCATCGGCCAGTTCGGGTTTGCCACTCAGACCGAGCAGAAACCGATACAAACCCTGACGGTGGCGGGCGTACAAGATCTCGAACGCCGCGCCGTCGCCCTCGCGATAACGCGCCAGCAGCGCTTCATCGCTGCTGGCGGTGGGGCTGTCCGGCGAAGCAAACAGCTGACTGATGAAGCCTTTCAGACGACTCACTATTCAATCCGTCGCTCAGTGGGCAGCGCATTCGATGCGGTTGAAGTGCGCAGGCTCTGCGCCAGTTCGACCAGTTGCACAAACTCGTTGCGCAGACCGAAACGATCATCGCCACGGGCACCACGGGCCAGCGCTTCGGTGTCCTTCAGGTTGAAATCGCCGGTATAGCGACCGTCTTTGAGTTGCTGGGAAAACGCGGCGACTGCCGCAGCAAAACGCAAATCTTCGCTGGCTGGCACAACCTGATTGGCAATCGGCCGCTCGATCAAAAGACTTTTCCCACCTTCGGGCTGTTGATAACGCACACGCAACATCGCCAATTCCCCGCTCTTCTCGGAAACAGCCTTCTCAGATTTACCGTAGCGCAGCGGCTCCAGCCAGCCCTTCTCGCCTGCCGGAACAATTTCATACAGCGCCGTCACCGTGTGTCCTGCACCGATTTCGCCAGCGTCGACCTTGTCATTACTGAAATCCTCACGCTTCAACGCACGGTTTTCATAGCCGAGCAGGCGATACTCGCTGACTTGCGCGGGGTTGAACTCCACCTGCAATTTGACGTTTTTCGCCACCACGGTGAGGGTCGAGCCGAGTTGATCCACCAGCACCTTGCGCGCCTCGCGCAGGTTGTCGATGTAGGCATAGTTGCCATCGCCGGCATCGGCCAGTTGTTCCATCAAGTGCTCATTGTAGTTATCCACACCAAAACCCAGGGTGGTCAGGGAAATTCCGGTTTTGCGTTTATCCACAGCCATTTGTTTAAGGCTGTCGAAGTCGCTGACGCCGACGTTGAAGTCGCCGTCGGTGGCCAGCAGGATGCGGTTGATGCCTTTGGCGATGAATCCCTGTTGCGCCATTTGATAGGCCAGTTCGATGCCTGACGCCCCAGCGGTGGAGCCGCCCGCAGTTAATTGCTCGATGGCCGTGCGAATCTTCGCTTTTTCTCGTCCGGATGTGGGCTCAAGCACCACTCTGGATTCACCGGCATACACCACCAACGAAACCCGATCCTGATCGCGTAACTGGTCAACCAGCAATTTCAGCGTGCTTTTGACCATCGGCAGCCCTTCGCGGCGGTCCATCGAGCCGGACACGTCGACCAGAAACACCAGATTGGCCGGGGCCAATTGCGCAACCGCACGGTCGGACGCCTTGATGCCGATGCGCAGCAAGCGCGTGTGCGGATTCCACGGCGATGCTGCCAGCTCGGTGGTCACGCCAAACGGCGAGCCGTCACTGGGCAATGCGTAGTCGTAAGGGAAATAGTTGACCATTTCCTCCAGTCGCACCGCGCCTTCCGGCGGCAGGCGTCCCTGATTGAGCAGGCGACGGACATTGGCGTAGGCGCCGGTATCCACGTCCGCGCTGAAGGTCGAGACCGGGGTTTCGGCGACGCTGTGGATGGGGTTGTCGGCCAGCGTTTGATATTGCTCACGCTGTTCATCGCGATAGCCTTGTGGATAACGTTCCCCGGCAGGCATTGCAGCAAAACCGGCAATGGGTGCCGGATGAACGCTGCGCTTGACCATGGCGCCATCAGCCATGATCGCTTCATGTTGCACCAAGGCTTCAGGCTGAGCCGGTGCAGCAGCGGAATCAGGTTTGGAAGAAACGCCACAACCGCCGATGGCCAGCAAAATACCGACCACTACAGGACGTAAAAGAGGAAGAGACATGGGGGCTGACCTCGGGATGAAATTGATCATTCATCCACTGAGACGGGCCGTCCGTTGCGTGCGGGTTAACGCCGTTGAAATATTTCTGCTGTGGATGACGCCGCAGACTGCGCGGCGTTCTCGGCGCATTTAAAACAGGCTGAGCGGTACATTCGCCACCAGACGGAACTCGTCGTAACTGCCGTCGATCTGCCCGCCACTCGCGCGGTGGTTATAGACGATGCTGCGCAGTACCGTGTTTTTCAGGGTGCCAGACTGCACCACGTAGGCGAGCATCAAGCCATTTTCGTTGTGCTTGGCACCCTCCAGCCCGCGCACGTTGTAGCCAGTGTTGCGTCCGTCGCGGTCGCCGCTGTAGTGGGTGCCATCAATGCCCCAGCCCTTGGCGTGCCACAAGCTGGTGGTCAGGCCCGGCACGCCGTAGCTGGCGAGGTCGAAGTCATAGCGCAGCTGCCAGGACTTTTCGTTCGGGCCGTTGTAGTCCGAGTACAGCGAGTTGGCCATGTAGTTGCCTGTGGACTCCCACACGTAGTCGAAATATTCGTCGCCGAACACCTGCTGCCACGCCGTAGTCAGAGCGTGCGCGCCATGGGCGGCGGTGATTGCCAGGCTGTAGGCGTGGTTGTCGATGAAGCCCAGGTTTTGTTCACCCTGATCGCGCGTGCGGTAGTAGTTGAGGCTGGTTTTCAGCGCGAGGTTGGCGCGATCCCCCGTAACGTGAGTCGCGCCCAGATAGTATTGCTGCCACATGTCCTCGAACCGCGAGCCATAAGCGCTCAATGTCAGACCGTAGGGCGCTTTGGCTGTCGCGCCGAGATAGCTGATACGTGAACCGCTGTAGGCGCGATTGCCGAAGGTGGTAGTCAGGCGTTCGCTGCCGGTGCCGGTACGCGGGATGGCGCGCTCGAAGCTGCCCGCTTGCAGCGCCAGCCAGTCGAGTTCGTTGCTGTTCAGGCCAATGCCCTGAAAGGTCGACGGCAAGGCACGATTGTCCTTGTAGCGCAGGATCGGGTTTTCCGTGAGCATCCGCCCGGCCTTGAGTTCGGTGCTCGACACTCGCAGTTTCACGTCGCCGACACCCAGACGACTCCAGCTCGGGACCGCGTCGCCATCGCTGTCGACCAGCACCCGGTCACCCCCATTGGCCACCGCACCGTGGCCACGCTCGAGGGTCACTGCGCTGAACAGCGAGGCGTCGACACCAAAGCCCACCCAACCTTCGGTGTAGCCAGAGATGTAATTGAGCATCGCGGTCTGCACCCAGGTGTCGCGCTGGCGCGTGGGCTGTGCGACGCCTGCTTTTTTGATCACCAGGTGGGTACTGCGCCGGGTGTGCTGGTTGGAATAGTAGTGGCGCAAATTCAGGTTGAGGTGGCTGCCATCGATCAGCCCGGTCGCTTGATCCTGTGCTGCGACGGGTTCACCGGCATAAGCAGGCTGGGCGATGAGCAGCATCGGCAGCAACGCCCGACGTACATGTGATTGCATGGAAAAGTGCCTGTAAAAAGAGTGCACGCCGCCCACGCGCCTGGCGTTTGAGCGGCCTGCGACAACTGTCGGGATCAGCGGAGCGGCGCAGACGGCCAGTGTTTGATCGGGCCGCGCCAGCCTTCGTAAGCCTTGGCGCACTGCAACAACCATTGATCGGCAAACCGTGGTGCAACCATTTGCAGGCCGATCGGCATACCCCCGGATGTAAACCCGCAGTTGATCGACAAGCCCGGTTGCTCGCCCATATTCCACGGCAGCGTGAACACGATGTGTTCGAAAGGCTGGCGCGGGTCATTGCCGGGCGAGGGCCATTCAGCGGGAAAACTGCTGACCTGATTGGTCGGCGACAACAGCAAGTCGAAGTTGCCGAACAATTGCGCGCAGCGACGACGGATTTCAAAGGTCTGATTGAAACCTTCGACCGCTTGCACCGCGCTCATCCCGGCCGCCGGTGCTGCCCAGTCCTGAATGTAGGGCAAGACGTTGTCGCGTTGCGCCGTGCTCAAGCTTTGCAGTTGCGACAACTGGCGGGCGCGCCAGAAATCATCGAGGCCGTCGAGCAACTGTCGATCCATCAGCGACCCGATCAAGTCCACCTGCGCGCCATGGGCCTCGAACATTCGCGCGGCATCTCGCACCGCTTCACACACTTCATGTTCAGGCTGGAAGCCGCAGCCGGGGTCGAGCATCAGCCCGATGCGCAGACCCTGCATCGACGGTGCCTGCAGGTTCCAGTCCAGCGCATGCGCCGGCAGGCTGGTAGCGTCGCGTGCATCCGGTAGTGCCAGATAACGCATCATCAGCGCGCAATCATCCACGGTGCGGGTCATCGGTCCCGCGCAACGGCCGGTGTAATAGGGATCAATCGGGATCCGTCCAAGCGTTGGCTTGAACCCCACCAATCCACACCAGCCTGCTGGCAGGCGTACCGAGCCGCCGATGTCGGTGCCGACATGCAGCGGACCATAACCAGCCGCCGCCGCAGCCGCCGCGCCGGAACTCGAGCCGCCGGGGTTTTGCGTGGTGTCCCACGGGTTGCGCGTGATGCCATGGAAACTCGACAGCCCGGACGACAGCATGCCGAAATCCGGCACCGTGGTCTTGCCCAGAATGATCGCCCCGGCTTCACGCAAACGCGCGGCCGGCGGCGCGTCGGCAGACGCCGCGATCAACGTCGTGGCACGCGAGCCTTGGGGGATGCAATCGCCCTCAGTGGCGATCAATTCCTTGAGTGTCACCGGGATGCCGTCGAGCATGCCGCGCGGGGTTCCACGGCTCCAGCGTTCAGTCGACGCGCGCGCCTGATCGAGTACGCGCTGCGGATCGAACGCGTACAGCGCATTGATGCTCGGCTCCCAGCGCTCGATGTGCGCCAGCAGGTGATCGTAGTATTCCAGCGGCGACAACTCAGCACTGGCAAACAAGGCCAGCAGTTGTGCCGCCGACAAGTCATGTAAATCGGTCATCGAATAGCCGTCCGTGCAAACCCATAGTGCGCATGCTGCAAATTGTCTTCCCTAGCGCTCGGCAACCAGCGCATGGCTGGTTTGAACCGTATTGCGCCCACCGAAATACGCAGCGCAGGCAACGCCCACCGCACCCATCACCAGGCTGTACGCCACGCACACCCACGGGCTCCACGGCATCAGCCCGATCAACAACAACGGCGTGGTGCTCGCCCACAGTGCATAGGCAATGTTGTAAGTAAACGAAATGCCCGAGACGCGGATGTGTGCGGGGAACAGACTAACCATCACCGACGGCACCGCGCCGACCACACCACAGCTCAATCCCGCCAGTGCATACGCCAGCCCCAGCCAAGAACCACCACTGATCAGGCAGCCATAAAGCAGAGCCACGCCAACCGGCAGCAGCACGCTGTACAACATGACTGTGCGCCAGGCGCCGAGCCGGTCGACGATCAACCCGGCAATCACACAACCGATATTCAGGAAGACAATACCGAGGCTGCTCAGGGCGAATGTATGGCTGGGGCTCATGCCGAAGCTTTTTTGCATGACCGTCGGGGTGATCACCACCAGCACCACCACTGCCGAAGTCAGCACGCAGGTCAGAATCATCGCCGGCAACAACATGTGCCGATGCTCGCGCATCACGGTGCGCAACGGCAGTTCGGCGTCAGCCTCACGGCGCGCCTGCAAAGCCATGAACACCGGCGTCTCGCTCAGCCAGCGACGCAGCCAGACACCGATCACGCCGAACAATCCGCCGAGCAGAAACGGAAAGCGCCACGCGTAATCAAGAATTTCGGCAGGGGTGAATATTTGCGCCAGCAGGGTCGCGGTCAGCGCCCCGAGCAAATAGCCAAAGGTCAGTCCGGCTTGCAGGAAACCCAGCGCATAACCGCGATGACCCGCCGGTGCGTGCTCGGCGACGAACACCCAGGCACTGGGCACTTCCCCACCGACTGCGGCGCCTTGCAACACACGCAGCAGCAACAGCAGCAACGGTGCGAAGTAACCAATCTGAGCGTAGGTCGGCATGATGCCGATCAGCAGGCAGGGCAACGCCATCATCAGGATGCTCAGGCTGAACACGCGCTTGCGCCCCAACTGATCGGCGAAGTGCGCCATCAGAATTCCGCCGAGCGGTCGTGCCAGATAGCCAGTGACAAAAATGCCGAAGCTCTGCAGCAATCTCAGCCACTCCGGCATCTCTGGCGGAAAGAACAGCTGACTGAGTGTCAGTGCGAAAAACACGAAGATGATGAAGTCGTAGATTTCCAGTGCGCCACCGAGGGCGGCAAGGCCCAAGGTCTTGTAGTCAGACCTGGAAAACCGATGGGATCGCGAACCGGTCAGGGCAGTCATGGGCAAACTCTGAATTGACAGATATAGAGAACGACGCCTGCCAACGAGGGCCCGAACGAACTGCCCCCAGGTGCGCCAATTGATCAATTTCAACAGCGCGATATCGTCCACGCAAAAGGCCATGCGAACAACAAAACCGAGGCTCTGTGCTGCTTTTTAGCCGAAATCTGTACATTGAGTTTTCTTCCGATTAAACAATAATCAGGCCTCCCTAACTCCCTGAATATCTGGCCCATCATGGAAGAAATTACAAGTAACTTCGCCGATTTTGCTAATCCAGACATAGAATCCATTGCCATCATCCGGGGACGTGTCCTACAGGCATTGCAACAGTTTTTGCTCGAACGCGACTTCAAACAGTTGATGCCGATCCTGATGTCGCCAATCACTGATCCGTTGAATCACGCGGTGTATCCCGCTGAACTGCAATATGAAGAACGGCGCCTGAAACTGACCGCCAGCATGATCTTCCACAAGCAGTTGGCGCTGACCGCCAAGGGCCACGACAAGATCTTTATTGTCGCGCCGAACATCCGTCTGGAAAAACCCGAGATCAAGGATTCCGACAACCACTTGCTGGAGTTCTCGCAGTTCGATTTCGAGATCCGCAACGGTGACATGCATCAGGTCATGGCCCTCATCGAAGGCCTGATCAAGCATGTGTTCAGCGAGGTCAATCAGCACTGCGCCGCCGAATTGTCCCAGCTCGGCCGGCAACTGCCGCACTTCGCCACAGCGTTCCCTATCTACAGCTCCGACGCGTTGCGCGCCGAGCATGGCGACGACTTCGAGAAGATCATGTCGGCCAAAGCGCACACGCCGTTTTTCGTCACCAACTACCGTCGCGAGTTCTATGATCGCGAAACCCCGGGCAAGCGCGGCACTTACAACAACTACGACCTGATCTATCCCGATGGCTATGGCGAAGCCCTGTCCGGCGCGGAGCGTGAGTTCGAGTACGAGCAGATCGTTTACCGCATGAACGAGCTGTCGATGGACCTGCAGCCGTTCGCCAACTACCTGGAAGTCGCCCGGCGCGGCTTGCTGCACCCGAGCGCCGGTGGCGGTCTGGGCATCGAGCGTCTGCTCAAGTTCATCTGTGGCAAGCGACGCATCCGCGATGTGGCGCTGTTCGACCGCACGGTCGGTACCAGCTTCCTGTTCTGATCCGGACCTGACTCGCAAGGCCTGCTCCGCTCTCGCGGCGGCAGGCTTGGCCATGGAGAAACACAATGTCTGCACTGCGTATTCACTGGTGCTCGCCGCTCGATAGCGGTCAGCAAAAGGCCTCGGAAAAATACGACACCGGCGCCCTCGACTTCGCCGGGATCGTCGATTTCGCCAAGGAAGCCGATGAGCTGGGTATCGACTCGCTGTTGATGGGCATCAGCTACCACATGCCCGATCCGCTGCCGATGATTGGCGCGCTGGTGCGTGAGACCGATCGCGTCAAATTCATTCTGGCTTACCGTCCGGGGCTGGTGCCGCCGACCCTGTTCACGCAGATCGTCAACACCGTGTCGTGGATGTCGGACAAGCGTATCTCGCTGAACCTGGTCGCCGGCATTTCCCCGGACGAGCAAGCCTATTACGGCGACTTCGTAGCGCACGACGGACGCTATGAGCGCACCGGCGAATTCCTCGACATCCTCAATCGGTTCTGGAGCGGCGAATCACCGCTGACCTACCACGGCAAGCACTACCGCATCGAAAAAGCCCAGCTCGGGTTGCCGTTCAAGGACGCCGAGCGTCCGCGCATTTATCTCAGCGGCGCCTCGGACGTTGCCCAGCAGATCGCCATCCAGCACAGCGATTGCTGGCTGCGTTACGGCGATACGCCGCAAGGAATTGCCGAGGCCGCCCGCACGGTTTTGCAGTCCGGTTGCTCGGTGGGAATTCGCATGCACGTACTCGCCCGCGAAACCCGCGCCGAAGCGCTGGCCGCGGTCGAGAGCATGATGGAAAACCCGGACGAACAGCATCGCGAATGGGTGCGTGAGTTCGTCGGACGCTGCGATTCTGAAGCGGTGAAAACCTCGTTCCGCCTTGCCGACAAAGCTGAACACGACTGGCTGTCGCCGATGCTCTGGTCGGGTGCCGTGGCCTATCGTGGCGGTCCGGCATTGTGCGTGGTCGGCAGCTATCAGGAAGTCGCCGAATACTTGTTCGAATACAAGAAAGTCGGCGTCAGCGAGTTCATTTTCTCTGGCTGGCCAACCCGCGACGAAATGCGCCGTTTCTGCAAATACGTGCTGCCTTATCTGCGCGAGCTGGAAACCGTCTGGGACCGCGAGCATGCATGACATCAGCAGCGCTGCACGCAATAGCGCGATTCGCTGGTTTGGTGCCGGGTTGCTGTGTGCCTTGCTGGCGGAGCAGACCGTGCTGTTTGCCGTGCCGTTGATGATTTTCCAGCTCACCGGCAACGTGCGCTATTCCGGTGTCGCGTTTGCACTGGAGTGGCTGCCGGCACTGATTGCCTATCCGTTCGCCGGGTTGCTGGCTGACCGGTTTGGCGGGCGCCTGCTGTTTCGCGGCGCCAATACTGCGCGGGGACTGAGCCTCGCCGTGACACTGGGGATCTGCTGGTATCAGCCGCAATGGATGATCTGGGCGTTGATCGGCAACGGCATCGTATTGTCGGTGCTGATGGCGCCGGTGCGCATGGCGGTTGAAAAAAGCGTGCCGCTGATCGCCGGCCCTGAACGCCTTGCCCACTGTCAGTCGCTGGTGCAAAACATGGAGCTGCTGGCAATGGCGCTGGGCCCGGCACTCGCCGCCGGGTTGGCGATGTATGCCGACAAGCGCTGGCTGCTGGGGCTGGCGGCAGTCGCACTGTTTGCTGCGGCGCTGTTCTGGAGAGGCTTGCCGACGGCGCGCTCCGTCAGTCGCCCGACCAGCGTGTTCAAGGATCTCGCGCTCGGCTGGCGCCTGTTGCTTGGCAACCCGCCAGTGCTGTCGCTGGCCGGGCTGAATTTCAGCATCAATCTGGCATTCGCTGCCGTGCTCAGCGCCAACGCGTTCGTCATCAGCGGCGTGTTCAGCGCCGCCGACGGCGTGTTTGGTCTGATGAATGCAGGGGCCGGCGCGCTGGGTCTGTTGAACTTCATTCTGGTGCCGCGACTGTTGGCGCGCATGTCGATTTATCGACTCGGTGCACTGGGTTTTGCCTTGCTGTGTCTGGGCCTGATCTGCATGGGTGTGGCCAGCGGTGTGTTGCTGTATGCCCTGAGTTTCCTGCTGGCAATGGCCGGATGCGCGCTGTTCAACGTGTTCAACCGCACGCAGCGGATCAAGGCGATCGAGAGCGCTCATCTGGGCAAAGTCATGGGGCCGTTTTATCTGGTCAACCTGCTCTCTTATCCGCTGGGTGGCTTGCTCACCGCCAGCGTCGGCCACGTCTACGGCGTGCAGGTGCTGATTCTGGTGCTGGCACTCGTGCTGACCGTGCCCGGCACTCTGCTGTTTATTTTGACCACCCGGCGGTTTCGCCTCGCCCTCGAAGGTCCATCGCTCGCCATGGAGGCATCCCAATGAAAACTCTGCCGCACTGTCTGCTCGCCACCGTCGAGTCCGACTCGCACATGTGGAATCTGGTGTACCTGCAACTGTGGCTGGGCGAGCACGGTTTGAACGTGAAGAACCTCGGCAGCTGCACGCCGGTGGGCACGGTGCTCAGTGCATTGCAACAGCGCCCCACGCAGTTGCTGGTGGTCAGCAGCGTCAATGGCCACGGCTACTCGCAAGGCCTTGAGCTGATTCGCCAGGTGCGCCGGCTACACCCGCACCTGCCCTGCGTGATCGGCGGCAAGCTGACCACTTCCGAAGATGAAACCCTGGCAGTCCGGCAATCTTTGATCGATGCCGGTTACAACCAGGTGTTCGTCGGCCCCGACGCTATCGACACCTTCAGCCGCTATCTGGGATCGGTGCACGCACAGCCCGACGCCGACTCCGTACTCGCCAACAGCGTGGCGTCCTGGGGCTGAACCCCCGACCACGGCTGACTTCGCCCATTCAAAGGATTACCACGATGCACATCGTTATCGTCAACCGCTGGCCGCGCTTTCGTGATGGGCGCCGCTGGGACAACGAACTGACTCGCTACGAAGATTTCTTCGACCATCAACAACACCGGATCAGCTACGTGGTCGATGCACTCGGCGCCGACGGCGTACTCGCCCCGGCGCAGCATATCGCTCATCAGGTACAGGTCGCTGACGTCAACCAATACGAGCAACTGCTCGGCGCGGTGCAGGAAGTCATCGAACGCGTCGGCCCCGTCGATCAGTTGATTGCCCTCTCCGAGTTCACCCTGGAAATCGCTGCGCGCGTGCGCCAGACCCTGAACATTCCCGGTCACGGTCCGGACGAAGTGGCGGTTTACCGCGACAAGGCACGCATGAAGGAAATCCTGCAAAACCAAGGCCTGCCGGTGCCGCCGTTTGCGCGTTGCGAGTCGGTGCAACAGGCCGTGGATTTCGCCCGGGAAATCGGTTTCCCGCTGATCGTAAAACCGGTGGACGGTGCCGCGAGCATGGGCGTGGAAAAGGTCGAAAACGAGACCGCCCTGCGCACGCTGCTCAATAGCATCGACCTATCGCGCTATGAGATCGAAGGCTTCATGCACGGCCAGACCTACCACATCGACGGCTTCGTCGATGTCGACGGCAGCGTGCCGTTTCAGGTGGTGTCGCGTTATATCAACAGTTGCCTGGATTTCGCCAAGGCGCAGCCGCTGGGTTCGGTGATCGTCCAGGCATCGGCCCTGCGCGCGCGAATCGAGGCTTTCAGCCAACAGATCATGCGTGCCCTCGATCTGCGCTGCACGGCGTTCCACCTGGAAATTTTCGTCGAACCGGACGACTCGCTGGTGTTCCTCGAAATCGGTGCGCGGGTCGGCGGCAGCGAAGTCCCGCACCTGATCAACAAAGTGTTCGGGGTCAATCTCTACGAGCATTGGTTGCGCCGCCTCGCCGGCGATCAAGTGCCGGTGCCCGCCGTCAGCCACGACCCAAGCGGCGGCTGGCTGGTGATCCCGAAACCCGCGGCCCTGCCGTGCCGGGTAGTGCAAGCCGATTCGTTGCGCGAAACCGTGCCCAATCTGTGGCGCGAATTGCTGCCCGAGCCGGGGCAGATTCTCGAGGCCGGCGGCAGCTACGACGCCCTGCACAGCGGACGCTTCATTTTTGTCGGCGGCAGCGAAGTGGCCACTGAAAACGATATCCGCCACACCACTCAGGCATTCCAATTTCGGGCTGAACCGGTATGAACTCCACCACTTCCCAAACCTTGAACGACGAACCCCTGCTAGGTCAGCTCAACCACTATTTGCGCGCCGACGAACGTCGCGCCGTGGCTATCCTCGGCGAGCGTCTGATTGACGCTGCGGGTGGTCTCGACGGGCTGACCGGCTACAAATTGATGGTCGCTTACGGCGGCGGCAAAGACAGCTCGTACACCGTAGCCATGCTGCGCGCCACGCAGTTACAGCTGTCGATCCTGCATGGCCGCACCTTTCAGTTGCGCATCGCCAACATGCGCCATGCCGGCGTACCGGATGCGGTGATGGCCAACATTGATCGGGTCTACCGCGCGCTGCACCTGTTCGATGATCCGCGGGTAGAAATGCTGGTGGTCGATCACCGCCAGATTCGCCCGTTCGAACGGCATCTGCCGTTCCCCGACGATGTACAGGCGATGAACCGTTTCGACGTATTGATGAACGGCCACCGCACCGCTGGCGACGGTCGCCCGACCTTCTGCAACAGCTGCAACCTCGCCGTGGCGGATTTCTATGGTCGCGCCGCGTGGTGGCAGGGCGGCGTCGATGCAGTGGTCACCGGTGATTCGCGCAAAGAGCAGAAGCACTATTTCACCTGGATCATGCGTCTGGCGCAGCGTCTCGGGCTGGATGTCGAAGAATGCCGCAGGCAGGGCTTTCGCGGGTTGCTGCAAGCGCTGGATGGCGTGGCCCAGAGCTATTTCATCGAACTGTTCGGCGAAGGCTTCGATCAGCAACGCGAGGAACGACGCGTCGCCTGCGGTGACGACAACGCCGATCCAGCGTTCATCAGCATTTACGATCTGGTCAGCTACAAGGTCGAGGATCATTGGGAACTGATCACCGAATTCCTCGATTTTCGCTTCGAAGAACTGGCATTCAGCTTCACCGAATCCGATTGCGCCAACCCGATGTTGATGGCGCACTTTCGCGGGCTCAAGGCCGAGTACGTGCAAGGTCGCAGCTACAACCAGGGGATTGCCGAATACCTGGAGCTGGCACAGGCGCTCATGCGCAAGAAAGAAATGCCCCAGCGCCTGATCGATCTGGCCATGTCGGCCTATGTCGATGCGCAGGGCATGCAGGCGCGTCGCACGCTCGCCGAGCGCTTCGCCGAGCAGGCGTTCGGACTCAATGAAATGCAATTGGTGTGTATGCAGTTTGCGCCGTTCGTTGATCGTGGCCGCGAGTTCTCCAGCTTCGTCGGGCTATGCCATCCGCAGCGTCTGGCCGATCTCGAAAATCTGCACCGGGTGCTCGCTGGCGAGCATAACGATCCGGCCCTCGGTCAGTGGCTGAGCGAGGTCAGCGGCCTGCCGCTGCCGGCGTTGCGCAGTCTGTATGCGCATCAACGCATCGATTTCGACAGCGACGTCACGCTGATCGCGCGGGTGCGCGCCGGTGATCCGCACAAGGGGCGCATCAGTCGCTACGACCCGGCGACCGGTGAAACCGTGGTTGAACTGGTCTCGGGACGCTAAGCATGACGGCGTTCAACGGCGGCCATTTTCAACAGTTCATCGAGCGCGCCCGCGCCCGCGATGAGCTGGTGGTGCAACCGCGCATGGGTTTTGGCGCACTCAGCCAGATGCGCGCGGGGCTGGCGAGCGTCGCCGCCCTGCCCTGCGCGGCCATCGGCACCATCACGCTCGACAGCTATACCCGGGTCGGCGATTACCAGAGTGCTTTGCAGTGCCTGAACAGTTCGGCGCCGATGAACGGGTTTCCGATCATCAGCCATCCAATCGAAGCGGTGCGCGGCATGCTCGCCGGACTGTACAGCGCGGAGTTCCCGATTCAGATCCGCCACGGCACGGCCAAACCGCAGAACGTTTTTCAGCGCTTGGCAGCATTGGGTCTGGACGCCACGGAGGGCGGCCCGGTGTCGTACTGCATGCCCTACAGCCGTCTGCCGTTGGCCGAGGCGGTCAGTGCCTGGGCGCAGAGCTGTCAGGTGCTGGCGGGCGCGACCGAGCATGCGCATATCGAGAGTTTCGGCGGCTGTCTGTTGGGGCAGTTGTGCCCGCCCTCGCTGCTTATCGCCATGACCTTGCTGGAAGCCCTGTTTTTCCGTCAGCACGGGGTGCGCAGCGTCTCGTTGAGCTACGCCCAAGGCACGTCGATGGAACAGGATTTCGGCGCGTTGCAGGCATTGCGCGAATTGGCCGCCCGGTATCTCGACGGCGATCATTGGCATGTCGTGGTGTATTCGTACATGGGCGTGTTCCCGACCTCCAGCCACGGCGCGCGGCGTTTGATTTGCGACAGTGCGCGGCTGACCAAGGCTGCAGGTTGCGAGCGGTTGATCGTCAAGACCATCGCCGAATCGCGGCAGATTCCCTCGGTCGAGGACAACCTTGATGCCTTGCGCATGGCCGCCGAAGTCGCCGCCGGCGACCTCCCGACGATTGACGCGGGCAGCGCCGGCTATTACCAGCAAACGCTGTTCGAAGCGCGGCGACTGGTGGAGACCGTACTCAATCTGCACGCCGACATCGGCGTGGCACTGGTGCAGGCCTTCGCGCGCGGCTTGCTCGACATTCCCTACTGCCTGCACCCGGACAACCCGGGGCGCGCCACCACCCGTATCGACGATCAAGGCGCGCTGCGCTGGGGCAACACCGGCAGTTTGCCGTTGCCTCGCAGCAGTGGCTGGTCAGTGGACGGCCCCGGCATCAGCTCGTCCGAGCTGTTTCAGATGTTGCATTACACGGTGAACCGTTATGACCAACCCTTGCATTGATTCCAGCGCCGCGCCGTTGATTCTGGTCGACGCTTATTCGACCGGCGCCCTGCTGGCCCGCTCACTGGCCGGACAGCGGCCTCTGCTCCATGTGCGTTCACGCGCGCACATGCCGGCCGCATTTGCCGCGAGCTGCCCGAAAGAATTGTTCATCGAGGACTTCAGCGTCGCCGAAGAAGGCCTTGAAGCATTGTTGCTGAAACTCGCCGCCTATCACCCGGCCGCCGTGCTGACTGGCAGCGAATTCGGCGTAGAACTGGCGGACTTGCTGGCCGCACGCCTGGGCCTGCCCGGCAATAATCCGGCGACCTCCGCCGCGCGTCGCGACAAGTCATTGATGGCTGAACGCGTGGCCGAGGCCGGGTTGCCGGTGGCGGCACAGTTGCGCACCAGCTCGCTGGAGCGGGCGCTGGTCTGGTTCAAGGCCCGCGGCGGCGAAACGGTAGTGGCCAAACCGCTGGACAGTGCCGGCTCGGACAACGTGTTCATCTGCCACGATGCGCTGCAGCTGGAAGCAGCCATCGAGTCGATCCTCGGCGCCACCAATCTGATGATGCTCAACAATAAAGCGGTACTGCTGCAGGAATACCTGACAGGCGCCGAATACGTGATCAACACCGTCAGCCACGCGGGCGAGCACTGGATAACCGACGTTTGGAAATGCTCGAAGACCTTCGCCGCCGACGGCCGCAAGATCTATGACCGCGAGGACCTGCTGCCGGCGGACGCCCGCGAGCTGCCGCAACTGATTGAGTATGTGCAAGGCGTGCTCGACGCGTTGGGGATCGTGCATGGCCCGGCGCACACCGAGTTGATCCTGACCGGCAATGGCCCGCGCCTGCTGGAAACCGGTGCACGCCTGTCCGGACTGGCCTGTCCGCCCGCCCTGCACGCGGCCACCGGCAACGATCAGGTGGCCCTGACCTGCCTCAGTTATCTGGACCCGGCGCGTCTGGCGCAGTGGCCAAAACGTTATCAGCTGTTGCAACACGCGCGGGGAATGAACCTGATCGCTCACCGCCACGGGCTGTTTGCGCAGGAGCATGTGCGCCAGCGCCTGGAAGCCTTGCCGAGTTTTCACAACGCCAGGTTCCGCTTCGCCGAAGGGGCAAGGATTGCCCCCACCGTAGACCTGAACAGCTCACCGGCTGCAGTGTTTCTGCTGCACCCACAGAGCGAACGCATCGACGCTGATTACGACGCATGGCGTGGATGGGAAAGGGATTGGTTGTAATCACTGACGCCCCGACCACGGGGCTTAACAAGGAAGAGAGCCATGAGCCTGCATACCCGAACCAAACGACTTACCGTTCCTCAATTGGTCGCGATGAAGGGGCAACAGAAAATTGTCTCCCTGACTGCCTATACGAGCTGGATGGCCAGACTGATGGACCCCGTTGTCGACTTCATCCTGGTGGGTGATTCGACCAACATGGTCGGACTTGGCCGCAGCTCAACGCTCGACATGAGCCTAGAGGAAACCATCGTTTTCACCCGCGCTGTGGTCAGCAGCACCCAACTGGCCTGCGTGATTGCCGACATGCCGTTTGGCAGTTATCAGGAATCGCCGCAGCAGGCCTACCGCAACTGCGCGCAGGTGATGGCGCGCACCGGTTGCGATGCGGTCAAGCTCGAAGGCGGCGCGGTGTTCGCCGAAACCGTGGAGTTTCTGGTCAAACGCGGCATCCCGGTGATGGCCCATGTCGGCCTGATGCCGCAGTACGTCAACACCATGGGTGGCTTCAAGGCCCAGGGCATGAATGAAGCAGGCGCCATGAACCTCGAAGCCGATGCGCGCGCCCATATTGAGGCCGGAGCGTTCGGTCTGTTGCTCGAAGGCGTGGCCGAAGGCGTGGCGCGCCGGATCAGCGATTTTTCACCCGTGCCGACCATCGGCATCGGTGCTTCACCGGCGTGCGATGGTCAGGTGCTGGTGACCGAGGACATGCTAGGGCTGGGGGGTGATCACGTACCGCGCTTCGTCAAGCAATACACCGATGTTGGCGCGCAGATCCGCGTGGCGTGCGAGGCGTTCGCCGACGAAGTCCGCGCGGGCACATTCCCCGAACTCCGGCATTGCTATGGCATCAACTGAGCGCCAGCCATCGACCCTTCATCCTGAATGGCCTGAGTCAGCATTTTCAGCGCGTGGGTGATGTCCTTGCTCCAGTCGATGGTGTAGCTCAGGCGCAAATGATGCCGCCACGCCCCCTGCTGGCTGAAGATTTCGCCGGGAGCAATCACGATGCGTTTGGCCAACAAGCGCTCAAATACCCGGCGCATGTTCACCGGGCGCGTGGCCTCGATCCAGAACGCCGCGCCGCCCTGCGGGGCGACAATGCGTAACTGACCCTCCGTGTGTTCGTGCAGCATGGCTTTCATGCGCTGCATGCGGTCGATCAGCATGCTGCGCAACATCTGCGTGTGTTGGTCGATGCGCCGTGTGGTGTAGAGCTTGGCAATCGCTTTTTGCCGAATCGGCGACAAACGAAAGGCTCGCTCCAGAAACAGCCGATGCAGCTCGGGTCCTTGAAAGCGACTGAGCACAAAGCCATACGGCGCCTCCGAACCGATGATCTTGTCGAACGTGGAAAACACCAGCAGCCGTTCCGGGTCGGCAAAGTCACGGTAGCGCGCGGCTGCAGGAACGAAGCTGAATTCGCCATAGCAGTCATTTTCGAACAGCCAGATGCGCCGCTCCGCCAGCCAGCGGCAGATCACTTGCTTGTCCTCGGCAGGCATCAGACTGCCGTGGGGAATGTTCACGGTGGAGGACAACACCGCCAGAGCGATGGGTTCTCTCTGCAACAACGCCTGGACTTTGAGCAAGTCAAAGCGGCCATCGTCATCCAGCGGCACCTCGATGACGCGGATTTTCGCCGCGTGCAGTTGCCGCAAAATCGCCCACGAACACGGCGATTCCACCAGCGCCACAGTGCCGGTCAACTTCAACGCCTCAAGGGACAAATCAAGCACACTGCGCAGATCGGAACCGATGTAAACGTGTTCGGCACGCCAGTAGCAACGCGTCGAACGGGTATAACGATCGGCCAGTACACTGCGCAATTCGGTTTCGCCGAACGGTTGATACAGCGGCGCATGCGAGCGCGGGTACTGGCGCGTCAGTTCGCGTTCGGTCATCAACAACGGGTTTTCCAGCGACAGCAGCATGGCCGGGGCATCACTGCTCAGCGCCAGCATTCCCGGTTGCCGAGCGTTGGAGAACACGTTGTCGAGCAGGTTCGGCGAACCTTCGTTGAGCAGCGCCGATGGCATGGCGCGGGTGTAGTAGCCAAGCTTCGGCCGAGCGTAGATACGCCCTTGGTCTTCCAGCAGGGAATAGGCGTATTTGGTCGTGGACACTGAGACATTCAAGCGCTGCGCCAATTGTCGCAACGACGGCAGCTTCTGTTCTCCCTCAGGGCTCGCGGCTTCGATCAGTTCGACGAGATAGCGGTAAACGGCCTGATAGGCAAATGTCGAATCTTTATTTGGGTTCATGCTCAATCGCTTTAAATCCTGGTGCGTTAGGTACTGCGCTTGCCACGCGCGGTCGGAACCACGGGGGAAACACTTGCACTCGGCCATCCATGCCAACGCTCGGGCATCGAACGGATGCCCGCAGTTTTAAAACATCATCAGCAATGGACGTTGCGAAGGGGTGAAGTCGTTATCTGGGACCTGCGGGTTGTTCCGCAAGTTTCCCGCTGGATGAATCACGCGTGTCATCCATAGGGTAAGCGCCCTGCCCGGCGTCGACCGTCAGGAACAGCGCCGATAGTGCTCGCTTTCATCGGCCGATGCCAAGGGTAACCGCGCATCCCGGACGGAACGCGCAGCTGGCCAGCCCCTATCAGCGATGGTAACGCCGCACCGCACTGCTGTTGCGCAGCACATGGCCTTTGATTTTTTCCATCAGTTCGGCTCGGGTCAAACCGGCAGGCAAGGCATCCGGGGCCAGATCCAGGGCGTAGAGCTGGATGATGTAGTGATGCGCGCTGTCGCCCACCGGTGGGCACGGTCCCATGTAATGAGTGTTGCCCTTGCTGTTGGTGCCGCCGACGCCTTCGAAAGCGGATTTGGCGCCGACACCTGCGGCAATCTGGTGAGTCGTGGATTTGATGCCGTAGTGAATCCAGTGATCGACGCCCAGGCCTTTCTGGCCGTCCGGGTCGTGCATGACAATCGCGTAGCTCAGGGTCCCGGCAGGGCCGGCGTTCCAGCTCAGCGCCGGTGACTGGTTCTTGCCGCCGCAACCGGCCGCATCACTGGCCGCTGCCGAAGTGAACAGACGGTTATCGGACACACCCGGGATGCTGAGAGTGAAGCGCTCCTGGGCATGCGCCGGAAACTGCACGCAAAGGGCGACGGCAATGGCCGCCAGCCAAGGGTTGAGAGAGGTCAATCGGGTCATTCCGGGAGCACCTTGTGCAGTTGGGCCGTCGTCGGCTTGCAAACTATAGCTGTACCGTTCGTGCCTTGGCAGTAGCAAATGGCTGAACCTCGCACTGCGCTGCAAACTCGAAAGAGAAATCCCCGCGAGGAAGCCGAACATGTCTCTGCACCGTGTCGCCCGTTTCGCCGATGTTCCTGAAGATCGTGGTCTGGAAGTGAAAATCGGCGACTGCAAGATTGTGTTGCTGCGTGCCGCCGGCGAATTACGAGCGTTTCAGGGTGAATGCCCGCATGCCGGCGCGCCTTTGGCTGACGGCGCGTTGTGTCACGGGCGGCTGATCTGCCCGTGGCACAAGGCAGCCTTTCGCGCTGAAGACGGTGCGTTGTGCGAACCGCCCGCTCTCGACAGCCTCAAGCGTTACCCGCTGGAGGTGCGCGGCGATGAGGTTTGGGTGGATGACCAGCCGATCGCCGATCCGCACATCCCGCCGGCTGACGATACACGCACGTTCGTGATTGTCGGTGCCGGTGCGGCAGGTACTGCGTGCGCGGCGGCGCTGCGGGAAAAGGGTTTCGGCGGGCGCATCAAAATGATCGACCGCGAACCTGACGCCGGTTACGACCGCACGGTGCTGAGCAAATTTGTCCTCGCCGGGGAAATGTCGCCGGAAGAAACCCCACCGCTGCGCGATGAAGATTTTTATAAAGAGCAGCGCATCGAGCGCATTCAAGGCGAAATCAGTTCGCTCGACGCCGCAGCAAAAACCCTTCACCTGCGCGATGGCCAAACCGTGAATTACGATGCAGCCGTGCTGGCGACCGGCGGCGAGCCCAATCCATTGGAGTTGCCCGGCGCGGATCTGCCGCAGGTGTTCCTCCTGCGCTCAAAAGCCCAGGCCGAACAGATCATGAACGCCGCCGCACCCGATCAGCGCGCAGTGATCATCGGCGACAGTTTCATTGCCCTCGAATGTGCCTCGGCCCTGCGCCAGCATGGTCTCGACGTCACCGTCCTCGCTCGCCACGCGGTCCCTTTCGCCGCTCAGTTCGGCGACGCTGTGGGAAAAGCCATCCGCGCCTTGCACGAAGAAAACGGCGTGAAGTTCGTCACCGAGTATGAGGCGCAGGAGATCACCGGCAGCGGTAAGGTCGAGGCAGTGTTGCTCGACAATGGTTTGCGGCTTTCGGCGGATCTGGTGGTGGCCGGCGTCGGTGTGCATCCGGCCACAGAAGCTTTCGCGTCATTGCCCAGGGAAAAGGATCAATCACTGCGTGTTGACGACGGTATGCGGGTGGCTGAAGGTCTATGGGCGATTGGCGATATCGCCACGTTTCCGTTGAGAGGCCAGCCACTGCGCATCGAGCACTGGCGCCTGGCCCAACAACACGCGCGAATCGCCGCCGCAAACATGCTCGGTGGCAATGAGCACTACTTGGATGTGCCGTTTTTCTGGACGTGGCACTTCGGCAAGAACTACGAATATCTCGGCCATACCGAGCAATGGGATGAGGTCGAATTCATGGGTGAACCCGAGCAGCCGCCCTTCATCGGCCTGTTCGGCAAAAACGGTATCGTTGTCGCGGCAGTGGCCTGCGAAAAAGAACGGGCGATGGCGATGCTGGCCGAGCGCATGAAGCAGCCGCTATCCATTGAAGAGGCGTGGCAATTGATCCGCGAGTAAACACGATCCCTGTAGGAGCTGCCGCAAGCTGCGATCTTTTGACGTTAAAAGATCCAAAGATCGCAGCCTGCGACAGCTCCTACAGGGGCTTCAGTTCATTTAGCGGGTCAGCGGCTCACGATTATCGTCGTCTTCGGCGTGCAAAAAGATCACTCGAGGATGCTCCAGCGGTGCCAGTGGCGATGGCAACTGCGCTTGTGTCATTGGCCAGAAATGCGTCACCACATGACTGATGTCACCTTCCTGATCGTTGTGGATGGTCATCACCCCGGGCGTGCGCAGCTTCTGCAGACTGTCATCGCAAAGTTTGAAACTCTTGCTCAGCCCTGCATCGTCGATCACCGGTGACGGCAAACGACGCTGAGCGAAGCTTCTGCTTTTGCGCTGTTGATAACGCGCCCATGCAATCAGGATCACGGCGTTGACCACAGCGATCCACAGGTAAATCTGCAACGTGCCCAGCGCATCGAACGCCGAGCTGTCGATGCGCGGCGCACCGGCGTGGGTTTCTAGCAGCGGCCATAGCCCGCGCATCAGCAAAAGCAGCAGACCGACCCAGGCCACCACCGTGAGGATAACGTCGATCACGACCAGGATTGGCCGCTGGCGAGTCCTGATGATTTTCATTTGATGACTTCCTCTTCGTCGTCGCCGATCGGTTTGATGCCCCGATCAGGGCTGACCCAACGCGCACGTTTTTGATGCTGGCCGAACAGCACCTTGGGGAAACTGACCAGCGTGGTCAGCAGACTGATCAACCAGAACACCAACGGGTACCAGATCACCCAGAACATCGTGCGGCCCAGCCCCGGTTCATAGCGGCGGTCGATGACGATGCTGACCGCAAACTGCACCAGACACACAAACGCCAGCAGCAACCCGGTAAATGCCGGCGGCATCAGGTGGTCCACCGCGATGGCTTCTGGCATGACCACAAATTTGCCGACGCCCCAGAAGATCACCGACAGCAGGAAGGTGAACGCCCAACCGGTCGACAGGCAGTATTCGAACAGCAGCGGCCACAGGTAACGGTGGCGGTATTGCCAGATGCCGCGAATGTTTTTGAACAGCACTTCGGCGCCGCCCTGTGCCCAGCGCAACCGCTGCTTCCACAGGCCGCCGAGGGTTTCCGGCATCAGAATCCAGCACAGGGCGCGGGGCTCGTAGAAGATGCTCCAGTGATCGAGTTGCAGTTTCCAGCTGATGTCGATGTCTTCGGTGATCATGTCCGGGCTCCAGTAGCCCACCCGGTTCAGCGCCGTGCGGCGGAACGCGACGATTACGCCGGACACGGTGAAGATCCGTCCGAACACGCGCTGAGTGCGTTTGATCAGTCCGATGATCGATGAGAACTCGCCGACCTGCACCCGCCCGACCAGCGTCGAACGCGTACGGATCCGCGGATTGCCGGTCACCGCGCCAAGGCGTGCGTTATCGAGCATCGGCGCCACCAGATAGGCCGCCGTGTTCGGCGCCAGCAGCGCATCGCCGTCGATGCACACCAGATACTCACTGCGCGCGGCAATCGCGCCCATACGCAGGGCCACAGCCTTGCCCTGGTTTTCCGCCAGGTGCAGGACCCGCAGCCGTGGGTCTTCCTTGGCCAGCCGGTCGAGCACTTCGGCGGTGTTGTCCTTGGAGCCGTCGTTGATCGCAATGACTTCGATGTTCGGGTAATGCTGGGCCAGCGCCGCATGGATGGTGTCGGCGGCGTTTTCGCCTTCGTTGTAGCAAGGGATCAGGATCGAGATCAGCGGCTCGCCTTCCAGTGACGGCGGCAGCGTGTCGTCCTTCCACGGCCAGTGCCGCTCCCAGTGCAGCCAGAAATACAGGCCACCGGCAATCCACAAGCCAGACATGAACAACGGGTAGAAAAACACGAAGTCCATCAGGAACTGCCCGGTGACCAGGAAGATCAGCCCCAGCGGTACGCCGAGGACGAGCGCCAGAACAAGCAGGGCTAACAGTCTATCCAGCATGTCATGGGTTCCATTTGTTGGAGAGTGCAGGCCTTACGGTTTTCAGGTCCGGCAGGTTGTCGAGGAAGTTGTCCGGGTAGTAGCCAAAACTCGTCGCGCCCTGACGCTTGAGGCGGCCCATCCAGTCCGCCAGATGCGCGCCATCGATGTCGGCCTGATCCTTTTTCGTCCAGTCGCGGGCCTGCAATTCGAATACCGTGCGGTTCAGCGCGCCGGGGCGTTTGCTGACGGTTTGCACCAGCTTTTCCAGCCATGGGCCAGACTGTTCCTGAGTCTGTTTTTCCATCAGCGGCATGGCCATCGGCGCCGTCCAGTCGTAGGTCGCGAGGAAGTCATCGAGGTTCTGTGCGTACCATTCTTCACTGTGTGGATTGAGCATCGGCTCGGCGAAGATGTTGCGCGCGGTCTGCACTTGCGGCCCTCGGATGGCGCGGACTTTGGCGGTGAGGTCGTTGGTGAAATCGATCAGGTAACGACTCTTGAAGCGCGTCCAGCGCTGCATCGCCGCCGGGTCATCACGCAGTGCCGCGATCGAACCCGGCAAGCCGTTTGCGGCGTATACCTTCAATGCTTGCGGGCCGGCGTCTTCGAAGTCCGAGAACACGGCATCGTCGTGGTAAAGGATGCCGTCGACCGAAGTCAGGCGCGCCACGTCTTCGTAGATTTCACCGATAATCCGCCGTACTTCCGGATCGAACGGCGACAGGCGTTTGTACTGATCAGGAGCAACCGAGGTGGTACCGGTTTCCGGGTTCCAGCTCATCACACGCGGCAATTTCGAATCGAGAGCAAAACTCAGCACCGGCATCCAGGCGAAGACTTTCACGTGAGCACGGGTGCGCAGTTGCCAGGCCACACGGTCGAAAATATCCGCACGCACCGGCAAGTGGCGGTTAGGGAAGTACAGCGAGTGCACCAGACCGTCGCCCTGCGGATCGGCGAAGGCTTGCAGGAATACGGTGTTGGCACCCATGTCGGCCATGCGCTGCACCAGTTTGCCGAGGTTGATGTCCTGCTGCACCGGGTCCGGATCGTAGACGTTGTCCAGATCCACGTGCACCACGCGCATGGCGAAATCCGACTGCACCGAGACAACGCTGTTGGCGAAATGCGTGCCGTCAGGATCGGAGGCGACGAGGAAGCGCGGGCTGCTCATCAGGTTGTCGAGGGCGTCGAGACCGTCGTCGAGGGTCAGGGCCATTTCATAGCCCTCCTCGCCCACCACTGTCAGCGAAGTGCCGTCCGCCGTGCCGTATGGCCAAACCCAGACCCGCGGTTTGTAACCGGTGGCCTTGCGGATTTTTTCCGAGATATTGCTGACGTCAGTGCGAATCCGCGCCCGGAAATCGGCCTCGGATTCATAGCGTTTGGTCAGCGGATCGTAGCGTCGGGTCGCGGCGGCAGGCTGCAGGTTGCCCTGCGGGTTAGCGAGAATGCCCTTGTGGTTGGCATCGGTGTGGGCGGCGATTTCCACCAGCCCGGATCTGGAGATCTCGCGTACCTGCTCCCAGGTCAGGAAGTCGGAGCGCGCTCGCGGCGTACCGGCAAAATCCACTGGCTGGTTGAGCGGCGTGTCGATCCAGGTGCCGACCGGCGCCAGCAACGCGTGCCAGTTATAGGCGCGCAACACTGGCAGCACGCGGGTGTAGAAGCTTGAATAACCATCGTCGAAACTGAGCAGGATCGCCTTCGGCGGCAACTCAGGTCCGCCCTTGCGTGCGGCCATGATCTGGTCGACCGTGACCGGTTTGTAGTTGTTCTCCCGCAGCCATGCGAGCTGTTCGATCATGCGCTCGGTGCGCACCGCCACCACGGCCTGGTCGGGATCAAGATCTTCGACATCGTGATAAGCAATGCCGAGCACGTGATTCTTCGGCCACGGTTTTTCACTGGCCGCCACCGGGCGCTCGGAAGGCGGCGTGAAGGCCGGGGCTTGCTGGGCGCAAGCGCTGACCAGCAGCGCTCCCAGCAGAAGGATGAAACGCGAAATAAAAGGCATCTTCAAACTCTTCTAGAAGCGGAAAGTGAGGTCGACGAGCAGACGCAGATCGGTCTCCCGATCGCCGTCATAGGGCCGGTTGATCACACTGAACAAACCGCCCACCTCGAACACGTCGTTCCAGGCATAACGCTGGCCGTAGCCGAGCAACGCCATGCCGCCGGTGCCGTGATTACGCTGGCTGTACGTACCCGCACCCGCCTGGAACTGCTGGCTCCAGGAGGTTTCATAACGGCGGTAGAGCACGTGATTGACGTTGATCAGCGGCATCACACTGAAGTCGGATTTGGGGTTGAAGTACGGCACGTCATCGGATTTGGAGTTGTGGCTGGTGCCGACTTCCAGGCCCGCATCGACTTGCACGTTCGGCGCGCTGTAGACGCCTTCGCGACCGGTGAGCAAGGCTTCGACGCGGTTGTTGCCATCACTGAAGTGCGACGGGCTCACCGACAGCCGCCACTCGCGGCTTTCGTTGGCGCGCCAGCGAATAAAACCGCTGCCACCGTTGGCCTTGATGTCGCTGTTGAGCGCGCGCAACGGCGTTTGCGCCGACAGGTATTCGAGGCTGCCGCCGTACTGCCAGTTGTCATTGATGTCGCGGGCGATCGCCAGACGCGCCCCCTGTTTGTCGCCGAAGCCATAATCGTGATTGGAGATTTCGGCTTCGAGGGTCATGTCGCGGGTGCGACGCTCCAGACCTACGCGCTGGAAGCGGTGATGGCCGGTGCCTTCGGCGAAGTCGCCAGTGGCATAACCGGCACCGGCGAACACGCGCCAGTCCTCGTCTATCGACGGGCTGTACAACGTCGTCTGGATACCGAAATCGCGACTGCCACTGACCGCACCAGCATCGCCGCTGCCACCGCCATTGGCCTTGCCGCCATAGGCTTCGACGCGCAGTTCGGACATGTCGTAGACTTCACGCTCACGGGCCAGACGCTGTACCTGACGGTTGTCCGGATAACGCGCCACCACATCGTCGGTCAGCGCATCCATCTGCCGCCATTCCTGCAACTGCATGGCGGTGCGGGCCTGAGCAACTTCCAGGCCCATGTCGCGCGGCACCATGCTTTCGGTGTCCTTGAGCTGGATTTCAGCGCGACGTGGCCAGTTGCGGGCCAGGTACAGGTCGGCTTGAGCCAGGCGCAAACCGAGGTTGCCCGGCGCCTGATCGACCAGCGTCTGCAAACGCTCTTCGCCATGGGGCAGGTCGGAGCCATATATACCGGCCTGCGCCGCGAGTTGCTGGGCGTCCATCCATTCATCGTTCGGGTTGCCTATTGGCAAGCCCTTGAGTTCAACGCGTGGACGCTGAGACTTGGCCAGGTCTTCGGCGACTTTGCGCGCTTCGTCGGCGCGATCACTTTCCAGCAGTGAGTAGTACAGCGCCGTGGTGTCCTCCAGACGATCACCGACATCGGCGTCCGGCGCCGACAGCACCTGGCGATACAGATCAGAGGCTATCTCTGGCTCGCGCTGGTCCAGATAGGCTGCCGCCACCCAGCGCTGGGCGTAGGTGGGAATCTTCACGCCTTCGGCTTGCAGCCTCTGGTATTCGCTGATGATGTCGGCGGTCCGCGCCCGGGCCTTGAGCGCGCCCATGCGGTCGATGCGCCAGCGGGTCACGTCGTCTTTGGCGCTGGCGTCGGGCGTCCAGGTGGCGAGCAGTTTGTCGTAATCGGCCAAGGCACGATCGGCGATCACGTAGCGTTCTTTTTCGCTGCGGGTCGCGAGTTCAGCGAGGCGCACGCGTTCGGCAGCCAGATCACCCTCGAGGCGGCGCAGGGTGACCGGATCGATCAGACCCGGACGCTGGTAGGCCAGGCGCAGTGCCGGTTCCGGCAGACGCGCTTTTTGCAGCGCGACCACGTATTCGCGGGCGACTTCCGGTTTGTGTCCAGCGCGGATGAAAGCCTGATCGTATTCGAACAGCGCGTCATATTGCTTGCCGGCACGGCTAAGCGCGTAGCCCAGTGCCAAACGGCGAGAAGGATCATCAGGCTTGGCGGCGACCAGCGCTTTGGCGCGAGTTACGGCTTGATCGGGTTCGCCGGCGTCAGCCTGAGTCAGGGCCAGGCCCAGTTGCAGGTCGGCGTTGTCTGGCTCCAGGGCCAAGGCCTTGTTGTAGACCTGAGTCGCCTGATCCCAACGTTTAAGGTTGCGATAGGCGCGAGCAGTGGCCGTCAGCGCCTGAATCGGCAGCACGCGGCCGCGGCCCTGGGTTTCATAGACCTGCACCACTTCGGCGTCGAGCCCGGCCCAACTGGCAATTTGCAGGTGATCGCTGATCTGTCCGGTGGTCGCCTGGCCCGGCGGTACCTGACGCAGCACCGTCAGCGCAGGCGTGGTTTGCCCGGCACGGGCGTCGCGCACCATTTCGTCATAGGGTGTATCGGCAAACGCGAGTGCCGGCCAAAGTAGTTGGCTGCACAACGCTACGCGGAACAAAGGGCGTAAACCACGATGCAATACGGGAACATCAATACGCGGCATTCGTCAGCATCCTTACATGGCTAGCCGGGTCGCAATGCCCTCCTTGCCCATTCGTAACGGAGCCAAGCCAACAACGGCTAGGCCAAGCTTGGTCAGGCAGTTTGCACGCAAGCGCGGAGCAAAATTCGGAACACAATAATTGTTCAGAATCGTGATGGCAGCTTGCTCCCGGAGCGCTGAAAACCCGAATACCAGACAGCAAAACGCCCGGCGCCTGTGCAAGACAGAGGCCGGGCGTTGCTATTAAGGACGCTGTATTACTGCACTTGCGTGACGCCCGCGAACTTGCTCATCAGGAAGGCGACGAACTGCTCGACGGTCATTTTCTGGCCGTTGAATTCCACCTGATTGGCGGCGTAATGCAGCTTGGTCACGACATTGGTGCCCTCTACGGTCGCGAACTGCGAACCAACGGCCATGCCGGAGAACATGTCGGCCGCACCGCTGGCCTGATCGACAATGGCTTTGGCGTCGGTCTGACCATCAAGCTGCGCCTGAACGCTGAGCAGATCGATCAGCATTGGCTTGGACACGACGATATTAAGATCGAGCAACGCGATCAGCTGTTTGGCCAGTTGATCCGGCGGCAGGTCCATCGATTGCGGCTTGGTCAGGTCGATCACCAGATTGGCGCGACTTTCACCATTGGCGGTTTTCAGCGAGAGATTTTCCAGCGCCACTTGCGGACCGGCCGCCAGCAGCTTTTGCAGATCGGCTTTGACCTGAGCCGATTCAGCTTCGGTCAGGTTCAGTTCCGGCGCCGGCAAGCCTGCTTCTGCAGCTTCGGCAGCGGCTTTTTCGTAAGGCTGCAATTTGGTCTGATAGATCTGCATCAACGACATTGTCGACGGGATGTCGAGGTTCTTCAGGCTGAATGCCAGGTTGGCGGAACCGATTTTCTTGTCGTTGAGGGTGACTTCGTCAACCTTGTAATCGGCGCGACCGGACGCATTACTGCCGCTTTCTTCGGTGAGGTTCTTCATCTCGAAGCCCTTCACGCCGAGCACAGATTGCTTGGTGCCGAAGGTGGTCTTGCTGTTGGTCAGTTCCAGGGTGTTGGCGCCGGTGTAGTAGCCGTAGCTGCTCTTGGCGAGGTTGCTGGCCAGGGTCAGACCGTTGAGTTCGATCTGCACGGGCGCCTGGTCTTCAGCCACGGTGACCAGTTTCAGGCTGTCCATATAGCCGTCAGCCTTGACCTTTTGCGCTTGAGCGCTGGCGGAGATATTCATGGTCAGGCCGGAGAATTTCAGGCTCGATTGCGCATCCAGTGCGGTTTCCAGCGGCAGCAGGTCGATGGTGCTGGTGGTGGATTCGTCGTAGCCGATGTTGGTCACGCCTTTGAGCGGTGCTGCACCCTTGGTCGCAGCGAACCATTTTTCGGTGGCCGGGTTCTTTTCCAGCTCGTAGTTGCTGGTGGCCATGACCGGCAGCCACTTCAGCGACACCAGACGCGAGAATGGCAGCGGGCCGTGCTCGATGTGGTCGACAAACAGCAGCTCGACCGGCGCATCGCCAAACAACTCACCTTCACCTTTGAGGCGATAGTGCGCGGTGCTGGTGAACGTGTGGCGCTCCAGCGACACCAGTTCCAGCGACGCCGTGCCGTTGGAGCCGGCCATCGCGGTTTGCAGTTCTTTGTTGGCGTTGGTGACGGCGTTGTTCAGTACGCCTTCGATCTTGGTCCCGGTGTACCAGGCCCCGCCTGCGCTGATCGCGCCAATGGCAACAACAATTCCGAGTAGCACGCCTGCTGATTTATTCATGAATGACCTGATCGATTTCCGTGGCTGAAAGTGTGGTCGTCTTCCCTGAACCCGTGACCGGGTTACGGCTCGACTCCGCTTGAATTAGCGGTGCAGATTAGCACCGGGCGCGGAAGACGGCCCAATGTTTAAAGGTGAAAGAGTGTCTATGGGGCGTGTGGACAGTGGGCAGGCTGGAAGAGTTTCGCTGTTTTTGCAGACGCCATCGCTGGCAAGCCAGCTCCCACAGAGCCTTGGGTGATCACAAAACTTGTGAACACCACAAAAACCTGTGGGAGCTGGCTTGCCAGCGATGAGGCCAGGTGATTCACAGAAGATCAGGAATACTGAACCTCAATCTCATCCAGCTGATGATCAAAGCTCTTCAACCGCGCAGTCCAGGTATACACCAGCACTTCAAAGTCCCGATCGATTACCGCGCCACTCGGGCCATCGGCGCGCGGGTCGCAGTAATCCAGTTGATAGCGCTCACGGGCCATGGCCGTGGCGACATCGGACAGTTCACGGGCATTGTTCAGCCAATGCCAGCCCTCGTCGTCGAATTGCTTGTCGAGTTCCAGGCATTGCTTCTTCAGCGCTTCGAGGCTTTTTTCCAGCGGCGTGCCGGTGAGTTCGCCCATGACCTCGGCGAAGGTACGCCCGGGTTGCCAATAGCTGCCCCAGAAATACCGGTCGAACACGGTTTCGACCCGGCGCAGGGCGACTTTGGTGTCCCAGATCAGCACCAGGGTCTTGCCTCGTTCGAGCTGTCGTTTCTTGACTCGCTGAACCTGCACAGACGCCCAGGCCACCACGACGATTGCCATCACCGCGATCAACGCCACGGCGCTGTCGAGGAAAATCATCGCCTTGTCGATCTGGTGGGCCAGCATGATGCCGTAGAAATAGGTGGCCGAAAGCAGCACCAGCGCTGCCAACGAGCACCAGAAGCCGAGAGCGTAAGGGTTTTTCATTATTGGTTTCCCCTAGACCAGCGCTAGCAATGTGCGCTGAAGGGACGCTTTTGCACGGGGCGCCCTTTCAACACTTCAAGCATAGCTACGGCGTCAGGGTTTGCTCGGGCTCGAGGCTTGCGTTCGTCCGCTTTCCCAACCGCCGCCGAGGGCGAGGAACAAATCGATCTGGCTCATGGCGACTTGAGTGTTGGCAGCGGCCAGTTGCGCGGTGACATCCGTGTAGGTGCGGGTCGCTTGCAGGTCGGCGAGGAACGACTCGCGGCCGGCCTGAAAGAAGCGGTGCGTCTGGTCTGCAGCCAGTTTCGCCGATTGCTCGGCATCGGCCAGTGCATCACGGCGCTGCAACAAGGCAGTGTACTGAGCCAGACCCGTCTGGGTTTCGCGAATGGCGTTGAGCACCACGCCGTCGAAATGCGCCAACGCGCCTTGCGTAGACGCTTCGGCCTCGCGAATGCGTGCGCGGGCACCGTTGGTCGGCACCTTCCAGCTCAGCGATGGACCGAAGCCCCAACGATTGGTCGATGGGTCGCCCAGGTCGTCGATAAGGCCGACGGTGCCGATCGTCGCGCCGATGCTGATGTCCGGGTACAACTCGCCAGTGGCAACACCGATCCCGGCGGTCGAAGCGGCCAGCCGCCGCTCGGCCTGACGAATATCAGGGCGGCGCTTGAGCAACGCGGCGCCATCACCGACCGGCACCAATTGCGCGATTTTCGGTAGCTCGGCGCAGGTCGCTGTGCCCGTCGGCAATTGATCGACGGGTTTGGCCAGCAGCATCGACAGACGAAACAGTCCAGCCTGACGCGCCGCTTCGTAACGCGGCAGGTCAGCGCGCAGAGATTTGAATTGGGTTTGCGAGCGGGTGACCTGGGTTTCGTCGCCACGTCCGGCATCGCGCAAGCGCTGGGTCAACGTGGTGCTTTGCGCTTGCAGATCGAGAGAGTGCTCTGCGATTTCCCGCTCCTCATTCGCCGCACACACCTGGGTATAGGCGCGAACCACGTCAGCCACCAACGTGATTCGCGCAGTATCAGCTGCTGCCTGGGTGGCATCGGCGTTGGCCTTCGCACCTTCGATGCCGCGTTGCAAGGTGCCCCACAGATCGAATTGATAAGAAGCGCTGATGCCGATATCGCCGACGTTATCGACCGGGACTTTTTCCGGAAGCAGGAATGCCTGACCGGATTCCTGCAAACGCTGCGCGCCCATTTTTACGCCAGCGCTCCAGCCACCCGCCGCTTCGGCTTCATCGACCTGCGCGCGGGCCCGCGACAGGTTCGCCGCCGCCACGCGCAGATCCGTGTTGGAGGCCATGGCCTGCTGCACCAGTTGATCCAGACGTGGGTCCTTATAAAGGCGCCACCAGTCAGCCGGCACCGGCGCCGAGACCACCGGTTTACCGGCCACCGCCAGCTCGCCCTGAAAATCCTTGCGCTGGACGGCCGCTTCATCGGGCACCTGATAATCCGGCCCGACCATCTGACAGGCCGAGAGCATCACGCCCAACCCGGCGATCATCAGGGCCTTGTTCATTGCTCGGGCTCCTGTTTCCTGTCGTCAATAATCGACACCGTGGCGGTCCGCCCGGCGATCATGCGGAAGTCTGCCGGCACCTCATCGAAGGCGATGCGCACCGGAATCCGCTGCGCCAGCCGCACCCAACTGAACGCCGGGTTGACGTTTGGCAGCAGGTTGCTGCCGCTGCTGCGGTCGCGGTCTTCGATGCCGGCGACGATGCTTTCGACATGCCCGCGCAGCCGCGCACGGTCGCCAATCACACGGATATCCACCGACTGGCCGACATGAATGCCGTCGAGTTTGGTCTCTTCGAAATAGCCGTCAATGTGGAAGGAGTTGCTGTCGACCAGCGACAACACCGGACGCCCGGCGGTGACGAATTCCTGAGGCCGCGGCGCACGGTCGTTGACGTAGCCATCCACCGGGCTGCGGATTACCGAGCGATCAAGGTTGAGCTGCGCGCTGTCCACCGTCACCAGCGCTTCGGCCAGCGCCGATTGCGCACGGGCGACACGCGACTGGCTCGCTTCCAGTTGCTCGGCCGGCACCAGATTACCCAATCCACGGTTTCGCTTGGCTTCACGCTGCGCTTGCGCCAGGGTTTCTTCGCGATCCGCGACCGCGGCCTTGGCCTGACGCAGCGCCAGTTTGAAACGATCCTGGTCGATGCTGAACAGCACCTGGCCACGCTTGATCAACTGGTTGTCCTTCACCTCGACCTGCTGGATCAGCCCGGAAACGTCCGGGGCGATCTGGATGATGTCGGCGCGAATGTGGCCGTCGCGGGTCCACGGCGCGAACATGTAATACATCACCATGCGCCAGACGAGGACAACGGCAAAAGTCACGATCAGCAGGGTCAGTACCACGCGACCGATGGTCAAAAACGGTTTTTTCATGTCATCAGGTATCGACTGAGTGAGTCCACGCCGTACAAAAGCACGGCGTAGAGCGCCACGTTGAACAATGCCCGGTGCCAGACCAGACGGTAAAAGTGCACGCGCGTGAGCACGGCATGCACCAGCAAAAACAGCACATAAGTGATGCCCATCAACACCAGCAGGGTCGGCAGGAAAATGCCGCTGATGTCCAGATCACCGATCATAGGGGCGCTCCATCGGGCAGCGGTTCTTCGGGCTCGGCGCTGGAAACGAATTCAACGCCGGGCAGCAATGCCAGACGCAAACCGCTCAGGGCGTGCAACAGGTGTAGCCGGGTTTCTTCGTCGCCGTGGCCATTGAGCGCACGGCGGGTGCGGTCCAGGGTCATCAGCAAAGGGCTCGGAGCCGGCAGGCGTTCGCCAGCCTTGAGGCAAGCGCGGAAATACCCGCCGACCTCGCTAACCACTTGCTGCAATAGTGCCTTCGGTATGCCGGTCATTCGCGGTGTGTAGGCGAGCAGGTCGAGCAGATTCAGGCCCACGCGCACTTCGCGCATGGCAATGCCGGTGTCCTGGCCAGTCAGCGCCAGACGCGGCAGGTGCTGCATCAGCCGATCAAGCAACTGCACGCCCAGCTTGCGGTGTTCAGCGAGACTGGCCGGCTCGGTCATGTCGACAATGTCTTTCCAACTGAAGCGGGTCAGCCGTTTGGCTGCCAGCTCGGCACCGAACGGACGCGCCACCAGTGTCCAGATGAACGCGAACAGCAGGCCGATCGGCCCCGCCAGGTTGGAGTTCACGAAGGCAAAAAAGTCCGCATCGTAAGCACCCTGAATACTGATGAACGACGAGGTGTTAACCAGCGTCAGCAGCATGCCGAGGTAGAAACGCGGCTGTACCGTCAGGGTGCCAACGCAAATAAACGGGACGGCAAACGCCAATACCAGCATCGGAAAATCGTGCAGATTCGGCAGAATCAAAAACAGGTACAGGCTGGCGAACAGCACCGACATGCCGGTCCAGAAAAAGAACCGGTAAATCTGCGGCGCCGGGTCGTCCATCGAAGCGAAGAAGCTGCACGCGACTGCCGCCAGAATCACCGCACTGCCGCCATCCGGCCAGCCGAGCAGAATCCACAGCACCGAGGCGACAATGATCGCCAGAATGGTCGACGCCACCGAATAGAGCATCAGCCCACGGTCGATAAACGGCGTCAGGCGGCCGAGGCGCCAGTGGCGATAAACCGCGCGCCAGCTGTCTTGGCGCTCGCAGAGAATTGCGTCTTGCAGACTGCGGCAGTCTTGCCACAAATCGATGAATTCGCCGAGGCGATAAATCGCGTTGGAAAACAGTAACTGCTTGCGGTCCTCAAGTGCTTCGGCGCTTGGCTGCAAGGCTTCGAGCTGATCCTTGAGTGCCTGCCAGCGGTCGAGATCGGCGTCGTTGTGGTCGAGCCATTCACGCGTCGCGGCCAACAACGGCGCGAATTTTTCCACCAGCTCCGGCGTGCGTCGTTCGAGGGCATAGAGCGAGTCTTCGAGGGCATCAATCACTGGCAACAGGTGGATCATTCGCCCGCGCAGTTCCTTGGTGTTGCGCACGGTTTGCGGCCGCGCGCCTTCGTGCGGCAACTGGCCGATCATCAATTCAAGGCTATTGAAACTGGCAACCATCGCCATGCGCAGGGCCGTGACTTCTTCGGGCTGCACGTCGCGGCTGAGAAACTTCAGGCTGTAGGTCGACGCGTCGGCGAACCATTTGCCCACGGCATCGTTGAACACCGGCGCAAGGCGACGTGGCCAGAACATCGCACCAACGACAGCGGCGACGGCAATGCCGAGGAAAATCTCTTCGGTACGCGCTTCCGCCACATCCCACACCGCCAACGGGTTATCCACCACCGGCAAGGCAATCAACGGCAGCGTGTAACCGGCCAACATCAATGCGTAACTGTTGGCGGTGCGTAAATGCAGCGACAGGAACAGCAAAATCCCCGTCCACAAGGCGATGACGACCACCAGTACAAAAGGGCTCTGGACGAACATCGGCACAAAAAACACCGCCGCCGCCGCACCGAGAAAAGTACCGATGGCGCGGTACAAAGCCTTGGAACTGGTCGGCCCGAGAAATGGGCTGGAAACTATGTAAACCGTGGCCATCGCCCAATAGGGACGCGGCATTTGCATGAGCATGGCGATGTACAGCGCGAGCATCGATGCGGCAAACGTGCGAATCCCGTAGAACCAGTCCCGGGCTGGCGGAATGCCTGAAAAAAAACCGTTCAAGAATTAACCACCACGGGCGGATGGGCCGCCTCAAAAGCTCTGAGTACCCGAAGCGTAGCCTCCAGATCACTCTGGTCGATGCCTTCGAGTACTTCGTGACGCAGACGCACCAATTCGACTTCCACCGCTTGCACCAACTCACGACCGGTGTCGGTCAGGCTCAGGCACTTGGCGCGGCGATCCTGTGTGTCTTCGGTGCGACAGACATAGCCGGCGTGGCACAACTGATCGAGCAGTCGCACCAGCGACGGACTCTCCATCCCGGCCGCCTGTGCCACTTGCACCTGGCGCACACCCTCGCCCAGCCGCCCGATCATTAATAACGGGACGGCGCAGGCTTCGGAGATTCCATAGTTGACCAGCGTGGTCTGGCAGATCTTCCGCCAATGCCTGGCGGCCACCACCATGGCACTGCTGATGTTCATCTGGAGAGCGTCGAGGGAATTGGGCACGGGAAAATAGATACTGTTAGTTTGCTAACTATCAATATCGCATTGGAGGGGAAATTCAGTCAAGTTTTGAAACAAATCTCTCCATTGGTCGCAGGGAGGCACCGCAAAGTTCCTATATAGATCCCTACGATGTATATACCTCGTCAGTACAAGACCTTTTTCAGGGAGACACAAGATGTCAAAACATGCCGTCTTTACGATGAAACTCGAGCCAGAATTGCGCGACCAATTTATGGCAGAGGCTGAAGCCTCACACCGTCCCGCGTCGCAGATCATGCGAGAAATGATGCGTCAGTTTGTTCAGGCTCAACAGGAAGCCAGAGAGTACGAAGTCTTTTTGCAACGTAAGGTCAATCTGGCACGAGAAGCAATGGCGGCCGGTGAAGGCATGTCCAACGAAGAAGTTGATGCACAATTCGCCGCCAGGCGCCGGCGGGTAGAAAATCAAGGATGAAGATTATCTGGACTAAAAATGCAGTACAGGATCGTGAAGATATTTGGGACTACCTTCACGCCGAAAACCCCAAAGCGGCTCTCGAAATGGATCGCCGCTTCACTGAAGCGGCTTCCCGAATATCCCAAAACCCCAAAATCGGTCCGGCCGGCATCATTTCTGGCACTCGCGAAATAATCCCCCACTCCAGTTATCGTCTCGTCTACCAACTCGATCCAGATGTGATCTGGATAATGGCGCTGGTTCATACAGCGCGGGCGTGGCCTTTCCCAGGGTAGTGACTACCTCTCCCGTCCCTTACGCAACAACACATTCAACTGATCCACCACTTCTGCCCAATCCGCATCATCGAGAATCTCGTCCCGCAAAAAATCCGCCTGGCTTTTGCTCCAGAAAAACGCGTCCGCCAGATGCAGCTCTGGTTTGAGGGGGGAATGGGTGGCGATGAATTGGTCGATGCTGACCGGGTCGTTGTCCAGGCCCAGTTGTTTGAATAGCGACGGGAGGCTGTGGTTTGGGTTTTCCATTGATGAAGTCCTTGAATGACGCGGTGAGTGGAAGAATTTTCGCGAGCAGGCTCGCTCCCACAGGTTGAACTCGATCTCGGTGGGAGCGAGCCGGCTCGCGAAAGCGTCAGCGAGACCGGTACAAAACCTAACGACTCAACTCCCGCACCTGCGCATGGACTAACCCGTGCGGTCTCCAGGCTGCTGGACGAGTGGCGGTGGGCGACGATGTCATATTCGCAATGCGCCCGGACCAGGCTGCTTTACACCTTTTTGGCCATTCGCATGATGCAACTCGGAGTTGCGCTGGAGGGTTGTCGCCGTGTCTCTGAGTCTAGTTCGACAGGCTGCAGGCGAGGGAAAATCCGCTCACCGGACACATCCGCACACTGATCAATATTCAGGCAGCGCGAGGCTCAACTAGACTCAAACAACCACCCCACGATTCTCGCGGAGGGTCACGTGAACAGCCGATGTTGTGCGTTTGTCTGGTTACTCCTGCTGAGTGGGTCGGCCTTCGCCGCCGACACCTCATTGCCGCCGATGAGCCCTGTCGGCTTATGGCTGATCACCTTGGGTATCGTTTTTTTGATTGCCGAAGCCGCGCTGCCCAATTACGGCGTGATTGGCCTGGGCGGGATCATCATGTTCGTCATCGGCGCGCTGAGTTTCGCATCCTGCGTGAATACGAGCGCGGGGTGGTATTCCAGCTCGGGCGTTTCTGGCAGGTCAAAGGCCCAGGGCTGATCCTGCTGATTCCGGTGGTGCAGCAAATGGTTCGGGTCGACCTGCGCACCGTGGTTCTCGATGTGCCCCCGCAGGATGTAATTACCCGCGACAACGTTTCGGTGAAGGTCAATGCGGTGCTGTATTTCCGCGTGCTCGATCCGCAGAAGGCCATCATCCAGGTCGAAGATTTCCTCTCCGCCACCAGCCAACTGGCGCAGACCACGTTGCGCGCCGTGCTCGGTAAACATGAACTGGATCAACTGCTGGCCGAGCGCGAGCAGTTGAACATCGACATCCAGCAAGTGCTCGACGCGCAAACCGATACCTGGGGCATCAAGGTCGCCAATGTCGAGATCAAACACGTCGACCTGAATGAGTCGATGGTGCGCGCCATCGCCAAACAAGCCGAGGCAGAACGTGAACGGCGGGCCAAGGTAATCCACGCCGAAGGCGAACTGCAGGCCTCGGAAAAGCTCATGCAGGCCGCCGAAATGCTCGGCCGCCAGCCCGGTGCCATGCAACTGCGCTACATGCAGACCTTGACCTCGATTGCTGGCGACAAGAGTTCGACGATTGTCTTTCCGCTACCGATTGAGTTGCTCAAGGGCATGGCGGACTTGTCGGGAAAATCCTGACGTCATCCCTCTATTGTGCGCCATGGGTTTTTTGTCGATGGCTAAAGCCTTTTCTACGGATTACTGGTGACAACTTCTGCGGGATACACCGACTCCCATCCCCCACCCAACGCCCGATACAACCCGACCATCGCCAGCGAAACCCCGGTCGAACTCTCCACCCATTGCTCCTGCGTTGCGAGCAACGCACCTTGCACAGTAAGCACATTGACGAAGTCGGCCACGCCTTCGACGTATTGCTGTTGCGCGGTGCGCAGGGCGATCTGGTTCTGGCGTACGGCCTCGGCGAGACTGTCGCGGCGGCGTTGGCTGGCGTTGTAGGCGGTCAGTTGATCGTCAATTTCGTGCCAGGCACGCAGCACGGTCTGCTGATAGCCGATCGCTGCTTCCTGTTGCTGGGCTTCGCGTAACTGCAATACGCCGCGCAGGCGACCGCCATCGAACAGCGGCAGGCTGAATTGCGGGCCGATGCCAAATGCACGCGAGCCCCAAGAGCCGAAATCACTGAGCTGCAGCGCTTGCGAACCGAGGTTGCCGGACAGGGTGATGCGCGGATAGAAATCACCCTTGGCCACACCAATGTTGGCGGTGGCGGCATGCAGTCGCGCTTCGGCTTGACGGATGTCCGGCCGGCGTTCAGCCAGTTGCGACGGCAGGCCGATAGCAACTTCGAGAGGCGACTGTGGCACCGCGGCGTCTGTGGATAATTCTTTATTCAGAGCCTGCGGTGGCTCGCCTATCAACAGGCTGATCGCGTTGATCAGTTGCGACTGGCGCTGTTCGAGCGCAGGCAAGCGGGACTCGATGGCGGCGACTTGCGCAGCGGCTTCGGCGACGTCCAGATCGGTCGCCACGCCATCATTGAGGCGCAGCTGCGAGAGCTTGAGGCTGTGGCGGGCGACGTCGAGATTCTGCTCGGTGACGGCACGAGTGTTCTGCACGCCGCGCAGCTGGATGTAGTTCTGCGCAGTGTCGGCGAGCACCGCCAATAGCACGCCGCGACGGTCGTTTTCGGCGACTTCGAGGTTGGCGTCGGCGGCTTCGGTTTCCCGGCGCACGCGGCCCCAGAAATCCAGTTCCCACGAGGCGGAGAAACCGGCGTCCCAAAGGTTGAAGGCCGAATCGCCGTTGTGCCCGGACGGGTCATTCAGGCCTTCGCCGCTGTTGCGTTTGCGGCCGTAACTGCCGGTGGCGGCGGTATTCGGGTAGCGCTCGGCAGTGATGACCTGACGTGCGGCACGGCTCTGTTGCAGGCGACTGCTGGCCAGTTTCAGGTCGAGGTTGCTGCGCACGGCGCGCTGGGTCAGGGCCGACAGTTGCGGGTCGTTGAAGACTTCCCACCAGCGCTCGTCAAGGGGCTCGCTGACCGCTTGGCTGGGCGCGGATTTGGCTGGTTTTGCCCAGTTGGCGATTTGCGTGGCTTCGGGTTTGTGGAAGTCGGGGCCGACGGTGCAGGCGGTGAGGCCAGCAGCGATCACGACTGTGGATATCAATCGCTGCAAATTGCCTCTTCGCGAGCAGACTCGCTCCCACAGGTGGAACGCATTGCACATTGTGGGAGCGAGCCTGCTCGCGAAGGCGTCGGTTCGGTCAACTCGATTCATCGCTGAGTCACCTCACGCACCGGAGTCGCCGCCGTACGCGTATCAATACTCGCCTCCACCGACATACCCACCCGCAGGCGCTCGGCCAATGGCTGGCCCGGCTCGAGCATGATCTTCACCGGAATCCTCTGCACAACCTTGGTGAAGTTACCCGTGGCGTTGTCCGGTTTCACCGCCGCAAACGTCACGCCGGTGGCCGGAGCAATGCTTTCGACGCGACCGGTCAGCGCTTCGCCACCCAGGCTATCAACGCGCACCTGCACTTCCTGCCCAGGCTGCACATCGGTCAGTTGTGTCTCCTGAAAATTGGCGACCACATAAGCCTGCTTCAACGGCACCACTGCCAGCAGTTTGCTGCCCGGCGTGACATAAGCGCCGACACGCACGGCACGCTCGCCGACCATGCCATCCTGCGGTGCGGTGATGCGTGTGTACGACAGTTCGAAACTGGCGATTTCCAGTGCCGCTTGTGCGTGTTTCAAACTGCCTTCGGCGGCATCTCGCTGGGCGGCGAGGATGTCGACCTGCTTGCGCTCCGCCGCCAGTTTCGCGCTGGCCGTGTCAAGGCGCGCACTGGCTTGATCGATGCGGGTGCGGGCCTGTTGCGCGTTCTGCACGGTACCGGCGCCGACACCGGCGAGGTGGTTGTAGCGATTCAATTCTTGCTGGGCGAAGGCCATTTCAGCCTTGGCCGACACCACTGAAGCTTGCGCCTGAGCGATCACCGAAGTCTGACGTTCCAGCGTCGCCTTGGCGTTCTGCAACTGCGCCCGGGCGACCAGGGTTTGCGCATCCGCCGCCTCGGCAGAAGCGCGCAAATCGCGATCATCGATCAACGCCAGCAACTGCCCCGCCGTCACTTGCTGGTTGTCTTCCACCAGCACTTCCTTGATGAACCCGGCCACGCGCGGTACCACCAGGGTGTAGTCGGCGGAGACGAACGCGTCGTTAGTGTTCTGCTGAGTGCGTTTGCCGAACAGGCCGGGCATCGCCAGATACACCAGCACGCCAACAGCCAACGTGGCCGCCAGGGCCACCGCGAGTTTTTGCTTTGCTTGAGTCGTCATGGAAACCTTCATTTTCAGTACAGCAATCAGGTCGGCGCGCGCGGTGGAAAGATCCGCGTCGGCAGCCAGAAAATCAGCAGGATCAGCGTCACTGCGACGCCCGCCATGCACACATAGAGATCGGAAGACGTCAGCACCACCGCTTGTTCGTGGAGGCGATGGGCGAGGCCCGGGTCGCTGCGGTCGGCCAAAGGCGAATTGCCGAGGCTGTCGACCAGCATGGTCGAGTGAAAATGCAGACGCGATGTGGTCAGCGCTTCGATCACTCCTGTGGCGACTACCGCCGCCAGGCCCTTCACGGTGTTGAACCACGCTGAAGCGAACGGCCCGTCCATGGGCTGGATGCTGCCGGTCGATAGCATCAGCAGCGGCAGTACCGACATCGGCTGGCCAAAAATCTGCAGCCATTGCAGGACATAGAAATTGTCGCGAATCCACTCCGAAGTCAGCAGCGACCCACCAAGACAGGACAGCGTCAGCATGCTCAAACCAATCCCCAGCACCCAACGGCAATCGACCCAGCGCAGGTTGCACAGGGCCGCCACCAGCGGCAGCGCGATCAACTGCGGCAACGCCGCGATCAGCATGATCGGCGCGGTCTGCACCGGCCGATAACCCTGCACTTGCGCCAGATAGCTCGACGGAATCAACACCACTGCTTGCAGCACGATCAACACGCCAGCCAGCGTCATAAGCGCGAACGCCAGGTTGCGGATACCGAGCATCTGCAACTTGAAAAACGGAATCGGCTGCGACCACTCGTTGATCAGAAACGCCACCAGCAGCAGCGATCCCGAGATCAGCAACGCGCTGATCAGGTTCGATTCGAACCAGTCCAGCCGATTGCCCTGCAACAGGCCGATCACCAACATGCAGATCGCCGGAAAGCCCAGTAGCAGGGCCTTCCAGTTAAACGCCTTGAGACGCTCAAGGCGCAGTGGATCCTGCGGGATGCCGTAAGCCACCATCACCATGGCAATCAGGCACGGCACGATGATTTGCCAGAACGTCCATTGCCAGCCGACGTACTCGGTCCATAACCCGGCCAGCGGTGTACCCAGGCCCGGGCCAAAAGTGGCGGTCAGCGCATAACCGGCCAGGCCGTAAAGTTTGAAATTGGCCGGCAGGAAGCGCAGCGCAACAGTCATCAGCATCGGCGGCAACGCGCCGCCCGCCAACCCTTGCAAGGTGCGCATCAGCAGCAGGCTCTCGTAATTCGGGGCGAACGGACAAAGCAACCCGAGCAAGGTGAACAGGCTGATTGCGCAGAGGGTGAAGCGACGCAACGAAAAGGTCACCGAGCACCACGGCGCGAAGGCCATGGCCGCGACCGAGGTGGCGGTGTAACTGGCAACCAGCCAGGTACCTTCGTCGTAACCGATATTCAACGCGCCGCGAATGTCGGCCAGGGCGACCTTGGTCACCATCTCGTTGAGGCCCGACACCAGCACCGCCAGCAGCACGCCGACCAGCCCGATGATGATCCGCGCCCCGAACACCGGGGGCGTGACCGCCGTCGCCGGGCTGGCCGCAGCAAGAGTCGCCGGGACCGTCAGGGATGTCATGAGTGCAAACTCCGGAGGGAAAAATACCGGAGCATCTTAGTCGGGCTTAGTGCTGACGAAAATTGACTTGTTGGCAGGTTATAAGTGCGCCTGACGCAACTATGCAAGATCAAAAGATCGCAGCCTTCGGCAGCTCCTACAGGGAATGCATTTCAATGTAGGAGCTGCCGGAGGCTGCGATCTTTTGCTCTTCAAGGTTGGGCAGCGAGCCAGGTTTCGTCGCAGCAACTTTTGAGGGTTTCACGCAGCCAACGGTGTGCCGGATCCTTGTCAAAACGCGGGTGCCAGGCCTGAGTCAGCATCAGTGTCGGCAGCGGGATCGGCAGGTCGAATGAGCGCAGTTTCAATCCCAATCGCCGCACACTCAGCAACGCTTCCTTGGGCACCGGCAGGATCAGGTCAGAGTCCGGCAAAGCGAACATCGCCGCATGGAAACTCGGCGCGATCACCGCCACTCGCCGCTCCAGGCCCATTGCATTCAGCGCCGTATCGATAGGGCCGCGGGCAATGCCCCGGCGCGACATGCTGATATGGGAGAACCCGGCGTAGCGCTCGGCGGTGATTTCGCCGTCGAGCAGTGGATGATCCTCGCGCACCAGACCAACAAAATGCGTGGAAAACAGGTTCTGGACTTTGACTTCCGGGGTCACCGGGCGGGTGTTGCTGACGCTCAGGTCGATGCGCCCTTCGCGTAGCGCTTCATCGTCGCCATCGCCTTCCGGGACGAAGCGCAGTTCGCAGTGCGGCGCGACTTGGTCGAGGGTGTCGAAGAGCTTGCCGCCGTAAACGCCGACAAAAAAGTCGTTGGCGCGGATGCTGAAGCGCCGGCGCAAGGTGCTCAGTTCCACTTCGTCAGCCGAACGGAACAACAGAGCGGCCTGCTCGACTACATCGCGCACCTGCTCGCGCAATTCCAATGCTTTCGGGGTTGGCACCAGCCCCCGACCGGCGCGCACCAGAATCGGGTCGCCGATGGCTTCACGGATCCGCGTCAAGGTCCGGCTCATCGCCGCCGGACTGAGGTTCATCCGCCGCGCGGCGCCAACCACGCTGCCCTCGTCGAGCAAGGCGTCGAGGGCGACCAGCAAGTTCATGTCCGGGAGTTGCATGCTGAGCACTCTTGGCTGATCTGGATTGATCTGTGCGCAATGCTAGCAAACATCCCTAAAGTTAGTTGGCGCCTGTCTGGACTGAATGGTGAGTGACGATTTGTGTCACTTATTGGCGAAATGGGGTGATTTCAATGACGCCATTGCTGGCAAGCCAGCTCCCACAGGCCCGATGTTGAACACATAATCGTGTTCCAACCGAGAACCCTGTGGGAGCTGGCTTGCCAGCGATGAGGCCATTAAGGCCAATGGAGATCTAGCGCTCGTGCAACGCCTCGGCCCGCGCGCGAATGATCGGCTTGAGCAGATAACTCAACACCGACTTCTTGCCGGTGATGATATCCACCGACGCCACCATGCCCGGGATGATCAACAGCGGCTTCTCATCGGTGCCCAGGTGGCTGCGCTCGGTGCGCACCTTGATGATGTAGTAAGTGGTTTTCTTGTCTTCGTCGGTGATGGTGTCGGCGCCGATCTGCTCCAGCTGAGCCTTCAGCCCGCCGTAAATGGTGTAGTCGTAGGCGGTGAATTTCACGATCGCCTCCTGTCCCGGGTGCAGGAATGCGATGTCCTGCGGACGGATCTTGGCTTCGACCAGCAACGTGTCGTCCAGCGGTACGATTTCCACCATGTCGCTGCCCGGCTGAATCACGCCACCGATGGTGTTGACCAGCAATTTGTTGACGATGCCGCGCACCGGCGATGTCACCAGCGTACGGCTGACGCGGTCTTCCAGCGCCTTACCGGTGGCCTGCGCCTTGTTCAGATCAGTGCGCGCTTCGTTCAACTGAGTGAGCGCTTCGCTGCGGAATTTGCCGCGCGTCTCATCAACCTTGCGCTGCACTTCCTTGATCGCCGACTCGGCGCGTGGAATCGCCAACGTGGTGGCGTCGAGCTGACCACGGGTTTCCACTTCGGCACGCTTGAGGCGCAGCACTTCAACCGGGGACACCGCGCCCTGCGCCACCAGAGGCTCGGACATGTTGATTTCCTGACGCTGCAAATTCAGCTGCTGGCGATACTGCGCCTGCTTGGAGCTGAACTCGCGCAGCTCTTGTTGACGCTGGATCAACTGCTCCTGCAAGCCACCTATCTCGTCGTGCAGTTGCTGACGACGGCTGATATACAACGATTCTTCACTTTTCGCCTGACCGGGAACGGCTTTGACCACGTCCTCCGGGAAATTCAGCGGGCGGTCATCGACCTCGGCGCTCAGGCGCTCGACGCGCAGCAGCATCGACTGCCGATCAGCCTCGGTTTCGCCGACGTTAGAGGCAAATCGCGTGTCATCAAGGCGAATAAGCGGTGCACCGGCTTCGACGATCTGGCCTTCCTTGACGAACAGTTCGGAAACGATCCCGCCCTCGAGGTTCTGGATCTTCTGGATCTTCGACGATGGAATCGCCTTGCCGTCGCCCTTGGTCACTTCGTCGATCACGGCAAAGTTGGCCCAGAGCATGAGGAACACGAAAAAGCCGATGATCGCCCAGATGGTCAGGCGCACGACGCGCGGGGCGTCCTCTATCAGCGCCTTGTTGACCTCGGGCAGCGGCTGGCCCTGCAGCGATGCAGTGCCTTTGAAGTAGCGACGGATCGAATCCTTGAAACCCGACTTAAGCAACACTGATCTGCCCCTTCTTCAACGCTTCCATCACCGCAGCTTTCGGGCCGTCGGCGAGAATCTGCCCGCGATCGATCACCAACAGACGATCCACCAGCGACAACAGGGAAGCCCGGTGCGTGACGAGCACCACGGTCTTGTTTTCAATCACCGCTGCGAGGCGTTGCTTGAGGCGTTCTTCGCCGGTGTTGTCCATCGCGCTGGTCGGCTCGTCCATCAGCAGGATCGGCGGATTGAGCAACAGCGCCCGGGCCAGCGCGACGTTCTGGCGCTGACCGCCGGACAGGTTTTGCCCGCGCTCGCCCACTTGCAGTTCGTAGCCTTGCGGATGCAGGCGGGCGAACTCGTGGACACCGGCCAGTTCGGCGGCTTGCAGCACGAGCTCGTCTTCGACATAACGCGCGCCTGAAATCAGGTTGTCACGCAGGGTGCCGGCCAGTAGCTGGATGTCCTGCGGCACGTAGCCGATGTTGTAGCGCAACTCGCTGACGTCGATCTGGCGGATATCCACGCCGTCCACCAGCAACGCGCCGTCGTCCGGTTGATAAAGGCCAACCAGCAGTTTGGCGAGCGAACTCTTACCCGAGCCGCTGCGGCCGATGATGCCGATTTTCTCGCCGGGACGGATCACCAGGTTGATGTTCTTCAACGCCGGGTTCTGTTGTTCGGGGTAGGTGAAGTTGAGCTGACGGCACTCGATGGCGCCTTGCAGGACCTTGCGGCTCAGCGGGCGCTCTTCGAAATTGCGTTCCTGCGGCAGCTCCATCATCTGGTCCACCGATGTCATCGTCACCCGCGCCTGCTGGTAGCGGGTCAGCAAACCCGACAGCGAAGCCAGCGGGCTGAGTGCGCGACCACTGAGCATGTAGCAGGCGATCAGACCACCCATGCTCAGGTTGCCGGCGATGATCTGGTACACGCCGAAGACGATCATGATCACCCCGGCCAGTTGCTGAATCAGCAGGGTGATGTTCATCGCCAGACCGGACAGCATCTTCACCCGCAGTTCGAGGCGGCTGAGGGTGCCGATGGTCTGTTCCCACTGGTATTGGCGTTCGCTTTCAGCGTTGTTGACCTTGACCGCGTCGAGGCCGGCGAGGGTTTCGATCAGGCTCGACTGACGCTCTGCACCAAGGGCCATGGTGCGTTCCATGGTTGCCACCAGCGGCTTTTGCAGCGCGTAACCAATCAGCAGGGCTATCGGGAATGCCAGCACCGGAATCCACACCAGATGCCCGCCGAGAATGGCGATGACGATGAAGATCAGGATGGTGAACGGCAGGTCGATCAGGCTGGTCAGGGTCAGCGAGGCGAGGAAATCGCGCAGGCTCTGAAACTCATGGATGTTCTGCGCGAAGCTGCCGACCCGCGCCGGGCGATACTTCATCGACATGCCAACGATGCGTTCGAAAAGCGTGGCGGAGATGATCAGGTCGGTTTTTTTCCCGGCCAGATCCAGACACAGGCTGCGCAGGCTCTTGAGGACCAGGTCGAACATGTACGCGCCGGTGATGCCCAGCGCGAGCACCCACAGGGTGGCTTCGGCCTGGTTCGGCACGACGCGGTCATAGACGTTCATCACGAACAGCGGCGCGGCCATGGCGATGATGTTGATCAGGAAACTGGCGGCGATGGCGTCGGCGTACAGCCAGCGCGAACGCTTGAGGGTGTCGCGGAACCACGAGCGTGCGCGCGGGATCAGCGTGCCGTGGTTAACGTCGAATTTGTGCTGCGGTTGAGCGAAGAAGACCTTGCCGGTGTAGTCGTCGGCCAGCAGTTCGCGACTGACCACGGATTCGCCGCCGTCGCTTTCGCTGAGCAGCGCCCGCGCTTCGTTGTCACCTTGCCAGCCGAGCAGGACGGCACTGCGGCCATCCTTGAGCAGCAGCAACGCGGGCATGGCAATCGCTGGAATCTCTTCCAGCTTGCGCTGCAAAACCCGCCCTTGCAGACCGGCGCGAGCCGCCGCGCGGGGCAGCAACTCGACACTCAGACGTTGTTTGGGCAGCGGCAGGCCGGTCGTCAGCATCGCCGCGCTGGCGGGCTTCTGGTGCAGCATGCAAAGGGCGAGCAGACCGTCCAGCAACGGATCGTCGTGCAACGCGCGTGGATCATGACTGAGATGAACTCGACTGACTTCTGATTCCACGCTCGACACTCTTTAACAGTTGAAAGGGATAACTCAATTCATCCCAGGCAGCTGAACCTTGGGCTTCACGTCGTTCTGCACAACGGATGCCAACGGCGCGACTACTCCCTGGCTTCTGAGCAACTCGCCCATGGTCGCCTTGATTCGATACTGAGTAAATAACTGAATGTTTTTGATTTCAGCCAGACGCCGCGAAGCGGTGAACAACTCGTTTTCGCTGTCGAGCAAATCGAGCAGGGTACGCTCGCCGAGGCTGAACTGACGCTGGTAAGCAGTGCGCACCGAGGTGCTGTGATCGACGTACTGCTGGGCGATCGGCACCTGAGCGTTGGCGTTGTTCAGGGCATTCCAGGCCAAGCCAAGTTCTTCGTTCAGCTGACGCAGGGCGTTGTTGCGGATATCCAGCGCCTGGTTCGACAGGTACGACTTGGATTCCAGATCGGCCTTGTTGCTGCCGCCCGAATAGAGGTTGAAGCGCATGCGCAACATGGCCTGCCATTCGTTGCTGTGGCCGTTCTGACCATCCAGATCATTGTCGGCGGTGCGGCCCAGTTCGGCGTCGAAGCGTGGGTAGAAGGTCGACTTCGCGGTTTCGTACTGCTTCTCGGCAGCGGCGATATCAGACTCGGCCGACCGCAGGATCGGGCTGTTCTCCAGCATCTGCTGACGCGCTTCATTGAGGTTGGCCGGCATCATCGCCATGAACGGCGCCGGACGCTCCAGTTGATCCGGCATCTGGCCAACGGCGCTGAGGAAATTGGTTTCCGAGTCAGCGAGGTTGGTCTGCTCGGTGATCAGATTATTGCGCGCCTGGGCCATCCGCGCTTCGGCCTGATCAAGGTCCGCGCCGCTGCCGACGCCACGCTGGGTGCGCAACTGGATCTGGTCGTAGATGCGCTGATGGCTCTTGAGGTTGTCCTCGGCCAGACGCACGAATTCACGACGGGTCAGTACATCCAGATAAACCTGGGCAACTGTCAGCCCGGTGCGCTCGGAAGTACCCAGCAAAGAGTAGGCACGGGAATTAACGGTGGCTTGTTGACGCCCAACCTCGCTGGAAGTCGCAAAACCGTCAAAAACCATTTGCGACAGACGTAAACTTGACTCGCTACGGTTCAGGGTTTCCCAGTGATTGCCGCCGCTGTTGGCGCGGGTGGTCACGCTGTCAGTGCCTTCACGGCCATAACCGCCCAGCAGATCGACCTTGGGCAGGTATCCACCTTTGGCTGCTCTTAATTGATAATCCGCGGCTAAACGACTGTTGACCCCCGCCTGGATTTCCGGATGGACATCCAGTGCCTGCTGCATGGCTTCTGGTAAGGATTGTGCTTGTACGAAAGAGGCGGCGAGAGCGAAGGGTACAGCCATGAAGAGAGGCAAACGCATGGTAAAAATTTCCCAGAACTTCTTGTCTTGAATCACAGCTAAACGTGCTGCTGTGTCGGATGATTGGCGACTGGATTGACCGTATGTCGGAAAGTTCAAAACAGGAACTGGTTCACATGCAAAAGGACAGGTCGCCGCGGAATATCAATGTGACATTAGTGGGGCGATTGTTTAGGATGGCACCCAGAAGGTCAATAGTTTGGCATAAAGTTAATATCGAAAGAGTATAGCCAAATTATTGACGATTAGACGCGTCAAAACTTTTTTCGCACATTTTTAAAGTACGTCCAGACTGAATTGGCATCCATGCCTTCAGGTTCATGGAAGTCAACTGAACGTGACACCCGGAGAGTCTTCAATGAGCAGTGTTGTTGCCATCGTCAAAAGCATTGTTGGTCAGGTATTCGTGGTGTCCCCAGAGGGCGTACGCCGCGTGCTCGTTGAGGGCGACCGACTGTTTGTCGGCGATCAGATCGACACCGGTCTTTCCGGCGCTGTAACACTTGAATTGGCTGATGGCCGCACCCTGGATCTGGGTCGTGAAACCCAATGGAGCGCCAGCGCGCCCGACTCCAGCACTGACCTGTCCGAAGCCACCGCGCAGGCTGCGCCGTCTGTAGAAGAACTGCAGCAGGCCATCGCCGCCGGTGTCGACCCGACTACCGCACTCGAAGCCACCGCTGCCGGCCCAAGCGCCGCAGGTACGGGTGGTGCAGCCGGCGGCGGTCATAGTTTCGTGATGCTCGACGCCACGGCAGGTCGCGTTGATCCGACTATTGGTTTCCCGACGGCGGGCATCAATTCGGCCGGTCAGGCTGCACAGAACATCACCGGGGGCCAGAACACCGACACCACGACGAATGCCCTGCGTGATTCGACCCTGAGCCTCAGCGCAACGCCGACCATCACCGAAGCCGGCGGCGTGCTGGTGTACACCGCGACCCTGACCCAGGCGCCGCTCACCGACCTGACCATCACCCTGTCCAACGGCTCGGTGATTGTCATTCCGGCCGGCTCGACCACCGGTACCGTCAACGTACCGCTGGCACCGAACGACTCGGTTTATAACGACCCGACCCAGATCGACGTGACCGTCACCGGCACCACCGGCGGCAACGGCATCACCGTGACGCCGCCGACCACACCGGCCACGACTCAGGTTACCGACACCATCGACACCACCACCGTCACTCTGACGGCGGGGCCGAACGTCACCGAAGGTGGCCAGATCACCTACACCGCGACCCTGACCAACCCGGCGCAAACGCCGGTCACCGTCACCTTGTCGAACGGCTCGACCATCACCATCGGCGCGGGTCAGACCACCGGCACCGTCAACGTACCGACCCCGGCCAATGACGTCTACAACAATGGCAGCACTGTCAGCACCACCATCACTGGCGCTACCGGCGGCAACTTCGAAAACCTGGTGCCGAACCCGACACCAGCAGTGACCACCATCACTGACTCGGTCGACAACACCGGCCTGACTCTGACCGCGACCGGCAGCGTCACCGAAGGTGGCCAGATCACCTACACCGCGACCCTGACCAACCCGGCGCAAACGCCGGTCACCGTCACCCTGTCGAACGGCTCGACCATCACCATCGGCGCGGGTCAGACCACCGGCACCGTCAACGTGCCGACTGCGGCCAATGACGTCTACAACAATGGCAGCACCGTCAGCACCACCATCACTGGCGCTACCGGCGGCAACTTCGAAAACCTGGTGCCGAACCCGACACCAGCAGTGACCACCATTACCGACTCGGTCGACAACACCGGCCTGAGCCTGACCGCGACCGGCAGCGTCGTCGAGGGTGGCCAGATCACCTACACCGCGACCCTGACCAACCCGGCTCAAACGCCGGTCACCGTCACCCTGTCGAATGGCTCGACCATCACCATTGACGCGGGCCAGACCACCGGCACCGTCAACGTGCCGACTGCGGCCAACGACGTTTACAACAATGGCAGCACTGTCAGCACCACCATCACTGGCGCTACCGGCGGCAACTTCGAAAACCTGGTGCCGAACCCGACACCAGCAGTGACCACCATCACCGACTCGGTCGACAACACCGGCCTGAGCCTCAGCGCCACCGGCACGGTGGCTGAAGGTGGTTCGATCGTTTACACAGCGACCCTGACCAATCCGGCTGGCACGCCAGTGACCGTGACCCTTTCGAACGGTTCTGTCATCACTATCGACGCTGGCAACACCACCGGCACCGTGACAGTTCCGGCGCCTGCTGATGACGTCTATAAAGACGCCGGCAAAGTCGAAGCGACCATTGCCACGGCGACTGGCGGCAATTTCGAGAACCTTGTCCCGAGCACCACGCCCGCGGTGACCGAAGTCACTGACACCGTCGACACTTCGACCGTGAAACTGACCGCTGATACTTCGGTGGCGGAAGGTGGCACCGTCACTTACACCGCCACCGTTGGTGCGCCAGTGACCGGCTCGCCGGTTGTCGTGACCCTGGCCAACGGTCAGAGCATCACCATCGCCGTCGGCCAGACCACTGGCACCGTGACGGCTGCCGCGCCGAACGATGCGCTGGCCGGTAATGCACCGTTGACCAACTCGATCACCAACGTGACGGGCGGCAACTACGAAGACCTCGTGGCCGACAAGACGCCGGTTTCGACCACCGTGACTGACGTCGCGGACACCACCAACCTGTCGCTGAGTGCAACGGGTTCCGTGGCTGAGGGTGGCCAGATCACCTACACCGCCACCCTGACCAACGCTGCTGGCTCACCCGTCACCGTGACTCTGTCGAACGGTGCCGTGATCACCATTGATGCCGGCAAAACGTCCGGCACCGTGACCGTTCCGGCGCCTGCCGATGACGTCTATATAGACGCTGGCAAAGTCGAAGCGACCATTGCCACGGCGTCTGGCGGCAATTTCGAGAACCTGGTGCCGAGCACCGTTCCAGCCGTCACTGAGATTACCGACACCGTCGATACCTCGACCGTAAAACTGACTGCCGATACCTCGGTCGCTGAAGGTGGCACCGTCACCTACACCGCCACCGTTGGCGCGCCGGTGACTGGCTCGCCGGTCGTGGTGACATTGGCCAACGGCCAGAACATCACCATCGCTGTCGGCCAGACCACTGGCTCCGTGACCACCACCGCACCGAACGATGCATTGGTTGGCCAAGCCCCGGTCACCAACTCGATCACCAACGTGACGGGCGGCAACTACGAAAATCTGGTCGCTGACAAAACCCCGGTCAGCACCACCGTGACTGACACCACCGACACCACCAACCTGTCGCTGACGGCGACCGGTTCTGTGGCTGAGGGTGGCCAGATCACCTACACCGCGACACTGACCAACGCTGCGGGCTCGCCAGTCACCGTGACTCTGTCGAACGGTGCCGTGATCACCATTGATGCCGGCAAAACGTCCGGCACCGTGACCGTTCCGGCGCCTGCCGATGACGTCTATATAGACGCTGGCAAAGTCGAAGCGACCATTGCCACGGCGACTGGCGGCAATTTCGAGAACCTGGTGCCGAGCACCGTTCCAGCCGTCACTGAGATTACCGACACCGTCGATACCTCGACCGTAAAACTGACTGCGACCGAGTCCGCTGCAGAAGGTGGCACCGTCACTTACACCGCGACTGTCGGTGCACCGGTGACGGGTTCTCCAGTGACCGTGACCCTGGCTAACGGCCAGACCATCACCATCGGTGTTGGCCAGACCTCCGGCACCGCGACAACGACTGCCCCGAACGATGCATTGACCGGCCATGCACCGCTGGTCAACTCGATCACCGACGTAACCGGCGGCAACTACGAAAACCTCGTGGCCGACAAAACCCCGGTCAGCACCACCGTGACTGATACCACCGACACCACCAACCTGTCGCTGAGTGCGACCGGTTCCGTGGCCGAGGGTGGCCAGATCACCTACACCGCGACCCTGACCAACGCTGCCGGCTCGCCCGTTACCGTGACCCTGTCGAACGGTTCGGTGATCACCATCGAGGCTGGTAAGACCACCGGCACCGTGACCGTTCCAGCGCCTGCCGATGACGTCTACAAGGACGCCGGCAAAGTCGAAGTGACCATCAAGGATGCTACCGGCGGCAACTTCGAGAATCTGGTGCCGAGCACCGTTGCGGCCGTCACCGACGTGACCGATACCGTCGACACCACCACCGTCAAACTGACCGCCAGCGAAACCGCGGCTGAAGGTGGCAGCGTCATCTACACCGCTACCGTCGGCGCACCCGTGACGGGTTCACCTGTCGTGGTGACCCTGGCCAACGGCCAGAGCATCACCATTGCCGTGGGCCAGACCACAGGCACCGCGACCACTACTGCACCGAACGACGTATTGACCGGCCATACACCGCTGACCAACTCGATCACCAACGTGACCGGCGGCAACTACGAAAATCTGGTCGCTGACAAAACCCCGGTCAGCACCACCGTGACCGACACCGTCGACACCACCAATATCAGCCTGAGCGCGACCGGTTCGGTCGCCGAGGGCGGCTCGATTATCTACACCGCCACATTGACCAATGCAGCCGGCACGGCCATGACCGTGACCTTGAGCAACGGCGCGGTGATCAACATCGCCAAAGGCGCGACTACCGGCACCGCCACCGTCGCAGCTCCCGACGATGACGTGTACAAGGACGCCGGCAAAGTCGACGCGAGCATCACCACGACCACCGGCGGCAACTTCGAGAACCTGGTGGTCGACAAGACCCCTGCCGTCACCGACGTTACCGACACCATCGACAACAGCACCGTTTCGCTGACCGCCACGGCGAGCACCGTTGAAGGTGGCGTGGTGGTTTACACCGCGTCCTTGACCGCGCCGGTCACCGGCTCACCGGTTGTCGTGACCCTGTCCAACGGCCAGACCATCACCATCCCGGTCGGCGCCAGCAGCGGGAGCGTCAACTTCACTGCGCCGAACGATGCACTCGCCGGTGGCAACACCCTGAGCGTGAAGATTGACGGCACCAGCGGCGGCAATTACGAAAATCTGGTGGCGGACAAAACGCCAGCCGTGACTTCGGTAACCGATACGGTCGACACCACCAACCTTTCGCTGACAGCGACCGGTTCTGTGGCCGAGGGTGGCCAGATCACCTACACCGCGACCCTGACCAACGCTGCCGGTTCGCCAGTGACCGTGACTCTGAGCAACGGCTCTGTAATCACTATCGAAGCGGGTAAAACCACCGGCACCGTGACCGTTCCAGCGCCAGCCGATGACGTTTACAAAGACGCTGGCAAAGTCGAAGTCACCATTAAGGAAGCGACTGGCGGTAACTTCGAGAACCTGGTGCCAAGCACCACACCAGCCGTGACCGACGTTACTGACACCATCGACACCTCGACCGTCAAACTCACCGCGACAGAATCGGCGGCTGAGGGTGGCACTGTTACTTACACAGCGACTGTGGGTGCACCGGTTACCGGTTCGCCTGTGGTCGTGACCCTGGCCAACGGTCAGACCATCACCATCGGCGTTGGCCAAACCACTGGCACCGCGATAACGACTGCGCCGAACGATGCATTGACTGGCCACGCGCCGATCACCAACTCGATCACCGACGTAACCGGTGGCAACTACGAAAACCTCGTAGCTGACAAAACTCCAGTCAGCACCACCGTGACCGACACTGTCGACACTACAAACCTGTCGCTGACTGCGACCGGTTCCGTGGCTGAGGGTGGCCAGATCACCTACACCGCGACCCTGACCAACCCGGCCGGCACGCCGGTTACGGTGACCCTGTCGAACGGCGCTGTGATCACCATCGAAGCTGGCAAGACGTCTGGTACCGTGACCGTTCCGGCGCCGACCGATGACGTTTACAAAGATGCGGGCAAAGTCGAAGCGACCATTTCGACTGCCACTGGCGGTAACTTCGAGAACCTGGTTCCAAGCACCACACCAGCCGTGACCGACGTTACTGACACCATCGACACCTCGACCGTCAAACTCACCGCGACAGAATCCGCGGCTGAAGGCGGCACTGTTACTTACACAGCGACTGTGGGTGCACCGGTTACCGGTTCGCCTGTGGTCGTGACCCTGGCCAACGGTCAGACCATCACCATCGGCGTTGGCCAGACCACTGGCACCGTGAGCACCACCGCACCGAATGATGTGTTGACCGGTCATGCACCGCTGACTAACTCGATCACCGACGTAACCGGCGGTAATTACGAAAACCTCGTAGCCGACAAAACCCCGGTCAGCACAACCGTAACTGACACCACCGACACCACCAACCTGTCGCTCAGCGCCACCGGTTCGGTAAATGAAGGCGGCCAGATCACTTACACCGCGACCCTGACCAACGCTGCCGGTTCGCCAGTGACTGTGACTCTGTCGAACGGCTCTGTAATCACTATCGAAGCGGGCAAAACCACCGGCACCGTGACCGTTCCTGCGCCAGCCGATGACGTCTACAAAGACGCCGGCAAAGTCGAAGCAACCATTTCGACTGCCACTGGCGGCAACTTCGAAAACCTGGTGCCGAGCACTGTGCCGGCCGTGACCACCGTCAACGACACCATCGACACCTCCACCGTGTCGCTGAGCGCCACCGCGAACGTCGCCGAAGGCGAAACCGTGGTCTACACCGCAACCGTGACCGCACCGGTGACCGGCTCCCCAGTCGTGGTAACCCTGTCCAACGGCCAGACCATCACCATCGCCGTGGGCGAAACCACCGGCACTGTGAACTTCGTCGCGCCGAACAGCCCATTGGCTGGCGGCAGCTCCCTGAGCGTGACCATCGACGGCGCCACCGGCGGCAACTACGAAAACCTCGCTATCGACGGCAAGCCCGCTGACACCGCGGTTTCGGACACCACCGACACCACCAACCTGAACCTGACCGCGACCGATTCGGTGGCTGAAGGCGGTTCGATCGTTTACACCGCGACGCTGACCAACCCGGCCGGCACGCCGGTTACGGTGACCCTGTCGAACGGCGCTGTGATCACCATCGAAGCTGGCAAGACGTCTGGTACCGTGACCGTTCCTGCGCCGACCGATGACGTTTACAAAGATGCGGGCAAAGTCGAAGCGACCATTTCGACTGCCACTGGCGGCAACTTCGAGAATCTGGTGCCAAGCACGGTTCCGGCCGTGACCGACGTTACCGATACCATCGACACCACCACCGTCAAACTGACCGCGACCGAGTCGGCAGCTGAGGGTGGCACTGTTACTTACACCGCAACTGTCGGCGCGCCGGTAACGGGTTCGCCGGTTATCGTGACCTTGGCGAACGGTCAGACCATCACCATCGGCGTCGGCCAGACCACTGGCACTGCGACAACGACTGCGCCGAATGACGCGTTGACTGGTCATGCGCCAATCACCAACTCGATTACCGCGGTGAGCGGCGGAAATTACGAAGATCTGGTGGCTGACAAAACCCCGGTTTCGACAAACGTCACCGACACCGTCGACACCACCAACCTGTCGCTGACCGCGACCGGTAGCGTGGCCGAGGGTGGTCAAATCACCTACACCGCGACGCTTACCAACGCTGCTGGCTCGCCAGTGACGGTGACCCTGTCGAACGGTGCCGTGATCACCATTGATGCCGGCAAAACGTTCGGTACTGTGACCGTCCCAGCGCCGACCGATGACGTCTACAAGGACGCGGGCAAAGTCGAAGCGACCATTTCGACTGCCACTGGCGGTAACTTCGAGAACCTGGTGCCAAGCACCACACCAGCCGTGACCGATGTTACTGACACCATCGACACCACCACCGTCAAACTGACCGCGACCGAGTCGGCAGCTGAAGGTGGCAATATCACTTACACCGCAACTGTCGGCGCGCCAGTAACGGGTTCGCCGGTTGTCGTGACCTTGGCGAACGGGCAGACCATCACCATCGGCGTCGGCCAAACCACTGGCACCGCCACAACGACTGCGCCGAATGACGCGTTGACTGGTCATGCGCCAATCACCAACTCGATTACCGCGGTGAGCGGCGGCAATTACGAAGATCTGGTGGCTGACAAGACGCCTGTTTCGACAACCGTGACTGACACCGTCGACACCACCAACCTGTCGCTGACGGCGACCGGCAGCGTGGCCGAGGGTGGTCAAATCACCTACACCGCGACCCTGACCAACGCTGCTGGTTCGCCAGTGACGGTGACCCTGTCGAACGGTGCCGTGATCACCATTGATGCTGGCAAAACGTTCGGTACTGTGACCGTCCCAGCGCCGACCGATGACGTCTACAAAGACGCGGGCAAAGTCGAAGCGACCATTTCGACTGCCACTGGCGGTAACTTCGAGAATCTGGTGCCAAGCACCGTTCCGGCCGTGACCGACGTTACCGATACCATCGACACCACCACCGTGAAGCTGACCGCGACCGAGTCGGCGGCTGAGGGTGGCACTGTCACTTACACCGCCACTGTCGGTGCTCCAGTCACCGGTTCGCCGGTTGTTGTGACCCTGGCTAACGGTCAGACCATCACCATCGGCGTCGGCCAAACCTCTGGCACTGCGATAACGACTGCGCCGAATGACGCGTTGACCGGTCACACCCCGCTGACCAACTCGATCACCAACGTAACCGGCGGCAACTACGAAAACCTCGTAGCCGACAAAACCCCGGTCAGCACCACCGTGACCGACACTGTCGACACTACAAACCTGTCGCTGACTGCGACCGGTTCTGTGGCCGAAGGTGGTCAAATCACCTACACCGCGACGCTGACCAACGCTGCTGGCTCGCCAGTGACCGTGACCCTGTCGAACGGCTCGGTCATCACCATCGACGCTGGCAAAACCACCGGTACCGTAACCATTCCTGCGCCAGCCGATGACGTCTACAGAGACGCCGGTTCCGTGCAGGCAACGATCAGCACCGCGACCGGTGGCAACTTCGAAAACCTGGTGCCAAGCACTGTTCCAGCAGTGACCAGCGTCACTGACACCATCGACACAACGACAGTGAAGCTGACCGCCACCGGCACAGCGGCTGAAGGCGGCAACGTCGTCTACACCGCTACCGTCGGAGCACCAGTGACCGACTCGCCTGTCGTCGTGACACTGGCCAACGGTCAGACGATTACTATCGGCGTCGGCCAGACCACTGGCACCGCGACCTTCGTTGCGCCGAACGATGTGCTGACTGGCCACGCGCCGATCACCAACTCGATCACCGACGTAACCGGCGGCAACTACGAAAACCTCGTAGCCGACAAAACCCCGGTCAGCACCACCGTGACCGACACCGTCGACACCACCAACCTGTCGCTGACGGCAACCGGTTCTGTGGCCGAAGGTGGTCAAATCACCTACACCGCGACGCTGACCAACGCTGCTGGCTCGCCAGTGACCGTGACCCTGTCGAACGGCTCGGTCATCACCATCGACGCTGGCAAAACTACCGGCACCGTGACCATTCCTGCGCCGACCGATGACGTCTACAGAGACGCCGGTTCCGTGCAGGCAACGATCAGCACCGCCACAGGTGGCAACTTCGAAAAACTGGTGCCGAGCACGACTCCGGCCGTGACCAGCGTCACCGACACCATCGACACCACCACTGCCAGCATCACCGGCAGCACCTCGGTAACTGAAGGTCAGACCGCCAGCTATACCGTCAGCCTGACGCACCCGGCGCAAACCGAGGTGACCCTGAAAATCGTCTACAGCGGCACCGCTGCCGACGGTTCGGACTTCACTGGCGTGTACACCGTGAAGATCCCGGCCGGCGCCAGCAGCGCGCAGTTCAACGTCGCGACCCTCGATGACAAGATCACCGAAGGCACCGAGAACTTCGTGGTCAAGATCGACTCGGCCACTGGCGGCAACTTCGAGAATCTGGCGGTCAGCACCACCAATGGCAGCGTCAGCACCTCGATCATCGACAACGATGCGCCACCGGTTATCGATCTGGACGCCAACAACTCCAGCGGCGCCACCGGGGCCGACTACAAGGTGACCTTTACCGAGAACACACCGGGCGCCGGCGTGTCGATTGCCGACACCGATATCAGAATCACCGACCCGGACAGCACCATGCTGACCGGCGCCACCGTCGTGCTGACCAACCGTCAGGACGGCGATGCGCTGAATCTGGGCAACAGTGTCAACGGCATCACGATCAATGCAATCAGCACCAACGGCACTGTCACCCTGACTCTGTCGGGTAACGCGACGCTTGCCGATTACATGCAGGCGATCAAGAACATCAGCTTCACCAACAACAGTGAAGATCCGAGCACCGTGCCGCGCATCATCACCGTGACCGTGACCGATGGCGGCAACTACTCCAACACCGCAACCACCACAGTCAATGTGGTGGCGGTGAACGACGCACCGGTTGCAGCGCCAATCAACGTCACCGGCACCGAAGACACCCCGCTGATCCTGGGCTGGTCGACCTTCGGCGTGAGCGACGTTGACAGCCCGGCCAGCAGCCTCGGGGTGAAAATCACCCAGCTGCCGGGTGAGGGCAAACTGCAGTACCTCGACGGTTCGACCTGGAAAGACGTCGCCAACAACCAGACCTTCAGCAAGGCTGACATCGACGCTGGCAAGCTGCGCTTCATGCCTGACGCCAACGAGTCGGGCGTGAACGGTTATGGCGGCACCGGCATGGGCAACAACCAGGCCGACTATGCGCAGATCAAGTTCCAGCCAACCGACGGCCAACTGCTGGGCAATACCGGCACCGTGAAGATCGACATCACACCAGTGGCGGACGCTCCGACTCTGGGCGTCGCCGACAACAGCGTGAGGTCGACCGGGCTGATCAAGGAAGTCTGGACCGGTCTGTCGGGCCTTGGCACCAACGGCAACGGCGCAGACTCGACCACCCTGAAGAACGTGATCGACGGCGCTGGCACGCCTAACTCCAGCGGCAGCGTGACCAACGTGCAGTCCGACGGCAGCGTGACGGCTGGCACCGCATCGAAAACGTCGGGCCTGATCTACCTGGAAGCCGGCAAGACCTACAGCTTCAGTGGTGTGGCCGACGACAGCCTGCTGATCACCATCGGCGGCAAGAACGTGGCGTCGGGTACCTGGGGCGCGGGCGGCGCGATCAGCGGTTCGTTCACCCCGACCACCAGCGGCTACTACACCCTGGACATCTACCACCACAACCAGAGTGGCCCGGGCAGCTATGACGTGAACCTGTCGGTCAACGGCAGCACGCCAATTGACCTGAGCAGCGCTGGCGTGCCGATCTACACCGGCGTGCAGGATCTGGTGAACTCCGGCGTGACCGTCTCCGACCTGCACGGTACTAACGGCGAAGGCTATTACGACGGCTACAAACTCAACACCGGCGCCGAAGGCACCACGGTGAAACTGTCGGCGATCAACACCGCGCTGACCGACACCGACGGCTCGGAAACCCTGAGCGTGAAGATCAGCGGCGCACCGGTCGGTTCGGTACTGAGCGACGGCGCCGGCCATAGCTTCACCGTCACCGCGAGCAACGGCGAAGCCAACGTCACCGGTTGGAGCCTCGGTAGCCTGACCGTGACCCCGCCGACCTACTACAACGGCCAGTTCAACCTGACCGTGACTTCGACCTCCACCGAAGCCGTGGGCGGTTCGGCCAGCAGCACCGCGACCATTCCGGTCACCGTGGTGCCGGCGGTCTACAACGCCATTACCGCGACTTCGGCTGATGACAATGTCGTCGGTACCGATGGCAACGACATCATTGTTGCCGACATCGGCGGTCTGACCGTAGTGCCGGGTACCAACTACAACATCGCGTTCATGGTCGACAGCTCCGGCAGTATGAGCACCTCGTCGCTCAACTCGGCCAAGGACTCGCTGACCTCGGTGTTCAACACCCTCAAGCAGAGCCTGGGCGGCAGCAACTCGGGCACGGTGAACATCTTCCTGGTGGACTTCGATGCCCAGGTCAATAAATCGGTGTCGGTAAACCTCAACGATCCGAGCGCGCTGACCCAGCTCAAGGCCGTGCTGGACTCCATGACGTCCGGCGGCGGTACCAACTACGAGGACGTGTTCAAAACTACGGCCAACTTCTTCCAAAGCACCGAAGCGGTAGCCAACACCGGTGCGAAGAACCTGACGTACTTCATCACCGATGGCCAGCCGACCTACTACCAGACCGGCGAATCGACCAACCCGTACCTGTACGGCAACAAAACCCTCGATAGCCTGATCACCACCACCAACTATAAGTTGGGGACCGCCGTCAGCCTGTATCCGGACAGCTCGCACCAGATCGATATCAGCGCGAACGGCTCTGTGAAGGTCTGGACCAAGTCGGGCGGCAGCTGGTCGTACCAGAACTTCAGCGGCACACTGCACGCCCAGGGCGACGGCACCTACGAGTTCTCCGGCCTGGCGGGCAGCGGTAACAGCACCGATTACTACACCACTGCCAACTCCAGCAGCAGCTTCTCGTTGCTCAGCAACCTGTCGAACGTCGAAGCCATCGGCCTTAACAGCGGTGTCAGCCTCAACGACCTGAAACCGTACGATTCGGACAAGACGCCGCAAACCAACATCGATCCGAAAGACCTGGCCAACTCGATCATCGGCCACACCGAAGCGACGATGCCGGGCAACGACACCGTCAACGGTGGTGCCGGCAACGACATCCTGTTCGGCGATCTGGTGAGCTTCAACGGCATTACCGGCGAGGGTTACCAGGCAATGCAGGCGTTCGTCGCCAGGGAAACCGGCGTCGAGGTCAGCAAAGTCAGCACCAGCAATGTGCACCAGTACATCACCGAGCACTATCAGGCGTTCGATGTGTCCGGTTCGCATGACGGCAACGACACCCTGTTGGGCGGCGCGGGCAATGACATCCTGTTTGGTTCGGGCGGCAACGATTTGCTCGACGGCGGCAAAGGCAATGACATCCTGCTGGGCGGTACCGGCAACGACACGCTGATCGGCGGTCAGGGCAATGACATCCTGATCGGTGGTTCCGGCGCCGACACCTTCGTCTGGAAGGCGGGTGACACCGGCAGCGACGTGATCAAGGACTTCAAGGCCAGCGAAGGTGACCGTATCGACTTGCGTGATCTGTTGCAGGGCGAAACCGGCAGCACCATCGACAACTTCCTGAAGATCACCACGGTCGATGGCACGTCGTCGCTGCAAGTCAGCTCGGCAGGCAAGTTCAACTCGGGTGACGCCGCAGCAGCAACGCCGGACGTGACGATCAAACTGGAAGGCAACAACTGGTCGAGCGCCAACATCCACAACCTGATTGCCGGCAGCGACCCGACCATCAAAGTCGACCACAACAACAGCTGATCCACGTAAAAAACGGCCGCCCTTCCAGGGCGGCCGTCATGTTTGTGATGAGCGCAGCGGTGACGATTGGGTCGCCGCACCGCATACTTGCGCGCAGTTGGCTATGCTGCTGACAGCATGACGCTGGTTCATATCTGAGGGATGCCCAATGTTTTACGTGCAACGCGATGCGCAAGGTGAGTTGATTCGCGTGGAAGCTGCGGCCTACGCCGAGGCCACGGAAACGCTGCCGGCCGACCACCATGAAATCCAGGCCTGGTACGCCAACGAAGCCGTGGAAAACAGCCTCAAACAGCTCAAGCAGAGCGACTTTGAGATGATTCGGGTACTCGACGACCTGATTCAGGTGCTGACCAGCAAAGGTGTGATCCGCGTCACCGACCTGCCGGAAGCGGCCCAGGCCAAGCTGATGGACCGGACTCAGGCACGTGAGGCATTGGGCGGGTTAAGTCAGTTGATTGATGAGGATGAGGGCGGGTTGATTTAGAAGCAAAAGATCGCAGCCTTCGGCAGCTCCTACAGGGAACGCATTCCAATGTAGGAGCTGCCGAAGGCTGCGATCTTTTCGCTTTCAAATCTTGAGATTTACTTCCAAGGCTTGGGCTCACCCAACAGCTGCCCCTGAACCCCATACAAGCCCATCTCGCGAATCACCGACAACTCCCCTTCCGTCTCGACCCGCTCGGCAATCAGCGGCAGATCAATGCTGTGCGCCGCGCGCTGGATGGCTTCGATAAACAGACGCTTGTCGCTCTCCTGATCAATCGCCCGAATGTAGCTGCCATCAATCTTCAAGTACGCCAGCCCTAGCCGCGCCAGGTTGCCGATCATGCTGAAGCGTCCGCCGAAACGTTGCAGGCTCAGGGAGAAACCCAGTTCACGCAGACGCCGGGTCAATTGCTCCAGCACCGCCTGTTCAGGCAATTGCTCCTCGCCGATCTCAAGGGTCAGGCGTGGGCCGAGGTTGGAATGCATCCGCAAAATCTCGAAGATTTTGTTCAATGCCTGTGGGTCCGCCAACGTAGCCGAAGACAGGTTCAGCGCCAACGAATCCTCATGTTCTTTCATCTGCTCCAGCACACGCTCCAGCATCAGGCGATCGAGCCGTGCGGTCCAGCCGAAGCGCTCCAGCCACGGCAAGAAGCGGCCGGCCGGAACGGTCTGGCCCTGCTCGTCGAGCAAGCGCGACAGCACTTTGTAATGCAGCACCAGTTGCGTGTCTTGCGCGGCCACCACTGGCTGGAAATACAACTCGAAGCGCTGCTGACTCAGAGCCTGGTCAAGCAAGCGATGCCAGGCATGGTGATCGTCGCCAACATCGGCGTTCAGGCTGTGATCGATACACGCCCAGTTCTGCTCGCCCTGCCCTTCGGCCTGGGCCAATGCCTGATCGCCGAGACTGAGCACCGCTTGTGGTGAATCACCGTGTGCAAACGGTGCAAGACCGATCGAGGCTACCGCCGCCACGTCAGTTGCGCCGGTGGCGTGGAGGCTGCTCAGGGCACTGTCGAGGTTCTGCGCCAGTTGCAGCGCTTCCTCACGCACCAGACCCGGCGCCAGCACGGCAAACTCACCGCCACGAATACGCGTGACGAGATTCTGGGTTTCCGGGTATTTGGCGCATTCGCGCGACAGTTGCTCGCCGACCGCTTTCAACAATTCATCGGTGCGCTGACCACCCAGGCGCTGGTTCAATCCGGCCAGATCCTGGACCCGTAACAGCAGCAGATAACCTGAGCTGGCCTGCTCCGGGTTGCTCACGCGATTGTTCAGTTGCATCTCGAAATAACGCCGGTTGGCCAGCCCCGTGAGGTTGTCCTGATAGGACTCGGCGCGCAGTTTTTCGCTGCGCTCGGCCTGCTCCTGAAACAGCGCCTTGAGCTTCTCGACCATCTGGTTCATCGCCTGAACCACACGGCGAAGTTCAGGGGTGCGCGGCAGGTCCGGCAGGCTGAGGAATTCACGCCGGGCGATGGCGTGGGACTGTTTGACCATGTAATCCAGCGGCTTCAACTGGCGACGCAGCAGCAGCGCGCCGAGCACCGCACTCACGGCGCCGCAAACCAACAGCCAACCGAGGCTGCCCAACGCGCTCTGCCACAGCTTGGCCACGGCAAACATCGGATGGCTGACCACCTCGACCCGCGCGGCCTGTTCCCAGCCGCGACTGACCAATGCATCACCGCCGGCCGGCTCCAGACCGATCAGTTTGACGAACCAGTCCGGCACGTTACTCACCGTGGGCGCGCCGTTGCGCTCGACGATGGTCTGGTCGGTCTTCACATCGACCACGCGGATGCTCGCGTAGTAACCGCTGTCGAAAATCGAGCTGACCAGCAGCTCGACCATCGCCGGGTCGTCGATATTCGGCGTCAGCGACAACGCCAACGCCGTGGCGGCGTCCTGAGCGTGAGAGCGCAACTGGTTGACGTACTGGGTACGCGAGCTCTCCAGACTGACCATGAAGCTGCCGGTGAAGGCGACCACCAGGAACAGACAGATAGCGAGCAACAGCTGTTTGAACAAGGACATCTGAGCGCGTGCTCCTAGTTAATCGTTTCGATCGCGAAACCTTCGGCCTGCATTTTCTTCAGCACATCCTGCCAGCGCGACAGGCGCTTGGTGTCGCCGACCTTTTTGTTGCCCTTGGCGCCCGGCAAATACAAACCTTCAGCATTGAAAGAGTAGACCGGCAGCAAATCGGTTCGCTGGGAGGCAGGCTGAATCGGATCGATCAGGCTGTCGAGCACCAGCGGCATGGCATCGGGAGTGGCATAGTACGTCAGCACCATGTGCGCGCGGTTCTGGCGCAGTGCCTTGACGTAAGTGATGCGCAGCTTGTCACTGGACACCCCGAGATGACGCAGGCTGAAATACTTGGCGATCGCATAGTCTTCGCAGTCACCGGCGCCTTTCCACAGTGCTTCGATGGGGGTTTCCCAATAGTCGACCTCATGCCACAGATCAATGTCTTCGACATAGCGCACCTGTTTGTTGAAGAACAGGTTCACCACTTTGAGTTTTTCCATTTCGCTGACCTGTTTCTGCGTGGCCAACAGATTTTGCCAGGCATCGATCCGCTGCTGTCCGGCGCCCAGCGGTCCGTAGATCGCCGTGGCCTTGCGGCTGATCGCGGAAAAATCCCAATCGGCATTCAGACCGCCCAGCATGAGGCCGGCCAGCAACAGTGCGCAGCCTAGCCAGCGCATCATCCGAGGGATCGCGAAACGTACCGCCACAGCAGGTTTCCAGAGGGCAGGAAGGAAAGCGTTTGATGGTGAAGCTTAGCCCGTTAAAAAACAATGGCACCATGAGATCATCGTGACCGCGCTAAACTGTATTGCAGGCGTCGATCCTCTACACGGTTTGACAAGCTGTAGAGCAATCACTAGTGTCCTTTGGATCCAAATTCAGTCGACATACAGGGTGCGTAGTCGTGACACAGAAGCCCAAACCGCTGCAGAGCATTAAAGTCGATGGGCCCATTCCCGCACACTTGGCTCGCTCGATCATCGAAGAAACCTTGCGCGCAGCCATCCTTGATGGACGCTTGCCCTGCGGTACCGCCCTGCGCCAGCAGGATCTGGCCGATCTGTTCGGGGTCAGCCGCATGCCCGTGCGCGAAGCCTTGCGTCAGCTTGAGGCACAGGCGCTGCTGAGTGTGACCGCACACAAAGGCGCAGTGGTTGCGCCGCTGATTCAGGGTGATGCCACGCAAACCTACGAGCTGCGGATTCTGCTTGAGTCCGAAGCCATGCGCCAATCCATTCCGCTGCTGACCGCTGCCGATCACGAGCAGGCGGCCAGGTATATCGACGAGCTCGAGACCCAGCACGATTACACGGAGATCGGCCGGCTCAACCGTTTGCTGCACATGGCGATGTACAGCAAGGCACCCAACCGGCGGCTATTGCGGCTGGTCGAAGACGGGCTCAACGAAGAAGAGCGCTTCCTGCGCTTCAACCTCGAGGCCATGGGCCTGGGCAAGCTGTCTCAGGACGACCACCGCGCCATGCTGCAAGCGGTGATGGAGCGTGATGTCGAACGTTCGGTGGCGCTGCTTGAGCAGCACCTCAACCGCGGTGTTGAAGTCATCAACCGCTATCTCGCCAGCCCTGAAGCACAACACCGCAAAGCCGCACGCTGAACCTGCACGCCGGGAGGGGAGCAATGCTTCTGCCCGGCGAATAACCCGCTTACAAATCCCCCGCCCTACGGGCACGAATCCACTGGCATATCCCCTCCTGCGCTCTAACCTCCTGCGCCAAACAAGCCCGAAATCGGTACGCCTCGCGGTGACCAATCGGTAATAGCCGTGAAGGCCATTTACCCTCAGTCTTGAACCGCCAACACAATAAAGAACGGGCGACGCACCGCACTGAAGGCGCAGTCCCCGCAACAGGAACCTACGGAAGGAGCCTTGTCACGGGAAAAGGAAAGATCGGCGCCGTTCCAGGCCACCTTTCACCCCCTTAAACAACTTCAATTTTTTCAATTTAAAAGTTGCTTCGAGTGAGGCATTCACTCTGTTTATTCGATTTTGGTATTTATTGACCGAAAGGAGCAACTTCGCCTGAATAAAACTTACTCGAAGAGTTTTATCGGACACTCTCACACTTGAAAAAACGACAACTAAAAATAATTAAAAAATATACTTGTTAAGTTGTTTTCCGATGTATTAGTTTTTCTCCGCCGAGCTTGAGATCTCTTCTCCTGCCGCACACAGCCCCACAGCATGAGCAATAGAGGGCGATACCTCGCCTGACTAGCGTGCTGTACGCATAGACGCTTAGTTCAACTTCATTAACTTGCATGAGGTCACTGCTCGCCCGAAAAAAAGTTTAACGAACCGCCGCTCCATCGATTACGCAGTTGCAACGTATTGTCCATTTCATATCAAGGATAGAGCCCCGTCATGTCTAATACAAAGCACCAACTTGCCCTGAAAAAAGCCGAACTCAGCGCTCACCCGATTTTTGCCGAAATTGATTCAATGACTGTTTTGCGACGTTTCATGGAAAGCCACGTGTTTGCCGTGTGGGATTTCATGTCACTGACCAAACGCCTGCAGCAGGAACTGACCTGCACCCGTTTGCCCTGGCTGCCGCCGCGTGATCCGCATGCTGCGCGCCTGATCAACGAGATTGTCCTCGGAGAGGAATCCGACGACCGCCTGAGCCACGGTCATTACAGTCATTTCGAGTTGTATCTGGATGCCATGCGCGAAGTCGGCGCTAGCACCTCGGCGGCGGAACGCTTCGTCGCGCTGCAAAAGGAAGGCGTGAGTTATGACGTGGCGCTGCAAAGTGTCGACGTCGATCCGGCCGCTGCCCAATTCGTCCGTGACACCTTGCGCACCGCCCTGCATGCGCCGGGGCACAGCGTTGCCGCCGCGTTCCTTCATGGTCGCGAAAGTGTGATCCCGACCATGTTCCAGCGCATCCTCGACGACTGGGGCATCGGCATCGAGCAGGCGCCGACCTTTCGCTATTACCTGGAGCGGCACATCGAGGTCGACTCCGAGGATCACGGCCCGGCGGCGGAGCAGTTGCTCGAGCGCCTGGTCGATGGCGATCCGCAACGCGAGGCCGAGGTATACGCCAGCGCCATCGCCGCCGTCGAAAGCCGCATCGCCCTGTGGGATGGCCTGCGCGTGAGCATGCGCGAGCCGTTGGCGGAGGTTGCCCAATGAACGCCGCCGACTATCAGTCCTTTGCAGATGCCTGGGAAAGCCGCGCCACCATCCGCACGCGCCCGCGCCGCGTTCTGGAAAACGACGAGCGTCTGATCTATCCGCTCAGTCGCCAACCACTGGTGCTCAGCGAAACCTTCCTGCGTGAATGCCCGCAGCAACGTGATTTCGCCTTGGTGCAGACGCTGTACAAGTTCATCAACGACGTGGTGATTTTCGAGACCGAAATCGTCGACAAGACCGCGCGCAGCATTGCCAAGAACCGCTTCGCCGTAGCGTTCCCGTTCGCCTGTCGTTACGACGCGATGACCGTTGTGGTCGACGAGGATTACCACGCGCTGGTGGCGATGGATTTCATGCAGCAGACGGTCGCCATGACCGGCATTGAGCCGATCCGCTTGCCGGATCAAATCGAACTGAGCCGGGCGATTCCCGCTGCTGTCGCGCTGGCGCCGGAACATCTGCGCAGCGCCGTGGAACTGATCTGCGTGGCCATCGCCGAGAACACCGTGACCGGCGACGTGGCGGCGTTCGCCCGCGACGACACGGTCAAGCCGTCGATCAAAGGCCTGATGGCCGACCACTTGCTCGACGAGGGTCGTCATTCCAGTTTCTGGGCGCGGATGGTGCGTATCTATTGGCACACCGCGAGCGTGGCTGATCGTGAAGCCATCGCGAAAATCCTGCCGGTGTTCATCGGCCATTACCTGACCAACGACATCCAGAAATCCTTCGATTTACGCCTGATCGATGCCCTGCAGGTCAGCGAAGAGACGCGCCTTTCGCTCAAGGAAGAGATGACCGGTCTGGCCTTCCCGATCAATCGCCATCACCCACTGGTGGGCAACATCATCAAGTTTTTCCACAACAGCTCGCTGCTCGACACACCGTGCGTGCAGCACGCCCTGCGCGACTACCTGGTTTGAGGAGGCCGACATGAAACGTCTCGATATTTTATTGATTGGCGCCAGCCAGGCGATGACCGACCTGGCGCAGGAACTTGAACAGCAGGGTCACTCCCTGGATCGCAGCGGCGCAGCGAAATCGACGGTGGATTTGATCATTGACGATGGCTTCATTGCGGCTGGCGACTTCTGCGCGATCCCACACCTGCATCTGCGTTTGGGGGGCGGTGGGCATAGCAATGCAGGTCTGCCGTCGATCGACCTGCTGTGCTTTCTCGGCTCGACATTGATCAGCCGCGTGCCGATTGGCGATGAGCCGTCCGGCAACGGGCAGGCATTGCGCCAAAGGGTGCTGATGCACGTGGTGGACGAAGTGTCGTTGCTGGTCAGCCGCTACTCCCGCGACCCGGAATACTTGCGGTATGCCGCTGCGGTGACGGCGCCGGATTTCGAGCGGCTGGAAAACCTGCAGTTTCTCGACAGCCTTGCCTACGTCCATCGCCTTAACGCCACAGTGAATGCCGCACTGCTGGAACGGGCGCAGATTCCGCTGATCCAGCGCCTGCAACAGAGCCTGATTCGCCACGCCGATCGGCCGGCGCTGCACCTCGCTGAGCAGTCGATCAGCTATCGACAGTTGCATGCGCATAGCCAGGCGATCCAACAGCGCTTGCAGCCCCTGCTCGACCCGCATCCGCAGCCTTGGGTGGTAGGCATTTGTTTACCGAAAAGCCCCGCGCTGTTCGCCTCCATTCTGGCGATTCTCGGCAGTGGAGCGGTGTATCTGCCGCTGGAACCCAGTCATCCGTTGCAGCGCCAGCAATACATTCTGCAAAACGCGGGCGCGCTGCTGTTGCTGCATGACGGTTTGCACCCGCTGAGCGAATCAATGCCGGGGCTGGATGTCAGCCACATCGACAGGGCCGACGCAAACCTCGCGCAACCGTTGATGCGCCAGCGCCCCGAACTCGACGCGCCGTGCATGGCGCTCTACACCTCGGGCACCACCGGGCATCCGAAGGGTGTGTTGCTCAGTCAGGCAAACCTTGCGCACTTCACTGCGTGGTACGCCGACTACACACAACTCAACACCAGTAGCCGGGTACTGCAGTTCTCTTCGCTGAGTTTCGACTCGTCGCTGATCGACATTTTCCCGACCTTGCTCGAAGGCGCCGAACTGGTGGTGCCCGACGACACGCAACGGCGCGATCCGCTGCAACTGGTCGCACTGATTCGCCGCCGACAACTTACACACGCGTTCCTGCCACCGGCGCTGTTGAGCATCCTGCCGCTGGAACAACTGCAAGGCGTGCAGCAGGTAATGACGGGGGGCGATGTCTGCGAGCCGTTCGTCATCGAGCAACTGACCCGCCAAGGCAAACTGCACAACCTCTACGGCCCCACTGAAGCCACGGTTTTGATCACCGCGCGGCAGCTCGAACCGGGTGACAGCAATCGTACGCTCGGTGCACCGATCGCCAACAGCCATGTGCTGATTCTCGATGACGACCTGCAACCGGTGGCCGAGCACACCGTCGGCGAATTGTTCATCGTCGGCCCCGGTGTCTGCCTCGGTTACCTCAACAATCCACAGCAGACCGCCGAGCGCTATCTGACCCTCAACCTGCCGGGCGGCGAGCAACTGCGCGCCTATCGCAGTGGCGACATGGCCAAGTGGGGCGAGCACGGCATCGAGCTGTGCGGGCGACGCGACAATCAGGTGAAGATCCGTGGCTTTCGGGTCGAGCCGGAAGAGATAGAACGCTGCCTGCGCGAGAGCCAGTTGTACCGACAGGTGGCGGTGGTGATCAACAGTCAGCGACGGATTCTGGCGTTTCTCGCCCAGCCGCAAACGGACGCCGCCCGCGACGCATTGAAAGCCCACGCCCAGCAGTTTCTACCCGACTACATGCAACCGGTGGCGTGGACTGAGCTGCCGAGCATGCCGTTCGCCAGCAATGGCAAGGTCGACCGAAAAGCGCTGCTGGGGTTACCGGTGAGCGTGCAGGACAACGGCCCGAAATGCCTGCCGGCCAATGAAGACGAAGCGCTGCTGCTGGAGATCTGGGCGGAGTTGCTGGAGCTGCCGACCAGCGATATTTCCACCGACGAGAGTTTCTTCAATCTCGGCGGCCACTCGATTCTGCTGTCGCGCATGTTGCTGCGCTTGCGTGAAGAGTTTGGCCGCAGCATCTCGATCAATCGCTTCATCGAACAGCCGACCATCATCAAACTCGCCACGCTAGTGCGCGGCACCGATGACAGCGCCGTACTCAGCGTCCAGGCCATGGCCGACGCCGAGCGTACGCTGGACATCGAACCGCTGCCAATCAGCCGCATGGGCGATGTGCACAAGGTGATCGTCACCGGCGCCAACAGTTTTGTCGGCGTGCACATCGTCGAGGCGCTGCTCGGTTGGGGCGCCAGTGAAGTGGCGTGCCTGGTGCGCGACGGGGGCGGGCAAACAGCGGCGCAGCGCTTCGCTCAGGCACTGCGCGAAAACCGGCTGGAACATCTGGATCTGAGTCGGGTGCGGGTGTACGCGGCAGACATCACCCGTCCGCAACTCGGGCTGGGGGAGGACGACTATCAACGGCTGGACAGTGAGTTCGGTGCGCTGGTGCACAACGCGGCCAACGTCAATCACGTCCTTGATTACGAGTCGCTGGCAGCGGACAACGTCGAGCCGATTTTCGAGCTACTGCGCCTGTGCGAAGGGCGCAGCAAAAAGGTCTTCAATTTTGTCTCGACACTGTCGGCTTCAAGCACGGTCGACGACGCGGGTCGGGTGCTGGAGTTGCCTGCCGCGCCGACGCCACCGATCTACATCCGCAATGGCTATAACCTGTCGAAATGGGTCGGCGAACGCATCCTCGAACGGGCGCGGACGCTGGGTGTACGGGTCAATCTGTATCGCCCCGGCAACATCAGTTTCAACAGCCTGAGCGGCGTCTGCCAGCCGCACAAAAACCGCTTGATGCTGATGCTCAAAGGCTCGATTCAGCTCGGCCAGGTGCCTGCATTCGCACTGAATTTCGACCTGATGCCGGTGGACTTTCTCGCCCGCTTCATCGCCTTTCACGCCAGCCGTTACGCGGCGGAACGGGCGGTGTTCAACCTGCACAACCCCGAGCCTCTGAGCTGGGACGCCTACGTTGCCTCGTTCCGCGATACCGGCAGCGAGTTCTCGCTGGTCAGCGTCGCCGACTGGCAACAACAACTGGGACGGGTCGACGCCGACAACGCGCTGTTCGGCGTGCTCGGTTTCTACCTCAACGGCTTCGAAGAAGACATCGGCGACATCTCTCTGATCGGCCACGCCAACGCGCAAGCCGGCGTGCAGCAGATGGGCGCGCATTACCCGGAAAAATCCCCGGCGCTGCTGCGCCGCGGCTGCGATTACCTGAAAGAAATCAACTTCATCTAGTTCATCAAAAAGGAGCACCACCATGAACACTCTGCAACCCGACACCCTGATCAAAAACCCGCACGGCTGCCACGTCATGTCCTCGGTTGAAGTACCAGCAGAAGCGACGAAAGTCTGGGCGGTGGTCGGCGACTTCGGCGGTTTCGACCGTTTCATTCCGGCGCTGTCGCACATCGAGATGACCGGTGAGGGTGTGTCCTCGCTGCGCAAGAAATTCTTCAGGGATGGCAACGTGGTGGTTGAACAACTCAACTCCCGCGACGAGCAGGCGCAAAGCATGACCTGGACGACGATCTACAACACCCTGGGCGTGGCCAATCTTTGGGCGGCGATGAAGGTTGAATCGTTGGGCGAAGGGCAGTCGCGGGCGACCTGGACGATCATTGCCGAGCCGGCCAGTGGAGGGGCGGAGGCGTTGCCGGGGTTCAAGGATTTTGTGCAGGGGTTTGCGGATGATGCGATGGGGAATGTGTTGAAGCTGTTCGTTTAGGGCTTGAGTTGAGCGGTGAGTGAACTACCGCCATCGCTGGCAAGCCAGCTCCCACAGGGTCCAGGTCGTTCACAAATGTTGTGTTCGCCAAAAAACCTGTGGGAGCGGACTTGTCCGCGATGAACGATAACGCGATCAGATCTTGAAGCTGTCCACCAACTGCTTCAAACGATTCGCCTGCTGCGACAACGCATCACAATCCTTCAACGTTTCGTTGAGGTTGGCCACGCTCTGCTGGTTCAACAGGTTGATCTGGTTAACGTCGACGTTGAGGGTTTCCACCACCGCCGTCTGCTCTTCAGTCGCAGCGGCTACCGACTGGTTCATGCCGTCGATTTCGCCGATGCGCTGGGTCACGCTGACCAGGCGCAAACCGGCCTGGTTGGCCACTTCAACGCTTTGCTCGCTGGACGCCTGGCTGGCGTTCATGGTGCTCACCGCCTCACGTGAACCGACCTGCAACGACGTGATCATCTTGTGGATCTCTTCCGCCGATTCCTGGGTGCGATGGGCGAGGTTACGTACCTCGTCCGCCACTACCGCAAAACCGCGTCCGGCTTCACCTGCACGTGCTGCTTCAATCGCGGCGTTGAGCGCCAGCAGATTGGTCTGCTGCGAAATGCCTTTGATCACATCGAGGATGTGGCCGATGTTGTCGGTGCTGGCGTTCAGCGTTTCGATCTGCGTGCACGACAGGCTGATCTTCTGCGACAACTCGGTCATCGCCAGAATGGTTTGCTCCACCACCTGGCGACCGTCATCAGCCTGCTCACTCGCGCCGCTGGCGTGCTGCGAAGCATCGGCAGCATTGCGGGCGATTTCCTGAGTGGCGGCACCCAGTTCGTTGATCGCGGCGGCGACGCTGTTGGTGCGCGCACTTTGCTCGTCCGAACCGACGATGGAAGCGTTGGACGAAGCCATCACGCGTTGCGACAGGTCATGCACCTGGCGGGTCGCCGAAGACACTTCGGAAATCGACGCGTGAATCCGCTCGACAAACTGGTTGAACGAGCTGCCCAGTTCACCGAACTCATCTTTGCTCTCGACCGCCAGACGACGCGTCAAATCGCCTTCGCCCTGTGCGATGTCCTGCATCGCGCGGCCCATGGTGATCAGCGGACGCATCAGCACAGTGATCAAAAGGCTCAGGAACACGGCAATTGCACCCACCGCCACGAACATGGCGATCAGCGCCGAAGTACGGAACTGGCTGAGTGCGGCGTAGGCCTTGTCGCGATCGATCGACAGACCGATGTACCACTCGGCATTGGGCAAACCACTGACCGGGGTAAACGACAGGATGCGTTCCTGACCGTTGAGCACTACGTTCTGGTTGCCCTTCTCGATGCGGACGCTGGTGTTCGGGTAGATGTCTTTCAGGTTCTTCATCACCTGATCTTTGTCCGGGCTGACGATCACCTGGCCGTCACCGCTGACCAGGAACGCATGGCCGATGCCACCGAAGTCCACCGAGTTGATGATCTTCACCAGGGTTTCCAGGCTCAGGTCACCGCCGACCACGCCAATCAGCTCGCCGTTCTTCTTCACCGGCATGGCAATGGTCACCACCAGACCGCCGACAGCGGCCATGTACGGCGGCGTCAGCATGGTTTTGTCGGCTACCACTGCTTGCTTGTACCAAGGGCGCTGACGCGGGTCGTAACCGTCCGGCATCTTCGCGTCTGGGCGTTGGGTGAATACACCGTTGGCCTGGCCGACGTAGGTGAACTGGAAGTTCGAGGTGAAGGCTGGTTGATCGACCAGGCCCGGAAAGTCGGCTTCCTTGCCCTGATGGGCAACGTTCTGCGCGAGGTTTTCCAGCACCAGGATCCGCCCGCTCATCCAGTTCTGCACGCTGCTGGCGGTCAGATCGCCGGCCTGCTGCACGGAGGACTGGAGGTTCTGGCGAATGGTGTTTCGCTGCAGATAGTCGTTGTAGAGGGTGAATAAAGCGAAAGCCAGGACCACGACGCCCGAGGCGGCCAACAGGATTTTATGGCTGAACTTGAGATTCATTTCATGGGACTTCTTATGCAAAAGTGGGTATGCGTTCGGGGATGCAACATTCCATGTAGCTCCAAATATCCAATAGCTGGCAGGCAGCGTTCTGATGGCCGCTCTACTTTGGTGCACGCATGTCTCACCAGTCTGTCGGCACGTTTCGGAGAAATCTTAGGGTTGTGTGGGAAATGGATGGCATTAATGTCGGATTCCCGCCGAACGGCGTGCCAGAGCTGTCGCCACCGTGTTTTTTATGAACGTTCTCCGAGGGGAGGTTGCAAAATTTCCTACCCTTGATAAAAATGCGACTAATTATCATTTGTGTCGTTCGGGCTGGCGCGTTCATGTCCTCACCTGAGTTTGCAGTACAGGCGCTCTACAGTAGTCATCACGGCTGGCTGAATGCCTGGCTGCGCGCGCGGCTCGGCAACGCGGCCGATGCAGCGGATCTGGCGCAAGATACTTTTGTACGCTTGCTGCAACGCACCGAACGTCTCGAACTCAAGACCCCTCGCGCCTTCCTGCGTACCATCGCGCGCGGCCTGGTGATCGACCACTGGCGCCGTGAAGAGATCGAACGTGCGTATCTGGAAACCATCGCCCATCTGCCCGAGGCCGAAACGCCGAGCGCCGAAGCCCGCGCGCTGGTGATCGAACTGCTGGAAAGCATCGCGCGCATGCTTGAAGGATTGAAGCCAAAAGTGCGTCAGGCGTTTCTTCTGGCGCAGTGCGAAGGTTTGACGCACAAGCAGATCGCCGAACAGATGGGATTATCGCTGCGTTCGGTCGAGCGCTACGTCGCCGATGCGCTCTATCACTGCTATGTGCTGCGGTACGACAGCTGATGCCTGTGGACAAGTTATCCCTCGGCCGCCGCGCCGAGCCCCAGCAACAGGTGGTTAAACAGGCGATTCACTGGCTGCTGCGTCTGCGCAATAACCACGGTAATTCACGCTTGAGCCGCCAGTGCGAACAATGGCGCGCCGAGCATCATGAACATGAATTGGCGTGGCAACGGGTGCAGTCGCTGCAAGCCGAATTGAGCCACAACCTGCGCGCGGTGCCGGGTGCGCAAGTGGCGTTGAATACGTTGGAAATCAGTGCGCAGGGCTTGGGCCGGCGCCAGGCGTTGAAGCTGTTGTCTGGCGCATTGTTGCTGGGCTCCGCTACATGGCTGGCCAAGGACGCTTCGCCCTGGCAGCAATGGAGCGCCGATTACGCCACCGCGACGGGCGAGCGACGTGGATTCCAGTTGCCAGACGGCACGCGGATCGAGCTCAACACCGCCAGTGCGGTGGATCTGGATTACACCGCGCAGCAAAGGCTGATCAAACTCACTCGCGGCGAAATTCTCGTCACCTGCGGCGGCGCGGACGAGGGCTCAGCCTTTGAACGGCCGCTGCGTGTGCAAAGTCGTCATGGCGTTTACGAGCCTCAGGGCGCGCGGTTCGTTTTGCGCCAGGACAGCGATTGCACGCGACTGAGCGTCACCAGCGGGCGTGTTGCCATTAACGCTGGCGGCACCTCGATCGAGGCGCTCGCCGGGCAGAGTTATCTGATCGATCACCATCACGTGCGCGCGGCGCCACCGCTGAATATGGATGTCGGCGCGTGGGCCGACGGCTTGATTGTCACGCGCAATATGCGTCTGGGCGATTTCCTCACTGAGGTCGGTCGTTATCGTCAGGGCTTTTTGAGCTGCGCTTTGGATGTGGCTGATTTGCGTCTATCCGGCGTATTCCGCCTGGAGGACACCGACAAATTACTAGCAATCCTGCCGCGGACCTTGCCGGTGCAACTGCGCTATCGCACTCGCTGGTGGGTAACCCTGGAAGCTGCAGTCTGAAATTTTTTTGGCGGGTTTTCGCGGCAATTCCGGCTTAGTCAGTAAGCACTTCAACTCAGCCTTCGCGACTTCCTACGGAAACCTGAAATGACTGTCCGTACCATCTGTAAGAACCCTCTGAATTCCACTACCGAATCGGGCCTGCTGCGCCACGCCGTTCGGGCAGCACTGTTCTCCACTGCGTTGGGCACTGGTGCGTTACCGAGCCTGAGCCTGGCGGCCACTGCCAGTGCCAATGAGGTCAGCCATCGCTACAACATCGCCGCCGGGCCGTTGGGTGACGCGCTGAATCAGTTCGCGCGCCAGGCCGGCATCACGTTGTCGATGACCCCACAGCAGACTCAGGGGCGGCAATCCCTGGGGGTACAGGGCGAATATTCGACCGATCAGGCCTTGAGCCATTTGCTCGGCGGTTCGGGGCTCGAAGCGGTCAGTCAGGATGGCAGCAGCTATATTCTGCGTTCGGTCGCAGAAACCGCAGCGCTGGCCTTGCCGACCACGGACATCAAAGGCTTCGCGCTCGGCAATGCGCTGGGCAGTATGGACGGCTACAACGCCACTCACAGCCAGATCGCCACCAAGACCAGTACCGCGTTGCGTGAAACGTCGCAAAGCGTGTCTGTGGTCACCCGTGAGCAAATGGATGACCAGGGCGCGCAAACGGTTTCGCAAACGATGCGCTACACACCGGGCGTGCTGACTAATCCGTATGGCGCCACGCACCGTTACGACTACGTGGCGATGCGCGGTTTCAACGACGGCTCGGTGGATAACATCTACCTCGACGGCCTCAAGTCGATGGGCGACAGCGGCACCTACAGCACCATGCAGGTCGATCCGTATTTCCTTGAGCGCGTGGATATTCTCAAAGGCCCGTCGTCGGTGCTCTACGGCCGCAGCTCGCCGGGTGGTCTGGTGGCGCTGACCAGTAAAAAACCGTTGTACGAGACGTATCGCCAGGTGCAAGCAACGGTCGGCACGCAAGGCCAGCATGGTGTCGGTTTTGACTTCAGCGGCCCGGTCGATGACGACAAGCGTATCGCCTATCGTCTGACTGGTTTGTCGGATCAGTCCGACACACAATTCGACCACAACAAGGAAAAGCGCTTCGCCCTCGCGCCGACCCTCAGCATTGATTTCACTGAGGACACGTCACTGACGCTACAGGCGTATCTGCAACACGATCCGGATGGCGGCTACCACGGTGGCGTACCCGCCGACGGTACGATTCATCAGCGTAATGGTCAGCGGATCTCGCCGCACTTCTTCGAGGGTGAGCCGAGCATTGATGGCTATTCCCGTGATCAGCAATCGTTCGGTTATCAGTTCGAGCATCGCTTCAACGATGTCTTCACGGCGCGGCAGAACTTCCGTTACCTCGATTCCAAAGTGAACATGGATCAGGTCTATGCCTATGGCTGGACCTCGCCGACCAGCAACGAGTTGAACCGCTACTACACGGGCGGTGACGAGCGCCTGCATGCCTTTATCGTCGACAACATGTTGCAGGCCGAATTTTTTACCGGCGCGACCAAGCACACAGTGCTGATGGGGGCGGATTATCAGCGGCGCAAAACCGTGGTCGACTGGACCAGCGGCGGCCTCGCACCGATCAACGCGTTCAATCCGGTTTATGGCAACTCGGCGATCGACCTGTACGGCAAGACCAGTTACCTGCGTCGACTGGAGCAAACCGGCGTTTACCTGCAAGACCTGATCGAGATGGACAAATGGCGCTTCTCGCTGGGTCTGCGTCAGGACTGGGTTGAGACGTCTGACGAAAACCGCATCGCCGAGGCCGGGCGCCCCGAGGGCAGCGAAATCAAAGACCAGCGCACCAAGCTGACTGGCCGCGCCGGTGCGCTCTACCTGTTCGATAACGGCTTGGCGCCTTACATCAGCTACTCCGAGTCGTTTAACCCTAACTCCTATGCCGACAGCGCGGGCAATCCGTTAGCCCCGGCTGATGGCACGCAGTGGGAAGTGGGCCTGAAGTATCAGCCGCCGGGCACTGACGACCTATTTACCGCGTCGCTGTTCCACATTGATCAGGAAAACCTGGCGACCAAACTGCCGCAGGAAAACTTCTACCGCGCTGTAGGAGCTGTCCGCTCTCAGGGTCTGGAACTGGAAGCGCACATGCAACTGACCGATCACCTGAAAGTCCTCGGCAGTTACACCTTCACTGATATCGAGTATTCGAAGTCGATGATCAGCACGCTGAGCACTCCTACCGACGTGATCGAGAACAAAGGCAATTCACCGACCCAAGCGCCTCGGCACATGGCGTCGTTGTGGGCTGACTATAAGTTCGACAGTGCGGCACTCGATGGTCTGCGTTTGGGCGGCGGGGTGCGTTATGTCGGCTACAGCTGGGCGGACGCGGAGAACACCATGAAGGTCCCGTCCTACACGCTGTTCGACGCGTCGATTGGCTACGACCTGGGCAAAGTCGGCTTGAAGGGCGTTGACGTACGCCTGAACGCGAACAATCTGACAAACGAGTCCTACGTGGCATCCTGCGCCAGCCTGAACTTCTGCTACATGGGCGAAGAGCGCAATGTTGCAGCCACGGTCAGCTATCAGTTCTAAGCCATTGCCTTGTGCATAAAAAAGCCAGCCCCGGATGTTCAGGGGCTGGCTTTGTCGTATCAGTGGGGAAACATTTCATGCGCGCTGCCCGGCAACTGGGGATTGCTGCTGATGGGGTCGGTTGCCGTTGCTTGGGTGATCGATTGTTTCTGGCTGTTCTTTCACGGTACGGATGGGCGATTGCTAGGGCAGGAAATCGCAGGACATGGGACGTTGGGAGAACAGTTTTATCGGTTGCAGTTACCGATACATGGTGGACGGATCATCGGGTTTACTGGCCAAGTGATGATCGCGGTATTAGACGTTTTGATTGCGGGTTTATCGGCAACTGGTGTCCACATCTGGTGGCGCAAGTGACAGGCTCGACGTATCAGCAAGGCTCGCAAAGCAGCTTGATGGTTTGATTTTTATAAGCTCTGAAACAACAAAACCCCTGTCTGCGTTAGCAGACAGGGGTTTCGGAATTTAATCTTGACGATGACCTACTCTCACATGGGGAAACCCCACACTACCATCGGCGATGCATCGTTTCACTACTGAGTTCGGGATGGGATCAGGTGGTTCCAACGCTCTATGGTCGTCAAGAAATTCTATAACTGGCCCGTCAACACGATGACGAGACAGCAAAAACGGGTACTTCTACTAAAACAAAACCCCAACTGCTTTCGCAATTGGGGTTTCGGAATTTAATCTTGACGATGACCTACTCTCACATGGGGAAACCCCACACTACCATCGGCGATGCATCGTTTCACTGCTGAGTTCGGGATG
>NZ_JAENSQ010000016.1:0-134610 GCF_016613125.1 Pseudomonas sp. MF6776
ATGAACTGAAGCGACCCACTCTCGAAACCTACTTAACTCATTGAATCTCAAGGAGTTTTCCGTTTCGACTGCGCCGGAAGTGGGGCGAATTATAGACGTCTGGAATCTGCCGTCAACCGTTAATTTCGACTTTATTCAGATTTCAGCGTGATACGCGCAAAAGCCTTCTTGCCAGCTTGGCAAACGTGAGTCGCACCCACTGCATATATAAAGGAGCGATCAACGACCTCACCATCTATACGCACACCGCCGGACGCCAGAAGATCACGCGCCGCTGCCGAGTTCTTCACCAGACCTGCCTTATTAAGGACGGCGGCAATCGGCATATCTTCAGCAGAAGGCAGTTCGATCTCCGGCAGATCATCAGGGAGCTCGCCATCCTTCATACGATTACCTGCCGCGCGGTGAGCGTTCGCTGCAGCCTCTTCGCCATGGAAGCGCGCAACGATCTCTTCAGCCAGCTTGATTTTCACATCACGCGGATTGGCGCCTGCCTCTACATCAGCACGCAACGCATTGATCTCGTCCATCGAGCGGAAGCTGAGCAATTCGAAGTAACGCCACATCAGCGCATCCGGAATCGATACGAGCTTGCTGTACATGACGCCCGGCGCCTCTTGAATGCCGACGTAGTTGCCCAACGACTTGGACATCTTCTTCACGCCATCGAGACCTTCGAGCAGAGGCATCGTCAGAATGCACTGAGCTTCCTGACCATAACCACGCTGCAGCTCACGCCCCATCAGCAAGTTGAACTTCTGATCGGTACCGCCCAACTCGACGTCCGCACGCAGAGCGACCGAGTCATATCCCTGAACCAGCGGATAGAGAAACTCGTGAATAGCGATTGGCTGGTTGGTGGTGTAACGCTTGTCGAAGTCATCGCGCTCAAGCATGCGCGCGACGGTGTACTGCGAAGTCAGACGAATGAAATCCGCCGGACCCATCTGATCCATCCAGGTGGAGTTGAAAGCAACTTCGGTTTTCGCCGGATCGAGAATCTTGAACACCTGAGTTTTATACGTCTCGGCGTTTTCCAGGACCTGCTCACGAGTCAACGGCGGACGAGTGGCGCTCTTGCCGCTCGGATCACCGATCATCCCGGTGAAGTCCCCTATAAGGAAGATCACCTGATGCCCCAGCTCCTGGAACTGACGCAGCTTATTAATAAGCACGGTATGACCCAAGTGCAGATCCGGAGCGGTTGGATCAAAACCAGCCTTGATACGCAGCGGCTGGCCGCGCTTGAGCTTCTCGATCAGCTCGGACTCGACCAACAGTTCTTCCGCACCACGTTTAATCAGCGCTAGCTGCTCTTCAACCGACTTCATAACAGACCCGCAAGGCTCAGATTCAAAGGGAACCAACCATACAAGATCGCGCACCAATTACAAGTTTTGCCCGGCGCACGGACACCAATCCACAGACGCGATGTCTGTAGACTTGCTTCAGAGATGATTTGGTTATATTTTATACAGTTATTTCATCTTCATCATGTCATTCATCTTTTCCAATTCATTACTTTTCAAAGTCAAAATTACCTATGACCACCGAACCGTCTAAAGCGCCACCGCTTTACCCGAAGACCCACCTGCTCGCTGCAAGTGGAATCGCCGCCCTTCTCAGCCTGGCGCTCCTGGTATTTCCTTCCAGTGATGTAGAAGCCAAAAAGACAACCCTGAGCCTTGAACTGGAAAGTCCTGCTGAACAACTGACACAAGATCAAGACGCTGCAGACGCCGCTCAAGCCACAAATGAGCCTGTAGCCTCGCCGTTCGCCCAAATCGAAAACAGTGAAGAAAACACTCCGCAAACCGCTGAAGCCGCGCCCGCCCCGGCTCCGATCGCTGAAAAACCTAATGCCCCTGGGCATCGAGAGGTAGTTGTTGCAAAAGGCGATACGCTATCGACCCTGTTCGAAAAGGTCGGTTTGCCTGCAACCGCCGTGCATGAAGTTCTGGCCAGCGACAAACAAGCCAAACAGTTCAGCCAGCTCAAGCGCGGCCAGAAAATCGAGTTCGAACTCACCCCTGAAGGTCAACTGACAAGCCTGCACAGCAAAGTCAGCGACGTTGAAACCATCACCCTGACCAAGAATGACAAGGGCTTCGCCTTCAACCGGGTTACTACAAAACCTATCGTTCGCACCGCCTACGCTCACGGTATAATCAACAGTTCGCTATCGCAATCCGCCGCTCGCGCCGGGCTTTCCCATAGCATGACCATGGACATGGCCAGTGTCTTCGGCTACGACGTCGACTTCGCTCAGGACATTCGCCAGGGCGATGAATTCGATGTGATCTACGAACAGAAAGTGGTTAACGGCAAGGCTGTCGGCACCGGCCCCATCCTGTCAGCACGCTTCACTAACCGCGGCAAGACCTACACCGCTGTGCGCTACACCAACAAACAGGGTAATAGCAGCTACTACACCGCCGATGGCAACAGCATGCGCAAAGCGTTCATCCGCACTCCGGTGGACTTCGCCCGCATCAGCTCCAAGTTCTCCATGGGCCGCAAGCACCCGATCCTGAACAAGATCCGCGCCCACAAAGGCGTCGACTACGCAGCCCCACGCGGCACGCCGATCAAGGCTGCCGGTGACGGTAAAGTGCTGCTGGCCGGCCGCCGCGGAGGCTACGGCAACACTGTTATCATTCAACACGGCAATACTTACCGTACGCTTTACGGCCACATGCAAGGCTTCGCCAAAGGTGTGAAGACCGGCGGCAGTGTCAAACAGGGCCAAGTGATCGGTTACATCGGCACGACTGGTCTGTCGACCGGCCCGCACTTGCACTATGAGTTCCAGGTCAATGGCGTTCACGTAGACCCACTGGGCCAGAAGCTGCCAATGGCCGATCCAATCGCCAAAGCCGAACGCGCCCGTTTCCTGGCGCAGAGCAAACCACTGATGGCACGTATGGACCAAGAGAAGGCCACCATGCTGGCTTCGAGCAAGCGATAAGCCATGGCTCTCTATATCGGGGTAATGTCCGGAACCAGTCTCGACGGGCTGGACATCGCCCTGATCGAGCAAACCTCGGCGATCAAACTGATCGCCACGCACTACATTCCCATGCCTGAATCCCTGCGCGCCGAGCTGCTTGGCTTGTGCGCAAGCGGCCCCGACGAGATCGCTCGCTCGGCGATTGCCCAGCAAAAGTGGGTAAGGCTCGCGGCACAGGGCATCGATGCCCTCCTCAGCCAGCAACAGCTCAAACCTGAAGCTATCCGTGCGATCGGCAGCCATGGCCAGACTATTCGCCACGAGCCAGCGCGCGGTTTTACCGTACAGATTGGTAACCCTGCCCTGCTGACAGAGCTGACGGGTATCACGGTGGTCAGTGACTTCCGCAGCCGCGATGTCGCTGCCGGCGGTCAAGGTGCGCCTCTGGTACCGGCCTTCCATGAAGCTTTGTTCGAAGAGCGTAGCGGTAATCAGGCGGTCTTGAATGTCGGCGGTTTCAGCAATCTGAGTCTGATTGAGCCGACCAAGCCTGTAGCCGGTTTCGACTGCGGGCCTGGGAATGTGCTGATGGACGCCTGGATTCAGCAGCAGCGTGGCGAGAATTATGACCGTAACGGCGATTGGGCTGCCTCCGGTACCGCTGAACCAGCGCTGCTGAAAGCATTGCTCAGCGATCCGTTCTTCGTGACCAAAGGCCCGAAAAGCACCGGCCGGGAAGTGTTCAACCTGCCTTGGCTGGAACGACACCTTGCAAGCCTGCAGGCGTACTCAGCTGAAAACGTACAGGCAACGTTACTCGAACTGACTGCGCTGACCATCATTGAGTCGCTGAAAAGCGCTCAATCGAATACCCGCGAACTGTTGGTCTGCGGTGGCGGCGCGCACAACGCGGCACTGATGAATCGTCTTGCCGAGTTGCTGCCAAACACGAAAGTCGCCAGCACTGCCACTCACGGTGTAGATCCTGACTGGGTAGAAGCCATGGCTTTCGCCTGGCTGGCTCATTGCTGCCTCGAAGGCATCGCCACCAACCGCCCGAGCGTCACCGGCGCCAAAGGCCTGCGTGTACTCGGCGCGATCTACCCCAACTGAGTAGATCGCCGGCCAATAAAAAACGCCGCAGAACCGTAAGGCTCTGCGGCGTTTTATTGTCTGCAGCGAAGTGCGATCAGATCGAAAACGACGAGCCGCAACCACACGTCGTGGAAGCATTCGGGTTCTTGATCACGAAGCGCGAACCTTCCAGACCTTCCTGGTAGTCCACCTCCGCACCGGCCAGGTACTGGAAACTCATCGGATCAACCACCAGACTTACGCCTTCGCGCTCGACAATGGTGTCGTCCTCGGCAACATCTTCATCGAAGGTGAAACCGTATTGAAACCCTGAACAACCGCCGCCCGTAACAAATACGCGCAGCTTCAAGCGATCATTCCCCTCTTCATCGACCAGGCTCTTCACCTTGTGCGCAGCACCTTGGGTGAATTGCAAAGCCGTGGGGGTGAAGGATTCGACGCTCATGCTGACTATCTCCCGGCGTTACGCCGCCATAATGCGTGATGACGCGCATTATCCGCTTGTCCGAGAAAATCGGTCAACTATTGTTACGGTATATCAATAAACCCGACGAGCTGTTCAGAATGCAAAAAGGCCCGTTGAACGGGCCTTTTTGCTGTGCGAGTTAAAGTGTTACGGCAGCATACCGGCGTGAGACAACCCGAAACGCTCATCCAGCCCGAACAGAATGTTCATGTTCTGCACCGCCTGCCCCGAGGCGCCTTTGACCAGATTGTCGATCACCGACAACACCACCACCAGATCGCCATCCTGTGGACGGTGAACTGCGATGCGACAGACGTTCGCGCCACGCACGCTACGGGTTTCCGGATGACTGCCAGCCGGCATGACATCAACGAACGGCTCGTTGGCGTAACGCTTTTCAAACAGTGCCTGAAGATCAACCGAGCGATCGACTACCGTCGCGTACAGCGTGGAGTGAATACCACGGATCATCGGAGTCAGGTGCGGCACGAAGGTCAGACCAACATCCTTGCCCGCTGCACGACGCAGACCCTGGCGAATTTCCGGCAGATGACGGTGACCTTTCACCGCATAAGCCTTCATGCTTTCCGACGTCTCTGAGTACAAAGAACCTACAGCCGCGCCGCGACCGGCACCGCTGACACCGGATTTGCAGTCGGCAATCAGACGCGAGGTGTCAGCCAGACCGGCTTCAAGCAGCGGCAGAAAACCCAATTGCGTAGCGGTCGGATAGCACCCCGGCACGGCGATCAAACGGGCTTTCCTGATTTGCTCACGATTGACTTCCGGCAGACCGTAGACCGCCTCATCCAGCAACTCTGGTGCACCGTGCGGCTGGCCGTACCACTTGGCCCACTCCTCAGCGTCTTGCAGACGGAAGTCTGCCGACAGATCGATGACCTTCGTGCCTGCCGCCAGCAACTCACCTGCCAGAGCGTGAGCGACACCGTGCGGCGTGGCGAAGAACACCACGTCGCAAGCGCCGAGGGTTTTGATGTCCGGCACGCTGAAGGCCAGGCCGTCGTAATGACCGCGCAGGTTCGGGTACATATCAGCCACGGCCAGACCGGCCTCGGATCGGGAAGTGATGACTGCCACTTCTGCCTGCGGATGCTGTGCCAACAGACGCAGCAGTTCGACACCGGTGTAACCCGTGCCGCCGACGATACCGACCTTGACCATAAACCTGCCCTCTACGAACCCACTGGAAAGCCGTCGATAATAGGGGCCGCGCGCGCCTGCGACAACCGTCAAGGTGACGTGTGGACGCTCAAGCCTCTACTATCCAGACTACCGTGAACCTGGGAATAACTAAAAATGCTCTATCTGTGGATCAAAGCGTTTCATATCGTCAGTCTTGTGTGCTGGTTTGCCGGGCTGTTCTACCTGCCACGACTGTTCGTTTATCACGCACAGAGTGAAGACACGATCAGCAAAGAACGCTTCAGTGTCATGGAGCGCAAGCTCTATCGCGGCATCATGGGCCCGGCGATGATCGCCACGCTGATCTTCGGTGGCTGGCTGATCTACCTCAACCCGAGCATTTTCAGCATGGGTGGCTGGATTCACGCCAAGCTGACCCTTGTCGTCTTGCTGATCGGCTACCACCACATGTGCGGCGCGCAGGTAAAACGTTTTGCCCGTGGCGAGAACACCCGCAGCCATGTCTTTTATCGCTGGTTCAATGAAGTGCCGGTTCTGATGTTGATTGCTATCGTAATTCTGGTGGTGGTCAAGCCGTTCTAACTTCAACCGGTACAAATCTTTGGGGTGTTCATAATGTCGCTGCCCGCTCTGCTCGAACAACGTCTGCGCCTGCCTGTGGTGGCGGCGCCGATGTTTCTGATTTCCAATCCGGAACTGGTATTGGCCTGCTGTCGTAATGGCGTGGTCGGCAGCTTCCCGGCGCTGAACCAACGCGAAAGCAGCGGATTCAAAGCCTGGCTGGAACAGATCGAGGCGGGACTGGCGACGCTGGACAATCCGGCGCCGTATGCGGTGAACCTGATCGTTCACAACAGCAATCCGCGCTTGCAAGCGGATCTGGATATTTGCGTCGAACATAAAGTGCCCATCGTTATCACCAGCCTTGGCGCGGTGAAGGAGTTGGTCGACGCGGTACACAGTTACGGAGGCCTGGTCTTCCATGATGTCACCACTCGCCGCCATGCCGAGAAAGCCGCCGAAGCCGGCGTCGACGGTTTGATCGCCGTCGCGGCCGGCGCCGGGGGTCATGCAGGTACGTGGAGTCCATTTGCGCTGATCGCCGAGATTCGTCAGTTCTTCGACAAGACCTTGCTGCTTGCGGGATGTTTGAACCATGGCCACGAGATTCTGGCCGCTCAATTACTCGGTGCGGATTTGGCCTACTTCGGTACGCGATTTATCGGCACCACCGAAAGTCATGCGCCTGACGCTTACAAAGAGATGCTGCTGACAGCCAAAGCAGCCGACATCATTCATACTCCAGCGGTGTCGGGGGTGCCGGCCAGCTTCATGCGCCAAAGCCTTGAGGCCGCGGGTTTCGACCTGGCGACGCTGCAAGGCAAAGGCGAAGTCAATTTCGGCGAAAAGCTCAAGCCGATCAGCGATGAAGCCAAAGCCTGGAAGACTGTCTGGTCTGCCGGTCAGGGTGTTGGGCAGATTGATGATCTGCCCAGCGTGGATCAGTTGATCGCCCGCCTCGACACTGAATACCGGCAGGCTCAGGAACGTGCCGCGCAGTTGCCGCAACGCTGGCCGCGCTAAGAAAAAATCAGGCCAGTCGCTGGCGGACTGGCCTTACACTGACGACCTTTCAATCTATCGCGACAAGGATGCCTCGGCCATGAGCGACCCCCGTTACAAGATCGTTTTCGACGGAGCTCTACAGCCCGGTGTCGATATCACCACAGCCAAGCTGAATCTCGCAGATCTGTTCAAAAGCGAAGTGGCCAGCATTGAGCGGCTGTTCAATGGCAGCACCGTGGCACTCAAGCGCGATCTGTCTCACAGCGATGCGCAGACCTACCTGCAAGCATTGAACAAAACCGGGATCGACGCCCGGATCGAAGCCGAAACAGCAATCGAGTTGAACCTCTCGGACGTACGCGAGCAATCCGCTGCCGTGGCAGAACCCTCCTCGCCTTATGCGCCACCGCGGGCCAGCGTAGGTGAAACCTTCGCAGCGTTTGCACCGCTCAAACCGCTTGGTGTGGAAGGCCGGATCGGTCGTTTGCGCTTTCTGGCCTGGACGATGGTCGTGACGTTGGTAAGCCTGCCGATCATCAGCATTTTTGCGCTGATTGCCGTGGGGCTGGTCAGCGCCGAATCCACCAGCGGACTGATCATCGGCGGCATCGTCGCGCTCTTTCTGGGTTTGGCGCTCATCGTCATCAGCATTTTCTTCACCGTGCAACGCCTGCACGATATCGGTTGGTCCGGCTGGCTGTGGTTGCTGACCCTGGTCCCATTCGTGGGCAGCATCTTCCCTTTTGTAATCATGGTCGTGCCGGGCAATACCGGTGCCAACCGATACGGGCCACCACCTCCGCCCAACAACACAGCAGTCAAGGTTTTGAGTGCACTGTGGATCGTCTTTATCGGGTTGTTTTTCATGGGCGGGATACTCGGCGGAATTTCGGCCATCCAGCAGGAATACGAAACAAGCCTCGAAAGCAGCTACGACAGCGGCTCGGTGACCACCGATGAAGTCGAAGTCGAGGACGAGCCCGCAGCGAATTCCACCGACGATGCAGCCGAAGCGGCGCAGGCCCCTGTAGACTCTGCGCAAGAATGAACAGCGCTCCCCGCCGTGACACCCGCGTCGCTGGCGCGGAGCTGTTGCGAGGGAGAATTGCATGACCCGTTACGCTCTGATCACTGGCGCCTCCAGCGGCATCGGTCTGGCCATGGCCGAAGCGCTAGCCCGGCGCGGCCGCAGCCTGATTCTGGTGGCACGACAGCGTGATCAGCTGGAAAGTATTGCTATCGAACTGACCCAACGCTTCGGCGTCGAGGTCCTGTTCCGAGCCTGCGATCTGGGCGAACCGCTGCGCCTCTCCGGTTTCCTGCTGGAGCTGGAAGAAGGTGACCGGCAAATCGACCTGCTGGTGAACTGCGCCGGCATCGGTACTTGCGGCCCTTTCCTGGCTCAGGACTGGATGACCGAGCAGGACCTGATCGAAGTAAACATCCTCGCCCTCACCCGCCTGTGCCATGCGATTGGCAACAGCATGGCGCTACAGGGTGGCGGACAGATTCTCAACGTTGCCTCCGTGGCGGCGTTCAATCCTGGCCCGTGGATGAGCACCTATTACGCCAGCAAGGCGTATGTGCTGCACTTCTCCGAAGCATTGCGGGTTGAACTCAAACAAAGCGCGGTCAAGGTTTCGGTGCTCTGCCCAGGCCCGACCCGCACGGCTTTTTTCCGCACCGCGCAGTTGAACAGTGACAAACTCAAAGACAGCAAAATGCTGATGAGCCCCGAAGAAGTCGCGCTCTACACCGTTCGCGCGCTGGAGAAAAATCGCGCGATCATCATTCCGGGACGGCGCAATCGCTGGTTCGCGTTTTTACCGCGACTGGGTTCGCGCTGGCTGAACCGCACCATCGTCGGCATGGTCAACAAGGCCTACTGCCCGCGCTGATCTGTCCTACGGCAAAACACTGGGCGGGTTCAGTCCCCATGAGTACACTCAGACCAGCCCAAACAACGGAGAAAACAGCAGTGGATACTCTGTTCACCAAGATCATCAACCGGGAAATCCCGGCCAAGATCATCTACGAGGACGACCAGGTTCTGGCCTTCCACGACATCGCCCCTCAGGCACCGGTGCATTTTCTGGTGATCCCGAAAAAACCGGTGCGCACCCTCAATGACCTGACCGAGGACGACAAGGCACTGGCCGGGCATATCCTGTTTACTGCGCAACGTCTGGCACTGGAGCTGGGCTGTGAAGAGGGCTTCCGGGTCGTCATGAACTGCAATGAAAAGGGTGGGCAGACCGTCTACCATATTCATATGCACGTACTCGGACAACGCCAGATGAACTGGCCTCCGGGCTGATGTAACGCAAAAACTGTGGGAGCGATCTTGCTCGCGAAGGCGGAGTGTCAGGCGCTGATGCTTTGAATGTGCCGACCTTCGCGAGCTGGCTTGCTCCCACAAAAGCATGACCGCATGGCTAATGACCCAGCGCAAACCTTCTCCGGCCGATTCGGTTAAACTGGCCGCCGAGATTCTTCCCGGAGGTCAGCATGACTACCCAACGTCACTACTCGCCGATTGACCGTCTTCTGCTGCAGGCCGATGCCGCGATGCGTACCCTGCTGCCCTTCAGTGGCCAGCCGTACCGTCCGTCACCGGCGATTTTGCAGCCGGAAACCCAGATGAGCGACGAAGACACCCGCCATGTCGCCGGGCTGATGCGCATCAACCATACCGGCGAAGTCTGTGCCCAGGCGCTGTATCAGGGACAGGCGCTGACCGCCAAGCTGCCACAGGTGCGCAAGGCCATGGAGCACGCAGCCGAAGAGGAAATCGATCATCTGGTCTGGTGCGAACAACGCATTCACCAGTTGGGCAGTCATACCAGCGTGCTCAATCCGCTGTTCTATGGCATGTCGTTCGGGATTGGCGCTGTGGCCGGTCTGATCAGCGACAAGGTCAGCCTCGGGTTTGTTGCGGCGACCGAGCATCAGGTATGCAAGCACTTGAACGAGCACCTGGAGCAACTGCCAGTCGAGGACGAGAAGTCTCGGGCGATTCTCGAGCAGATGCGCATTGATGAAGAGCATCATGCCGAGAGTGCGCTGGATGCGGGTGGTTTCCGGTTTCCGGCACCAGTGAAGTTCGGGATGAGTCTGTTGGCCAAGGTGATGACCAAGAGTACTTATCGGATCTGAAGTTTGAATCGTCAGACAGGGACTTGTCGTTGGCAAGCCAGCTGCCACAAAGATCCTGTGATGGAATGAAAAAGGCGACCGAAAGGTCGCCTTTTTTTGTGCCTGAAACTCTTACGCTGGCATGTTGCGCGCGTAAAAGATTTCCAGCATCTCGTGTTTCACACGATCAGTCACTTGGGCACGTTGCTCAGACGACAGGCTGCTGGTGGCGTCGCCGAACAGGTAGTTGTCCAGTTCGAAGTTCTTCAGCAGCATTTTGGTGTGGAACAGGTTTTCCTGATACACGTTCACGTCGGTCATCTGGTACGCGTCGCGGGTGTCTTCGGAAAGGTAGTTCTGGATCGAGTTGATCTCGTGGTCGATGAAGTGCTTGTTGCCTTCAACGTCACGGGTGAAGCCGCGCACACGGTAATCCACGGTCACGATGTCCGAATCGAACTGGTGAATGAGGAAATTGAGCGCTTTAAGCGGTGAAATGACACCACAGGTCGACACATCAATGTCTACACGGAAAGTCGCAATACCGGCGTCCGGATGGATTTCCGGGTAGGTATGCACCGTGATGTGACTCTTGTCGAGGTGGGCCAGGATAATTTCGGGCAATGGACCTGGCGACTCTTCGATCTGGCTTTCAGTCGGGGTCACCGGCTCTTCCGAGATCAGAATCGTGACGCTGGCACCCTGAGGCTCATAGTTCTGACTCGCAATGTTCAGAATGTTGGCACCAATGATTTCTACAACTTCCGTGAGGATCTGCGTCAGACGTTCGGCGTTGTACTCTTGATTGATGTACTCGACGTACGCCTGCTGGTCTTGCGGGGTTTCCGCGTAGCAGATGTCATAGATGTTGAAGCTCAAGGTCTTTGTCAGGTTATTGAACCCGTGGAGCTTGAGTTTGCTTTTCACCGTTAAAAACTCTCTATGTATGCGGCACAGCCGCGTGATCAAGCATGCCCGTCAAATGCGAACAACGCACCTGCGTAGGACGGTTAACACCTCTTCGCGATGGCGATTTTGGTTATCTGTTCAGGCGGATGACCCGTCGGCTGACCGATCACTGCCCTGAAAAAAGTGGCGCATTATGCAGACGTCAGCGGGGGATCGCCAGAGTCTGCACTGCTTTTATGATAGTTGAATGTCGCTTCAACCCAGTTCGACGATTTCGTAATCGTGGGTGATCGCCACACCGGCTGCGCCAAGCATGATCGAAGCCGAGCAATACTTCTCGGCAGACAGTTCGATGGCGCGTTTGACCTGGGCTTCTTTCAGGCCACGGCCCTTGACCACGAAGTGCATGTGGATCTTGGTGAATACCTTCGGGTCTTCGGTCGCACGCTCGGCTTCGAGGAAGGCTTCACAGCTTTCAACGGCCTGACGGGACTTCTTCAGAATGCTGACCACGTCGAAGTTGCTGCAACCGCCGACACCCAGCAGGAGCATCTCCATCGGGCGAACACCCAGATTACGACCACCGGCGTCCGGCGGACCGTCCATGACCACGACATGACCGCTACCGGATTCGCCGAGGAACATGGCTTCGCCAGCCCATTGGATGCGTGCCTTCATCGCCCAGACTCCACTGTAAAAAAAGGGTCGCCAGCTTAGCACAGGGGATTGCCCTGACAGCGAGCAGCATTCCTAGGACGAATGCTCCAACCGTGTAGGTAATTTCTCGAATTTGCGACGAAGTGTCTGTTAAGCTGGCGCCAATTCGCTGGCGCCTATGCCAGCTGTGTAGCGACCGCCTTCAGCGCCTCCTAAAAAAATCAAACATCACCGTGCAGTCTTTTCGGGATACAACCATGGTTGCTATTACCCCCACACCCAAAATCAAGAACCTCGACAAGCTGCTGATGCATTGTCAGCGTCGTCGTCATGCCGCCAAGAGCAACATCATCTGCGCCGGCGACCGTTCGGATACGTTGTACTTCATCATCAAGGGATCGGTGACGATCCTGATCGAAGACGACGATGGTCGCGAGATGATCATCGCTTACCTGAACGCCGGGGACTTCTTCGGTGAACTGGGCCTGTTCGAGCAGGCTGGTCAGGAACAGCAACGCAGCGCCTGGGTGCGGGCCAAGGTTGAATGCGAAATTGCGGAAATCAGTTACGTGAAATTCCGCGAGTTGTCGCAGCAAGATCCAGACATTCTTTACGTGCTCAGCGGACAAATCGCACAACGCTTGCGCAACACCACGCGCAAGGTCGGCGATCTGGCATTCTTTGACGTAACCGGTCGTGTAGCCCGTTGCCTGCTGGAACTGTGCAAACAGCCGGATGCGATGACCCATCCCGACGGCATGCAGATCAAGGTGACGCGTCAGGAAATCGGGCGGATTGTCGGCTGCTCGCGAGAGATGGTCGGTCGCGTGCTCAAGGATCTTGAGGAACGCAACCTGGTCGACGTGAAAGGCAAGACCATGGTGGTCTTCGGTACGCGGTAAGCTCGAAAATCAGGCGCTGTACATCTGCGCCAGCATCAATCGAAACAGCTCATCAAGACGCGCCAATGCCTGTGGCGCGTTGAATTTTTCATGCAGGGCAATGTGGCTTTGCGCACGTACCCGCTGCTCGAGGCCACAAGCTTCGTTGAAGCGATTGACCGCCGCAACCATCGATTCGCGCTCGTTATCCATCAACATCGCACCGTGCACCAAGCCTACAGGACGCTGCCCTCCCTGACTCTGACGCCAGCGCTGGGCTGTGCCGACCATTTTGCGGCCGTCGAGATTGACGTTGAAGCGACCGTCGCAAAACGCACCGTCAATTTCGCCCAGCGACGACGTACCGCCCAACTCATCCAGCAACTGACAAATCGGATCGCAAAGACGCCGGTAGCCCGTTTCGATGCGATTCAGATCACCTTCGCTGCGCGGTGGTGCGTAGACCAGCGCGATGTTAATCGTCGAGGCTGATTGCGGGACAGGTTCACCGCCCGTCTCGCGAAGGAGTACTGGCCAGCCGGCTGCGGCGGAGACTTCGCAGGCGTGATCGAAACCGGGTAGACGATTGAGGCGGCGAGGCATGACCAGGGCGCGGTCAGTGGGCTGCCAGAATAGAAGGCCGAACTCTGAATCGCCGGCGCAGACTGAGGCGAGCAGGTCTTGTTCGGCCTGGAGGCCCGCTTCGATGGTCAGAGGGATTGGCAGCGACATGGCGGGCTCCGGCAGATTTGAATCTTCAGGGGTTTCAAGCGCCTCTTCGCGAGCAGGCTCGCTCCCACACTGGATTGCATTTCAATGTGGGAACGAGCCTGCTCGCGAAAGGGTCGACTCGGTCTGAAAGGTTATCAGTCGAGCGTCGAACCGCTGATCGAACCACCTCGTTCCGGAAAAAACAGGCGCTGCAGTTCAGTGCCTGGACTTTCCGCACGCATAAATGCCTCGCCGACCAGGAACGCATAAACGTCGCTGATTTCCATCAGCTCGACATCGGCACGATTGAGGATGCCGCTCTCGGTGATCACCAGACGATCGCGCGGAATACGCGGCAACAAATCGAGGGTGGTTTCCAGGCTGACGTCGAAGGTATGCAGGTTGCGGTTGTTGACGCCGACCAGTGGCGTGTCGAGTGTTTTCAACGCGCGCTCCAGTTCATCACCGTCGTGCACTTCCACCAGCACGTCGAGACCGACGCCTTTGGCCACCGCCGCCAGTTCGGCCATTTTCACATCGTCCAGCGCGGAGACGATCAGCAGCACACAGTCGGCACCCAGTGCACGGGCTTCGACGATCTGGTACGGATCGATCATGAAGTCCTTGCGGATCACCGGCAGCTTGCAGGCGGCGCGAGCCTGTTGCAGATAGGCGTCGGCGCCCTGAAAGTAATCGATGTCGGTCAGCACCGACAGACAGGTCGCCCCGCCCTTCTCGTAGCTTTTGGCGATGTCGGCGGGAACGAAATCTTCGCGAATCACGCCTTTGCTCGGCGAAGCCTTCTTGATTTCGGCAATCACAGCCGGTTGTTTCTGCTTCGCCTGCGCCAGCAATGCCTGGGCAAAACCGCGTGGTGCATCGGCCGCCTTGGCCAGACTTTCCAGCTCGCTCAGGCTCACGCGGGCGCTACGCTCGGCGACTTCCTGAACTTTGCGGGCCAGAATGTTTTCCAGAACCGTCGGTACACTCATCCTTCATTCTCCACTCTGAATACCGCGGTAAAGGCACCCAACTCCTCGAGTTTCTCCCGAGCGAGGCCGGTATGCAGGGCGTCGTGCGCAAGCTCCACGCCCTGTTTCAAACTGCTGGCAACGTCAGCGGCGTAAAGCGCTGCACCGGCGTTGAGCACAATCATTTCAGCGGCTTTCTGGCCGTTTTCGGTTTTGCGCTTGCCCAGTGCATCGCGAATCAGCGCCAGCGACGCTTCCGGGCCGTCGACCGACAAGCCGTGCAGGCTCTGGCTCTTCATGCCCAGATCTTCCGGCTCGACCCAATATTCGGTGATTTCGTTGTTTTTCAGCTCGGCGACAAACGTCGGCGCGGCGAGACTGAACTCGTCCAGACCGTCCTTCGAATGCACCACCAGCACATGCTTGCTGCCCAGACGCTGCAAAACTTCAGCCAATGGGCGGCAGAGCGCCGGGTTGAACACACCCACCACCTGATGCTTCACGCCGGCCGGATTCGTAAGCGGGCCGAGCATGTTGAACAGCGTACGCAGGCCGAGATCGCGGCGCGGGCCGGCGGCGTACTTCATGGCTTTGTGATGGGTCTGGGCAAACATGAAACCGATGCCGACGTTGTCGATGCAACGGGCGACTTGAACCGGCGTCAGGTTGAGATAGATACCGGCTGCTTCGAGCAAATCGGCGCTGCCGCTCTTGCCCGATACCGCGCGATTGCCGTGCTTGGCTACGGTGCAACCGGCAGCGGCAACCACAAAGGAAGAAGCGGTGGATACGTTGAAAATATTGGCGCCGTCACCACCGGTGCCAACCACGTCGACCACGCCGTCGAGGGTCTTCAGTTCGACTTGATCGGCCAGCTCACGCATGACCGATACGGCGCCGACGATTTCGTCGATGCTTTCGCTCTTCATGCGCATGGCCATCATGAACGCGCCGATCTGCGCGTCGCTGCATTGGCCAGTCATGATCTCGCGCATCACATCGCGCATTTCTTCGGTGCTGAGGTCTAGGTGCTCAACGATACGGCTCAGGGCTGTCTTGATATTCATGGGAAGTCCTTAGCGCGTGCCGCCGGTTTGTTTGAGGAAGTTGGCAAACAGTTCATGGCCCTGCTCAGTCAGGATCGACTCGGGGTGAAACTGTACGCCCTCAATGTTCAGGGTCTTGTGACGCAGGCCCATGATTTCGTCGACTGATCCGTCATCGTGTTGCGTCCACGCGGTCAGTTCCAGGCAATCGGGCAAAGTATCGTGCTTGACGATCAGGGAGTGGTAGCGGGTGACTGTCAACGGATGATTCAGACCGGCGAAAACGCCCTTGTCCTCGTGGAATACCGGACTAGTCTTACCGTGCATTACCTGACGCGCGCGCACCACGTCGCCGCCAAAGGCCTGGCCGATGGACTGGTGGCCGAGGCAGACGCCAAGAATCGGCAGTTTGCCAGCGAAGTGCTTGATAGCCTCGATGGAAATACCAGCTTCGGTCGGCGTGCAAGGACCGGGAGACACAACGATGCGCTCGGGGTTAAGCGCTTCGATTTCGGCGATGGTCAATTCGTCGTTGCGCACGACTTTGACTTCGGCACCCAGCTCGCCGAGGTATTGCACAACGTTGTAAGTAAAGGAGTCGTAGTTGTCGATCATCAGCAACATGGCGTTTCGAACCTCTTGAATTCTGACTTGAAGACAGCCTTCAGATGACTTGCCCGCAGGGCGCTGCACGATGTCGGACGCACAGGGGCGTCGGCAAAGCGGCAATTCAAACGAGCAAGGAAGGCAAAGCGATACAGATCCGGCCGAGCCGGCAGAAAAGATTCAGGCGCGCCAACGCCAACGGGCGTGTGCCTTGATGACTTGATCCAGAAGTTTGCTGGTGATCAACACGGGGAAGGTCTCGTTCATACGTTCGGGCACAGTAACTTAGCTGGGCGGAGCGTGCAATATGGCCGGGGCTTTGGTGGATAAATCCAGGGGAGGAATCGCGACCGATGGCAAAAGGCCGGAAGTTTTTGGTACTGTCGTTTTGTTCACCTACAACAATAAATAAACGGACTTGCTCATGATCAAACAGACGTTGTTTGTACCGATGGCCAGCTGCTTGCTCGCATTAGCCTGCGCCCAAGCGAATGCCGCGCCCAATCCTTATTCGAATTTCATTGTTTTCGGCGACAGCCTCAATGACGCCGGCACGTTTAGCGACAGCGGCGGCCCGGACGGCGCCACTCAGCGCTTCACCAACCGCACCGGCCCGGTGTATCTGGATGGCAGCGGCGAATTGCGCTCGCTCAACGCGACGCAGATCCTCGGCGGCAAACTGGGGTTCTCGCCGGATCAGACAGCGTCCTCGTCATCGGCAGTACGCGCGAACGAAGGCCTGGCCGACGGTAACAACTGGGCGGTAGGCGGCTATCGTACCGACCAGATTCTTGATTCGATCACCACGCAATCCGCCACCGGCGAACGCACTCGCGCCGGTTACCTGCCGTCGAACGGCTTTCGCGCCGATCCGAATGCGCTGTATTACCTGTCGGGGGGCGGCAATGATTTCCTTCAGGGACGCGTGACCAGCCTGCCTCAGGCCAGCGCTGCGGCGGATCGTCTGGCGAGCAGTGCGCAAACCCTGCAACAAGCCGGCGCCCGTTACATCATGGTATGGCTGCTGCCGGACATCGGCTTCACCCCGGCCTTCAATGGCTCTCCCCTGCAAGCGTTCACGTCCCAGCTCAGCAGTCAGTTCAACACCGAACTGGTCAGCCAGTTGCAGCGCGTCAACGCTAACGTGATTCCGCTGAACATTCCGGTGCTGCTCAAAGAGTCGTTTGCCAACCCGGGCCAGTTCGGTCTGGCCACCGACCAGAATCTCAGCGCCACCTGCTTCAGCGGTAGCGGCTGCACCGAGAATGCCCGGTACGGGATCAACAGTGCGACGCCAGACCCGACCAAGCTCATCTACAACGATGCAGTTCACCCCACCGAAGCCGGCCAGCGCCTGATCGCCGATTACGCTTACTCGTTGCTGGCTGCACCGTGGGAAGCGACCCTGTTGCCAGAGATGGCGCAAGGCACCCTGCGCTCGCATCAGGATGAACTGCGCAACCAGTGGCTGGCCGACTGGGAAAACTGGCAAGGCGTTGGCCAATGGCGCGCGATTGTCGCTGGCGGCGGCCAACATCAGGACTTCGACAGCCAGGACAGCGGCGCCAGCGCCAACGGCAATGGCTACAACTTGAACATCGGTGGCAGCTACCGCCTCAACGAGGCCTGGCGCATTGGCCTGGCGGCCGGGTTCTACAACCAGAAACTCGAAGCTGGCGAGCACGATTCCGACTACAAGCTGAACACCTACATGGGCACCGCTTTCGCCCAGTACCAGCAGAATCGCTGGTGGGGTGACGCGGCCGTGACCGCCGGCCACCTGGATTACGACAGCCTCAAGCGTAAATTCCAGTTGGGGACGAACGAGCGCGGCGAGAAAGGCGACACCGACGGTTATGTCCTGGCTTTCAGCGGACGCGTGGGTTACGACATCGCGCCAGAGGCGAGCAGCCCATGGCACCTGTCACCCTTCGTGAGTGCTGATTTCGCCAAGGTCGAGGTCGACGGCTATTCGGAGGACGGCGCTGACTCCACCGCGCTGACATTCGATGACCAGTCGCGCATCTCCCGGCGTCTCGGTCTGGGGATTCAGGGCAAATACCAGATCACTTCGCAAACTCAGGTGTTCGGCGAATTGGCTCACGAACGTGAGTACAACGATGACGCTCAGGATGTGACGATGAATCTCAACAGCCTGCCGGGCAACCAGTACACCCTGGAAGGCTACACCCCGCAGACCAACCTCAATCGCTTGAACCTGGGCGTGAGCCACAACCTCACCAAAGACCTGGCGCTACGTGCCAGCTACAACGTCCGCAAGGATGATGACTTTACCCAGCAAGGGATCAACGTCGGGGTGAGTCTGGACTTCTAAATCGCAGGCACAAAAAAGCGGCGCCCTCACAGGCGCCGCTTTTTTTATGGCTGAACACAAAACCCATGTGGTAGCGAGCCTGCTCGCGAAGCGGTGTATCAGCCAACATCTATAGCGCCTGACACGCCCTCTTCGCGAGCAGGCTCGCCACAGGGAATTGCGTGAATCAGACGTCCGGGGTTTGTTCAGCCAGGGCCACCGCGCGGAACATCGCGCGGCGTTTGTTCAGGGTTTCTTCCCATTCCAGCGCCGGCACCGAATCGGCGACGATGCCGCCACCGGCCTGCACGTGCAGCTCGCCGTTCTTGATCACGGCGGTGCGAATCGCAATCGCGGTGTCCATGTTGCCGTTCCACGCGAAGTAACCAACCGCGCCGCCATACACGCCACGCTTGACCGGCTCCAGCTCGTCGATGATTTCCATCGCACGAATCTTCGGCGCACCGGACAAGGTGCCCGCCGGCAGAATCGCTCGTAGCGCATCCATCGCCGTCAGGCCTTCCTTCAACTGACCGGTAACGTTGGACACGATGTGCATCACGTTGGAATAACGCTCGATGACCATTTTTTCGGTGAGTTTCACCGAGCCGATTTCCGAGACGCGACCCGTATCGTTACGACCCAGATCAATCAGCATCAAGTGCTCGGCGATCTCTTTGTCATCCGACAGCAAGTCTACTTCCAGCGCCAGATCCGCTTCTTCAGTAGCCCCGCGTGGGCGAGTACCGGCAATCGGGCGCACGGTAATCAGGTTGTCTTCGACCCGCACCAACACTTCCGGCGAACTGCCGACGACATGGAAGTCGCCGAAGTTGAAGAAGTACATGTACGGCGTCGGGTTGAAGCAACGCAGTGCGCGGTACAGGTCAATCGGTGCAGCCTTGAAGTCGATCGACATACGCTGCGACGGCACGACCTGCATGCAGTCACCGGCAAGGATGTACTCCTTGATGGTGTCGACGGCTTTTTCGTAATCGTCCTGGGTGAAACTGGAGCGGAACACCGGGTCGGTCGACTGCTGCTTGCTGAAGTCCAGACCACGACGAGGCGTGATCGGCTGGCGCAGTTGCTCAAGCAATTGCTGCAAACGCGCCTGACCTTGCTCATAGGCATCGGCCTGCGCCGGGTCAGCCAGCACGATCGCGTGCATTTTTCCGGCAAGGTTGTCGAACACGACGACCGCATCGGAGACCATCAGCAGGATGTCCGGCACGCCCAGTGGATCCGGGTTCGGGCATTTGCCCAGACGTTTTTCGACATAGCGCACGCAGTCGTAACCGAAATAACCCACCAGACCACCGTTGAAACGCGGCAGACCGGCGATGGTCGGCACGTTATAGCGGGCCTTGAAGGTTTCGACGAAGGCCAGTGGGTCTTCGACGTCGTGGCTTTCGGTCTCGACGCCATCGACGGTGATGCTGACGTGATGGTCGTGCACCCGCAGCACAGTGCGACACGGCAGGCCGATGATCGAGTAACGGCCCCATTTCTCGCCGCCCTGCACCGATTCGAGCAGGTAGGAGTTGGGCTGGTCGGCCAGTTTCAGGTAGATCGACAGCGGCGTGTCGAAGTCGGCCAGGGTTTCGCAGGCCAACGGGATGCGGTTGTAGCCGTCAGCGGCCAAGCGCAGGAATTCTTCGCGGATCATAGGGTGCCTCGTGGTGTGAGGTGTCATCAGTCAGGTGTGCAAACGCGCCGGCAGGCCGGCCAGAAAAAAGTCAGGCGCGCCAACGCCAGCGGGCCAGGGCCTTGATGACTTTCATCCAGAGTTTGCGGGTGACCACCACGATGGCGTTTCCAGAAGGGGGTTGAACAGCGTCGGGCAACGTTATCCCACCGGCCAGATCCAGGCAACCGGGAATTAGCTTGCGCAGATCGTCAATCACCAGCGCCGGGGATTCCTCGGCAATCGGTCGGCCATGGTTGTAACCGTAGCTGAGCGCCACACACTTGACCCCCGCCGCCTTCGCCGCCAGCACATCACTGCGCGAGTCGCCGACGAACAGCGATTGCGAGGCCGGGATATTGGCCATTTTCATCACGAAGAACAGCGCCGCCGGATCAGGTTTCTGCTGCGGCAGGGTATCGCCGCCGATGATCCACTTGAAGTAGCGGCCGATCTTCATCTGATCCAGCAACGGCGCGACGAAACGCTCCGGTTTGTTGGTGATCAACGCCATGGCCACGCCCTGCTTTTGCAGCCATTTGAGGGTGTCGCGCACACCGGGATAAACCACGGTCAGTTCATGACTGGCGCCGTAGGCTTGCATGAACACTTCCAGCGCGTGTTCGGCCTCGACGTCATCCACCGCCGAATGATCGATGCCGCCGGCCAGCGCCCGACGCACCAATACCGGCGCGCCGTTGCCAACCCACTCGCGCACCGAATCGATGCCTGCTGGCTGGCGGCCAAGGCTGAGCAGCATCGTGTCCACCGCTGCCGCCAGGTCGGGAACCGAGTCGATCAACGTGCCATCCAGATCGAACATCACCAACCGTGGCAGTTTGCCCGGGAACAGCTGCTCAAAACCGCTCATGGGCGAGTCAGCGCCAGTTCGGAGCGCATCTTGTCGATGACTTCCTGATAGTTCGGCGCGTTGAAGATCGCCGAGCCGGCGACAAAGGTGTCGGCGCCAGCAGCAGCGATTTCACGGATGTTGTTGACGTTGACGCCGCCATCGATTTCCAGACGGATGTCACGGCCCGACGCATCAATGATCGCCCGTGCTTCGCGCAGTTTGTCGAGGGTGCCGGGAATGAACTTCTGCCCGCCGAAACCCGGGTTGACGCTCATCAGCAAGACCATGTCGACTTTGTCGATCACGTACTTGAGCACGTCCAGCGGGGTCGCCGGGTTGAACACCAGACCGGATTTGCAGCCGCCTTCGCGGATCAGCTGCAGCGAGCGATCGACGTGCAGCGTGGCTTCCGGGTGGAAGGTGATGTAAGTCGCGCCGGCCTCGATGAAGTCGCCAACGATGCGATCCACCGGGCTGACCATCAGGTGCGCGTCGATTGGCGCGGTAACGCCGTACTTGCGCAGTGCCGCGCACACCATCGGGCCGATAGTCAGGTTGGGCACGTAGTGGTTGTCCATGACATCGAAGTGGACGAAGTCGGCACCAGCGGCCAGAACATTGTCTACTTCTTCGCCGAGGCGGGCGAAGTCGGCAGAGAGAATCGACGGAGCAATTACGAAGGGCTGCATGACGCACCTTTTCTGAGCTAAATCACGATGGCGCGCATTGTATACCTCAAGTTTCCGCGCGCGCACCGTGACTGCGATGATTGGGTTGTGCCATGACCGCTAGTCGCCGACGGATCAGTACGCCGCGCGGTAGATCTTCTCGATATCCACGGCGCTGAGCTTGCGCGGGTTGTTGCGCATCAGGCGCTCGATGCCTGCGGCTTCCACGGCCATGGCCGGGATCGCGTCTTCCGGCACACCGAAACTGCGCAGCCCTGCGGGAATTTCCACCGCCGCGCACAAATCGGTCATGGCTTGCACGGCTTTGTCCGCTGCTTCAGTGGCGCTCAGATGCGCCGTTTTCACCCCCATGGCTTCGGCAATATCCTGCATGCGCTCGACGCAGGCCATCTTGTTCCAGGTCATGACATACGGCAGCAACAAGGCGTTACTGACGCCGTGGGCAATGTTGAATCGCCCGCCCAGCGGATACGCCAACGCATGCACCGCACCGACCCCGGCATTGCCGAATGCCATGCCGGCCATCAGGCTTGCGGTGGCCATGTCTTCGCGCGCTTGCAGATTGGCGCCGTTGGCGTAGGCCTTGGGCAAGGCATTGGCGATCAGTTTGATTGCGCCAATGGCGAGGGAGTCGGTAATCGGTGAGGCATTCACCGACAGATAGGATTCGATGGCGTGCACCAGCGCATCGACGCCACTGGCTGCAGTAACGCTGCGGGGGCAAGTCAGGGTCATTTGCGGACTGACCAGCGCGACATCCGGTAACAGATAGTCGCTGACGATGCCCTTCTTCAGTTGCGCGACCTTGTCCGAAAGAATAGCGACGTTGGTCACTTCCGAGCCCGTGCCGGCGGTGGTGGGGATGGCGATCAGCGGCGGGCCTTTACGCGGCACCTGGTCGACGCCGAACAGATCCTCCAGCGCGCCGTGGTAACCGGCATACGCCGCCACACTTTTGGCGATGTCGATGGCACTGCCGCCGCCGAGGCCGATCAAGCCGTCATGCCCACCCTCGCGGTACACGCGCATGCAATCTTCGACGATGGCAATTTCCGGGTCCGGCAGTACACGGTCGAAAATCTCGTACTCGCGCCCGCCCAATTGGCACAGCGCCAGCTCGACGGTACCGGACTTGACCAGCGCGGCGTCGGTGACGATCAGCGGATTATCGATATCGAGGCGAGCGAGTTCGGCCGCCAGTTGCTCGATGGCTCCGGCGCCGGTGATCAGTTTGTGAGCGATTTTGAACTGGGAAAGACTCATCGTGCGCAGCCTCTTATAGATGTGGGAGCTGGGCACAAGATTAGCTGGGGATTTGGGGTTGTCTGCTATTCAGGGTGTGAATGACCCAAACATCTGAACACAACACAAATCAAAATGTGGGAGCGAGCCTGCTTGCGAATACGGTGTCTGGTTCAGCTGATATACCAGCTGACACACCGCTTTCGCGAGCAGGCTCGCTCCCACAGGGGGAATAGCGCGGATCCTTAAACCTGTGCGGTACGCAATTTCTCACTCCGCCCACGCAACCATTCCAGGGTCAGCAGCAGGATGACCGAGAAGGCGATGAGCAACGTGGCTGCAGCGGCAATCGTCGGGCTGAGGTTCTCGCGAATCCCGCTGAACATCTGCCGAGGCAACGTCGCCTGCTCGGGCCCCGCGAGAAACAGCGTCACCACCACTTCATCAAACGACGTCGCAAAAGCAAACAGCGCGCCGGAAATCACCCCCGGTGCAATCAGCGGCAGGGTCACGCGACGAAATGCCGTCAACGGCGAAGCGCCAAGGCTCGCGGCGGCACGCACCAGGTTATGGTTAAACCCCTGCAACGTCGCCGAAACCGTGATGATCACAAATGGCACACCCAGCACCGCATGCACCACGATCAGAGAAAAGAAGCTATTGCCCAGGCCCAGCGGCGCGAAGAACAAATAACTCGCCACGCCGATGATCACCACCGGCACGACCATCGGCGAAATCACCAGCGCCATCACCAGCGCCTTGCCGGGGAAGTCGCCACGGGTCAGGCCGATGGCCGCCAGCGTACCGAAGATCATCGCCAGCACGGTCGCGGCCGGGGCGACGATGATGCTGTTCTTCAGGGCGCGCATCCACTCGGCCGAAGCGAAGAAGTCCTGATACCACTGCAGCGAGAAGCCCTGCAGCGGGTACACCAGAAAACTGCCCGAGTTGAACGAGAGCGGAATGATCACCAGCACCGGCAGAATCAGGAACAGCAGAATCAAGCCGCAGAGGATCCGCAAGCTGTAGAACCACACCCGTTCGATGGGCGACATGTAAGGACTCAGCATTTCAAACTCCCCTTAGCTCAGGCGCAGGCGACTGGCGCCCACCAGCCAGCTGTAGATCAGATAAAGCACCACGGTCGCCAGCAGCAACAAGCCGCCCAGCGCAGTGGCCATGCCCCAGTTGATGCTGGTGTTGGTGTAGAAGGCGACGAAGTAGCTGACCATTTGATCGTTCGGGCTGCCGAGCAGCGCCGGGGTGATGTAGTAGCCGATGGCGAGGATGAACACCAACAGGCAGCCGGCGCCGACGCCTGCATAGGTCTGCGGGAAGTACACCCGCCAGAAACTCGCGAACGGGTGGCAACCAAGGGAAATCGCGGCGCGCATGTACGTTGGCGAGATGCCTTTCATCACGCTGTAGATCGGCAGGATCATGAACGGCAGCAGAATGTGCACCATCGAGATGTACACGCCGGTACGGTTGAACACCAGTTCCAGCGGCTTATCGATGATGCCCATCGCCATCAGCCCGCTGTTGATGAGGCCGCCCGATTGCAGCAACACAATCCACGCCGCCACTCGCACCAGAATCGAAGTCCAGAATGGCAGCAACACCAGAATCATCAGCAGGTTGCTCTGACGCGACGGCAGGTTCGCCAGCAAGTACGCCAACGGATACGCCAGCACCAGGCAAATCACAGTGATGACCAGGCCCATCCAGAAGGTACGGGCGAAGATGTCGAGGTAGATCGCCTGGTCCGGGGTGGCCGGGGCGATTTCGCCGAGGTCGTCGATACGGTGATCGACTGACGCCAGCAAGTAATACGGGGTGATGCTACTGGTGTTGCGCTTGACCGCTTGCCAGTAGGCCGGATCGCCCCAGCGTTCATCGAGGGCTTCAAGCGCTTCTTTATAAGAGGCCGGTTCGCTGGCGAATGGCAACGCCCGGGCAGTTTTGGTCAGCAGGCTGCGATAGCCGGCCAACTCCATGTTCAAGCGCTTGGACAAATCGCCCAAGGTCTGGTTTTTTCGCGCCTCGGCGAGGTCTTCACTCGCCGCTTTATAGACGGGTTCAGCGGGTAGGCCACGGCCGTCCCAACTGGCGATGGCCGCCACGGTGCGCGGCAGGCCGCCGACCACTTCCGGGTTACCGACGCTTTTGTAGAGCAGCGCCACGATCGGCACCAGAAACACCAGCAGCAGGAAAATCACCAGCGGCGCAATCAGCGCCTGCGCTTTCCAGCGGTTGACCCGCTCGGCGCGCTTGAGCTTCTGCTTCAAAGTGGGGCTGGCGCCCTCGTTCAGGGGAACGGCGATGGCCATGACGTACTCCGCAAATCTTTGATCGTTACAGAGGTGGCGAACCACCTCTGTTGTGTTGGAACACAGCTACCTGCTCGCGAAGAGGCCATCACATTCAACATCTATGCTGGCCGATCTACCGCTTTCGCGAGCAGGCTCGCTCCCACAGGGGTAGGCAAGCCCACCATCACCAGGCCTTGCTTATTTCGCCGCCCAGGAGTTGAAACGCTGCTCAAGCTGCTCGCCGTTGTCAGCCCAGAAGCTGACGTCGATCTGCACCTGGTTGGCGATGTTTTCCGGCGTGGTCGGCATGTCTTTCAGGACGTCCTTGGCAAGCAGCGGCACGGCTTGAGTGTTGGCCGGGCCGTAGGCGATGTTTTCCGAGTAGGTCTTCTGCTGCTGCGGCTGTACCGAGAAGGCGATGAATTTCTTCGCCGCTTCCGCACGCTTGGCGTCCAGACCTTTCGGGATGGCCCATGCGTCGAAGTCGTAGATTCCGCCGTTCCACACCACTTTCAGGTTGGATTCTTTCTGCACCGCAGCAATCCGGCCGTTGTAAGCCGAGCTCATGACCACGTCACCGGAAGCGAGATATTGCGGCGGCTGCGCGCCGGCCTCCCACCACTGAATGCTTGGCTTCAGCTCATCGAGTTTCTTGAACGCGCGATCCTGACCGCCCTTGCTGGCCAGTTCCTTGTAGACGTCTTTCGGCGCCACGCCGTCGGCCATCAAGGCGAACTCGAGAGTGTACTTGGCACCTTTGCGCAGGCCACGCTTGCCCGGGAATTTCTTGGTGTCCCAGAAATCGACCCAACTGGTTGGCGCGGTTTTCAGCTTGTCGGCGTTGTACGCGAGCACGGTGGACCATACGAAGAAACCTACGCCGCACGGCTGAATCGCGCCTTTGACGTAGTCTTCGGTCTTGCCGAACAGTGCAGGGTCCAGTGGCTCGAACATGTCTTCGTCGCAGCCACGGGACAGTTCTGGCGACTCAACTTCCACCAGATCCCACGACACGCTCTTGGTGTCGACCATGGCTTTGACCTTGGCCATTTCACCGTTGTACTCGCCAGCAACGATCTTGCCGTTGCCCGCCGCTTCCCACGGTGCATAGAAGGCTTTGACTTGCGCAGCCTTGTTCGCCCCGCCAAACGACACCACGGTCAAATCCGGGCCAGCAGCCATTGCGCTTGCCGCACCCATCAGGCCCAGGGTCAGGGCGGTGAACTTCAGGGATCTCAACATTTATTGTTCTCTCCACGTGCAGGGTTGGTGTTGGTATTGCCGGGGCGATCAGTTCGCCTCTAAAAGAGGATCAAGCGCGCGAACGTGCTCGACCTGCCAGCCAAGCGGAACCACGTCGCCGACGCTGAGCCCTGGATCGAGCTCGGCAATCGGTTGTTTCACGAAGAAGTCGGTCTTGCCGCAGACTTCCAGGCGCACCCGGACGTGGTCGCCCAGATAGATGAATTCCGCCACCCTCCCTGAGAAGCGGTTAACGCATTGATCACTCGAACCGTTGAGGCTGACGCGTTCCGGACGGATCGACAGGGTCACCGGTTCGCCGGTCTGGCCGACGTTGACCGCCAGCGCCTCGACCTTCTCGCCACGACCCAACTCGACCACGCAGCGCTCGCCGTTCTGGCTGATCAACCGGCCGTTGAGGCGGTTGTTCTCACCGATGAAGTTGGCGACGAAGGTGTTTTTCGGTTCTTCGTAGAGGCTGCGCGGCGGTGCAATCTGCTGGATTTCGCCCTGATGGAACACGGCCACGCGGTCGGACATGGTCAGTGCTTCGCCCTGATCGTGGGTCACGTAGACCACGGTCACGCCGAGGCGCTGGTGCAGGTGTTTGATTTCCATCTGCATGTGTTCACGCAGTTGTTTGTCGAGGGCGCCGAGGGGTTCGTCCATCAGCACCAGTTGCGGTTCGAACACCAACGCGCGGGCCAGCGCCACACGTTGCTGCTGGCCGCCGGACAACTGCGCCGGATAACGCTGGGCGAAGGCATCGAGCTGGACCATGCTCAGGACTTTTTTCACCTTGTCGCTGACGTCGCTCTTGTTCAGCCCGCGCACGCTCAACGGGAACGCGAGGTTTTCGGCCACGGTCATGTGCGGGAACAAGGCGTAGTTCTGAAACACCATGCCGATATCGCGCTTGTGCGGCGGCACGTTGTTGATCGAGCGACCGGCCAGCAGAATTTCACCGGCGGTCGGGGTTTCGAAACCGGCGAGCATCATCAGGCTGGTGGTCTTGCCGGAACCGGACGGCCCGAGCAGGGTGAGGAATTCGCCTTTGCGAATGTCCAGGTTGAGGTCTTTGACGATCAGGTTCTCGCCGTCGTAGCTCTTCTGCACTCCACGAAAGCTGACCAGCACATCACTGGCTCCTGCGCTTGTATCGACCTGGCTCATACCCACACCTTTGTTGTTGATGACTGCTTGTGTATCCAGCCTAGTGGCTGGCGGCAGCCACGCAAATCGGGGCGCAGGAGAGAATCGCCTCAGCCGTATGGAAGGTTGGGGGTAGGGATCGCCCTACAAGGATGGCGCGCATTGGCAAGCCAGCGGCGAGCGACAAGCTGCGAGCCGCAAGAACCCGCAAAAGCGGCTGTCGCTAACAGATATGCCCACACACCCCCCTGGTAGGAGCTGCCGAAGACTGCGATCTTTTGATCTTGTTTTTTAAGATCAAGATCAAAAGTTCGCAGCCTTCGGCAGCTCCTACAGAGGATCGCGTTCAGGTCAGAGAAGTTTGTGTTCCATCGCGTACTTCACCAGTTCCGCCAGTGAAGTGATATTGAGCTTCTGCATCAGCCGCGCCTTGTGCGTGCTGATGGTTTTACTGCTCAGGGCCAGTTGCTGGGCGATGTCGTTGACGTTGGCGCCCTGGGCTAGGCGCTCGAACACCGAGAACTCGCGTTCGGACAACAGCGAATGCAACGGCCGCGAATCCGTCAGGCCGACTTCGAAGACCATGCGGTCAGCCAGATCCGGATCGATATAACGCCCGCCCGCCGCAACTTTACGAATGGCAGTGAGCAGCAGCGCCGGATCACTGTCCTTGGTCGCGTAACCCGCGGCGCCGATCTTCAGCGCACGTGCGGCCATTTGCGCTTCGTCGTGCATCGACAGCACCAGAATCGCTGGCGGATTATTCAGCGCGCGGATTCGCGGTATCGCTTCCAGTCCGTTGACCCCTGGCATGGAGATGTCGAGCAAGACCACTTCGCACGGGACATGGCGCAGGGTCTCGAGCAATTGTTCGCCATTGCTCGCCTCCCCCACCACCAGCAGATCCTTGGCCAGGCCGATCAATTGCTTGATGCCTTCGCGGACGATGGTGTGGTCTTCGGCTACCAGTACTCGGATCACGTTCTTCTCCACTTCAAAATTCACGAGCAGGCTCGCTCCCTCAGGGAAATGCATTCCAACGTAGGAGCGAGCCTGCTCGCGAAGAGGCCAGCATCAACACCACTCAACCATCAGGCTTCATCCACCGGCACCCACACCATCAGACTGGTGCCTTCCCCCGGCTCACTTTCAAGCGCAAACCGCCCGCCCATGATCAGCACCCGCTCACGTATGCCTACCAAACCAAACGAAGTCGGCCGGCCAGCAGCGGCGACAAATCCTACGCCATCATCGCTGACTGTCAGACACAATTCGTCGCCTGCCAGCACCAGCGTGAGTTCCACAGTATGCGCCTGGGCATGACGCATCACATTGGTCAGCGCCTCTTGCAGGATCCGGAACAAACCAATCGCCTTGGCATCACTGAGCGGTGGCAGATTGTCCGGTACCTGCACCAGGCACGGAATCTGCGTCCGCGCTTCGAATCTTCGCGCCTGCCACTCGATTGCCGAGGCAATCCCGGCATCGAGAATCGGCGGCCGCAACGCGGTCGCCACATCGCGCACCAGCTGAAACAGCTGGGCGATCAGGCGTTTCATGCTGTTCAGCCGCTCGTGCAGACCGGGATCGAGTTGCGCGTAGGCCAATTCGCACATCGATGTCTCCAGCTTCAGCACCGTGAGCATTTGCCCCAACTCGTCGTGTACCTCGCGGGCGATCCGCGCCTTCTCTTCCTCGCGCACGCTTTCAAGGTGCGCCGACAGTTCGCGCAGTTGCTCGCGCGATGACGCCAGTTCCAGCTCGATGCGCTTGCTCTCGGTGATGTCCCAGACAATGCCGTCCCAGACATAAGCGCCATCTTCAAGCTGTCGGGTGATCGCCTTGATTTCGGCCCAACGCTGCACCCCTTGGCGCGTGAGGATTCGCCCCTGCCACGACCAGTCGCTATCGGTGTCCAGCGCCTGATCCTGGGTCTGGTGATAACTGGCCTTGTCGTCCGGATGCACCAGACTGCGCAGGCCCATGTCGCGGTGAGCGATGGCCGCCGGGGCATAACCGACCAGACTTTCGCTGCCCTCGGATATATAGGCAAAGTCGATTTGCCCGGTGACCGGCGCCCGCTCCAGACGGAACACCAGCCCCGGCACGTTGGCGGCGATGCCTTGCAGTCGCGCCTCGCTTTCCTGCAACGCGGCCAGTGCACGACGACGGTCGGTGACGTCGGTGAGGTAAACCACCAGATATTCGCTGTCACGAAAGCGCAAGAAACTCAGCGACACGTCCGCCGGCAAAACACTGCCATCCGCGCGCACGCAACTGGTTTCGAAACTCTGCGGCCCTTCTTCACTGGCTCGCGCGCGTTTCCACAGGTTGAGCCAACGGTCCATGTGCAGGCCCGGTTCGAAGTCGATCAACGGCCGTTCGATCAACCCACCCGAGGGGTAACCGAGCATGTTGTCTGCCGCCCGATTGGCGTACCGCACGTGGCTGTCCCAGTTGACCCAAAGAATGCCGACGGTGCTTTGATCGATGGAAAACTGCGTCAGACGCAAGGCTTCTTCGCTAGCTGCGCGCAGGGCAATGTCTTCGCGGGCGGCGAGCAGACGCTGTTCGAGACTGCGCTGCTGACGCCGCTGCCAGAACACAATCGCCATGCAACTGAGCAACATGACGGCGAACAACAGACTGAGGTTCTGCCAAAACCCAGGCGACTCCGACAACCTCGGATACTTGGGTTGCAGCCATTGATTGTGCAGGCGTTCCAGATCCTTGGCCGGAATCGCCCGCAATGCGCTCTGGACGATACCGGCCAGCTGCGGCCAATCGCGCCGCGAAGCCACGCGCAGCAGTTGCGGCAGACCGATGTCGCCAACCACCACCAGTTCGGCGAACTCCGGTTCCACTGACAGCCGACCGAGCTGCGCTTCATCGACCACCGCGTAAGAGGCCTGCTGACTCAACAACAGCTGCAACGCCTGACGCTCCAGCGGCACGCCTTGCAGGTTCAGATGCGGATAGTTGCCGCGCAAATAGTCGGCAGTAGTACTCGGCATGCGCACGGCGACGCGGGTCTGGCCGTCGAGCTTTTCCAGATCCACCACACCGCTGGCCTTCTGATCGCTGACCACCAGTTGCGGCACGCGCATGTACGGATCGGAAAACTGCCACAGGCGCAGCGCACTGGGTGTCTGGGTCAGCCCTGGGGCGATATCGACTTCGCCATCGCGCACCGCCGCTTCCAATTGCGCCAGATCCTGAAAATTGCGCCAGCTCAGCTCAACATTGAGTGCCTGGGCGAGCAACTTCATCAGTTCGACATTGGCCCCGGACAACCGCTGCAAGCGTCGGTCGTATTGCGCGTACGGTGCCTGCAACACCAGGCCGACGCGCAATTCGTTGTGCTGCACGAGCCATTGCTGCTCACTCGCCGACAATTGCGCAACGTGCGCCGGTGGCGCAGGCGCCGCCCAGCCCATCAAGGGAAACCACAAACAGCCGATAACCCACAGGCAGTGAAAACGCTTCATTGAAGTCTCTTGAACTGACAAATTCTGACCAACCCATTAGGCTGCCGGGATACTTTCTGGCCTGGAATAACCGATGCCCTCTGTTTACCGCCTGGCAATGCCAGCATTGTGCCTGTCGCTGATCCTGCCTTGTGCGTTTTCCGTCAACGCCGCCGATCCGGCCCCGGCCGCCGCAGCGGAAAAACCCGCTGAAGAAAAACCGGCCGAACGTCAGCCACTGCTTGAGCGTAGTCAGGAAGAAGCCGCAGCACTTGAACGTAAAGTGCCGGCGCAAGAACAACAACAGTTGCAGGCGGCCAGCGAGACCTTCCTGGCCCTGTGGAAACCGGCCAACACCGCCGATCCCAAAGGCGCAGTGATTATCGTCCCGGGCGCGGGCGAGACCGCTGACTGGCCTCAAGCAATCGGCCCTTTGCGGCAGAAGTTGCCGAACGCCGAGTGGAGCAGCCTGAGTATTACCCTGCCCGATCTGCAAAGCGATGCGGTCGCGCCGCGGGTAGTCGAAGCCGCAGCGGCGCCGAAAGCGCCGGAAACTGGCAGTAAGGATGCCACCACGGCGCAACCCATCGAACAGGCTGCAGGCGGTGAAGCGGAAGTCGCCGATCAAGTGGTGGCCGAGACGACTGAAGAACAGTCCAAAGCCGATGCCGAACGGATCTTCGCGCGGCTCGACGCAGCCATTGCCTACGCCGAACAGCAAAGCGCACGACGCATTGTTGTGCTCGGCCACGGCACCGGCGCCTATTGGGCAGCGCGTTACCTGAGCGAGCGGCAGACAGCACAGGTGGAGAAATTCGTCATGGTCGACGCGCAGGCACCGGCCAAGGCCAAACCGCCACTGGCGGAACTGACGCCAACGCTGAAGCTGCCGACGGCGGATATCTTCTATATGGATAAACCACTGGATCGACATGCGGCGTTGGAGCGTATGCAAGCGAGCAAGCGTTTGAAGACCCCGGCATTCAGCCAGGTGGCGCTTAGGGCGTTGCCGGACAACAAGGCCGAGCAGGAACAGTTGTTCCGTCGGGTGCGCGGCTGGTTGAATCCGCAGACTCCGGACTGACCAAAGCAAAAGCAAAAGATCGTCCGAAGGCTCGGGCCGCGATCGGACGATCTTTTGACCTTAAAAATGCCTAACGAAAATCCCGCCGCTCACGAATCAACGTATAGGCACTGTGCAGTTCCCGAGTCCTATCGGTCGCCTCACGCACCTGCGCAGGGGTCGCGCCGCTGCCAGCGATCTTGTCCGGATGATGACGACTGAGCAGTCGTCGATAAGCCCGTTTGATCTGCGCCGGCTCGCTGCTCGCCGACACGCCGAGCAAACGCATCGCTTGCTGATAAGTCACCGCTGCACTGACGATGGGCCGCTTACCCGGTTCGTAATCGCTGGCCAGCGCTTGCACCTGCTGAGGCGTCCAGCCCAGCCACTTGCCCCACTGCGCCAACAACTCGCGCTCACTGACGCCGGCCCGGCCGTCAGCCCAGACCATGCGCCAACAGGCACGCAACACCCCTTCGGTAGCATGGGGTTGCGCACTCAGACGCCGCAGATACCCGCGCAGATTATCGCCACCCGACTTACCGCGATTGAACGCAGCGATCGCGCGACGCATTGCCGGCTCGCTCATTTCCAGCGCGCGCATCTCGTTACGTGCCTGCTGAATATGCCCGTCCCTGACTTGCCCGTCGCTCTTGGCCAGACGTCCGAGCAACACAAAAAGCAGCTCGTCGTTGCGCAACATCGGCCGGCCGCCGAGCTTTTCCCTTAAATGCCCCCAGCTCTGCAAGTGCAGACGCCGATCAAGCGCCTGCCCCAACAACGCCCCAAGCATGGCCCCCGGAATGCTGGCGATTGCAAAACCCGCCCCGGCTCCAATCAGAGTCCCTGGCCACAACATATCAGCGACTCGCTTCTATCAAGGTTTCAGCTTCGGCCAGACGCTCATGCGTACCGACATCCACCCAATGACCTTTCAGGCGCTCGCCCGTCACCTCACCGTCCGCCATGGCTTTGCGCAGGAGCGGCGCCAGTTTGAAAGCCCCGTCCGCGCAGCCATCGAACAACTGCGGATGCAGCACCGCGATGCCGCTGTAGGTCAGCGTCGCGGCGTTCGGTTGGCCGTCGATGACCTGCCCCTCCACCAACGAAAAATCGCCGGTCGGGTGATGCGCCGGGTTATCCGCCAGCACCAGATGCGCCAGGCCGTTGATCGGCTGATGCAGCACGCTGAAGTCGTAATCGGTCCAGATATCACCGTTGACCACCAGAAACGCATCGTCGCCAAGCAGCGGCAGCGCGCGGAAAATTCCGCCGCCGGTCTCCAGCGGCTCACCTTCCGGCGAGTACTGGATGCACAAGCCAAACTGCGAACCGTCGCCCAGATAATCCTCGATCTGCTGACCGAGCCAGGCGTGATTGATCACGATTTCGTTGAAGCCGGCCGCAGCGAGGGCGCGCAGGTGGTATTCGATCAGCGGAACACCGCCGGCACGCACCAGCGGTTTCGGAGTGGACAGGGTCAGCGGGCGCATGCGCTCGCCTTTGCCTGCCGCCAGAATCATGGCCTTCATGCCGTCGCTCCGCCACGCAGGCTGGTAAACAGCGCTTGCAGTTCTGCCAGTTCGGGACGCCGAGCGATCACTGCTTCTATATAGGAGAAGAAACGCGGCACATCGGCGAGGTAGCGTGGCTTGCCATCGCGATGGCAAATCCGCGCGAAGATGCCGATGACTTTCAGGTGGCGCTGCACGCCCATGAGGTCGCTGGCGCGCAGGAAGTCTTCGAAGTCCGGCTGCACCGGTATGTCCAGCGCCGAGGCTTGCTGCCAGTAGCTTTCCAGCCAGCCGCGTACGCGCTCTTCAGGCCAGCTGAGGAAGGCGTCCTTGAACAGGCAGGTCACGTCGTAGGTGACAGGGCCATAGACCGCGTCCTGAAAATCAAGCACGCCGGGGTTCGGCTCGCTGAGCATCAGGTTGCGCGGCATGTAGTCGCGGTGCACCAGCACTTTGGGCTGCGCCAGCGCACTGTCGATCAACAAGTCGCTGATGCGCTGCCACTGCTGCTGTTGGGTCGAATCGAGTTCGACGCCCAGTTCACGCTTCACGTACCACTCGGGGAACAGTTCCAGCTCGCGGCGCAGCAATGCAACGTCGTAACTCGGCAGCGGCGCGACCATCGGCAACTGCTGAAAAGCCAGCAGCGCCTGCAAGGCATCGCTGAACAATGCGTCGGCATTTTCGCTGTCGATCACGTCCAGATAAGTCTTGTTGCCTAGGTCATTGAGCAAAAGAAATCCACGTTCGAGGTCTTCGGCATAAATTTTTGGCACATTTATTCCGGATTTCGCCAGCAAAAATGCGATATCCACGAACGGTTTGCAGTTTTCCTGGGGGGGCGGCGCGTCCATCACGACGAAACTGCGACCCTCGCCTTCCCAACGGAAGTAACGGCGGAAACTCGCGTCGCTACTGGCCGCGGTCAACGTGGCCGGGGGCACGGCGCCCCAGCCCTGATCTGCAAACAGGATTGCCAACTGCTCATCGAGCCAAACTTTCAGGTGTTGCAAGCGTACATCTTGGTCAGGCATTGCAAGGGTCTCCGACGGCGCTAGCCGTCAAGCGGGTCATGCTTTATTATCCAGCATCTTTTTCAGACCATCGAGAGGCGTGCGGCCCACCACCGCGGGCAGATGGCACGCAGGAAGCCCGGACTAATAAGATGGCATTGAAATCCCCCGCGTTTCGTAAAAAATTTCCATTGTTGGTAACCGGCAGTCTGCTGGCTATGCAACCTCTGGCCAGTCAATTCGTTGTTGCCGCCGAGCAGTATGACTGCTCCGTATCGGCTACGGGTGGTTGGGACTGTGCGCCCAAGACGTCGGCGGCTGCATTGCCACCACGTCCAGTGCATGACGGCAGTGCCGTCAGCGCCACCGGCGATGCCCCGAGCGATAAAGGTTCGGTTGCCGACAATGGCGCCAAGCCAACGCTGGTCACCGAAGCCAAAGGCCGTGGGTTGAAATCCCGTAGCGAAGACTTCAGTCACCTCGACTGGGTTCCGCGCGAGAAGCTCACCGCCGCCCAACTGGCCGAAACCGGCCCGTACTGCTCCGGTGCCTACATCGAACCCACTCGTCCTGGCATGAATGACAAGACGAGCAAAAGCGATGCTCCGACCTTTATCGGCGCAAAAGCTTCGCGCTATAACACCGATGATCAAGTTGGTACGCTGGCCGGTGATGTCGTCCTGCGTCAGGGCAGCATGCAGGTCGAGTCCGACGAGGCCAGCCTGTATCAGGCCGAGAGCCGCGCCGAACTCAATGGCGATGTGCGTATCCGTGATAACGGCGCACTGATCGTCGGCGACCATGCCGACGTGCAGCTCGACACCGGTGAAGCCAAGGTCGACAACGCCGAATACGTGATGCACAAATCGCGCATTCGCGGTAGCGCCCTGTACGCCAAGCGTGCAGAGAACGCGATCATCCGCTTGAAGGACGGCACGTACACCACGTGCGAACCGAACAGCAACGCCTGGCAGCTCAAGGGCAACAACATCACCTTGAACCCGGCCACCGGCTTCGGCACCGCGACCAACGTGACGCTGCGCGTAAAAGACATTCCGATTCTGTACACGCCGTACATCTACTTCCCGATCGATGACCGTCGCCAGTCCGGCTTCCTGCCGCCGACCATTGGCACCAGCACCGATACCGGCTTCACACTGGTGACTCCGTACTACTTCAACCTGGCGCCGAACTACGACGCCACGTTGTATCCGCGCTACATGAGCAAGCGTGGCATGTTGGTGGAAGGCGAGTTCCGTTACCTGACCAAGTCGAGTGAAGGCCAGTTCGGCGCTGCTTACCTGAATGATGACGACACCGAGCGCAGCAAGCAGACCGATTACGAAAAAACCCGCTACATGTACAACTGGCAGCACAAGGGCGGTCTCGACTCCCGCGTGCTCACCCAAGTGGATTACACCAAGATCAGCGATCCGTATTACTTCCAGGATCTGGAAACCGATCAGATTGGCGTGAAGTCCAGCGACTTCGTGAATCAGCAGGGTTCGGTCACCTATCGTGGCGACAGCTACACCGCACGCTTGAATGCTCAGCAGTACCAACTGGCCACTGTTTCGAACATCACACCGTATGGTCGTCTGCCGCAGATCACCTTCAATGGTCAGCTGCCGTATCATCCGGAAGGCTTGAATTTCGATTACGAGACCGAGATTGTGCGGTTTGATCGTGATTTGAAAACTGGCAATTTCATCGACGAAAATGGGAATGCAGCGCCACGTCTGGATACCAACGTTTCAGGTCTGGCTCGCGCCAACGGCGATCGCCTGAACCTGAAGCCTGGCGTCAGCCTGCCGATGAACTGGACTTATGGCTTCCTGAAGCCATCGCTCAAGTATCAGTACACCCAATACCAGCTTGATCTGGACGGTACCGGCAAGTCGCAGATCGTTGCTCAGCAAAATGCGGCAGCGACAGCAGGTACTGACTATGTAGGCGGTAAGTTCGATAGCAACCAAAACCGTGGCGTACCAATCGCCAGCATCGACAGCGGTCTGTATTTCGACCGCAACACGTCGTACTTCGGCAAAAATTACCGCCAGACGCTGGAACCACGTCTGTTCTACCTCTATGTACCTGAGGTCGACCAGGAAGACATTCCAGTATTCGACACCAGCGAAAACACTTTCAATTACACCTCGCTGTTCCGTGACAACCGCTTCTCCGGCTCCGACCGTGTCGGCGACGAGAACAAACTGTCGCTGGGCGTGACCAGCCGCTGGATCGAGGACAACGGTTTCGAGCGTCAACGCATCAGCGTTGGTCAGGCCCTGTACTTCAAGGATCGTGAAGTCCAACTGCCAGGCATCGATGCCAAAACCCGTGACGACGCGCAATCCAACGTCTCGCCGTACGCCCTGGAATACGAATACCGCTGGAATCGCGATTGGCGCACCACAGCTGACTACAACTGGGATCCGGACAGCCGCAGCCCGCGTTCGGGTAGTGCGATGTTCCACTACCAGCCTGAAGACAACCCGAACAAGGTTATCAACGTCGGCTATCGCTATCGCAATGACCAGGTTCGTTACGACCAGAACACCGGTAAATGGTCGGTGGGTGGTGGCGACTACGGCACCCCAGGCCAACCTGGCTACGTGAAGGACTACTACAAGATCCAGCAGCATGACTTCTCGGTCATCTGGCCGATCGTTCCACAGTGGAACGCAATCAGCCGCTGGCAGTACGACTACAACCGTAACCGTACCCTGGAAGCCTTCGGTGGTTTCGAGTACGACAACTGCTGCTGGAAATTGCGCCTGATCAACCGTTACTGGGTTTCCTACGACGAATTCAGTCAGGAAGCTCCGCAAAACGAAAAAGGCGACCATGGCGTCTTCCTCCAAATTGTTCTGAAGGGACTCGGCGGCCTCACTGGCGCCAAAGTAGAGAGCTTCCTCGACAAAGGCATCCAAGGTTATCGTGAACGTGAAGACCAAGCTTTCTGATTGTCTGCGCCCGCTGATGCTGGGCGCGCTGTTCCTGGGTACTGCGGCCAACGCCGCAGTACAGTCCATCGATAAAGTGGTTGCGATCGTCGACAACGACGTGGTCATGCAGAGCCAACTGGACCAACGCGTCCACGAAGTTCAGCAGACCATCGCCAAGCGTGGTGGCGGCTCGCCGCCACCGGGCGTTCTGGATCAGCAGGTGCTCGAGCGCCTGATCGTCGAAAACCTGCAACTGCAGATCGGCGAACGTTCCGGCATTCGCATCACCGACGAAGAACTGAACCAGGCGGTTGGCACCATCGCCCAGCGCAACAACATGTCCGTGGATCAGTTCCGCTCGGCTCTGGCTCGCGACGGCCTGTCTTATGACGACGCCCGCGACCAGATCCGCCGCGAGATGATCATCAGCCGTGTGCGTCAGCGCCGTGTAGCCGAACGCATTCAGGTGTCCGAGCAGGAAGTGAAAAACTTCCTCGCCTCCGACCTGGGCAAGATGCAACTGTCCGAAGAACTGCACCTGGCCAACATCCTGATTCCGACCCCGGAAAGCGCCAACTCTGAAGCGATTCAGAACGCCGCGCGCCAGGCCATGGAGGTTTACCAGCAGCTCAAGCAAGGCGCTGACTTCGGTCAGATGGCCGTGGCCAAGTCTGCCAGCGACAACGCGCTGGAAGGCGGCGACATGGGCTGGCGTAAAGCCGCGCAATTGCCACCTCCGTTCGATCGCGAACTGAGCAGCATGGCCGTCGGCGACATCACTCAGCCTGCACGCACCCCGGGTGGCTTCATCATCCTGAAGCTGCTGGCCAAGCGTGGTGGCGAAGCCCAAACGCGTGACGAGGTGCATGTGCGCCACATCCTGGTCAAGCCGAGCCCGATTCGCGACGAAGCGAAAACCAAAGCCTTGGTCGAGTCGCTTTACTCTCGTATCGAAGCTGGCGAAGACTTCGCCGCACTGGCCAAAAGCTATTCGGAAGACCCGGGATCAGCCCTCAACGGCGGCGACCTGAACTGGATCGACCCGAACGTACTGGTTCCGGAATTCCGTCAAGTGATGGCCAATACCCCACAAGGTCAGCTGTCCAAGCCGTTCCAGACCCAATACGGCTGGCACGTTCTGGAAGTCCTTGGCCGTCGCGCCACCGACAGCACCGAACAGGCCCGCGAGCAGCAAGCCATGACCGTACTGCGTAACCGCAAATACGACGAAGAGCTGCAAACCTGGCTGCGTCAGATCCGTGACGAAGCGTACGTAGAGATCAAACTCCCTGGTGCAGACCAGGCAGCGCAGTGAAACCCAAGCGTTTCGCGCTGACACCCGGCGAACCAGCCGGCATCGGTCCCGACCTGTGCCTGCTGCTCGCCTCGCAAGTCCAGCCACACCCCCTGATTGCCATCACCAGCCGCGACCTGCTCCTTGAGCGGGCCGCGCAGCTGGGGCTGGCCGTCAATCTGCTGGAAGTCGGGCCGAGTCACTGGCCTGACGCTCCGGCACCGGCTAACAGTCTCTATGTCTGGGATACACCCCTCAGCGCACCTGTGGTCGCCGGACAACTGGACAAGGCCAATGCCGCTTTCGTCCTCGAGACCCTGACCCGCGCCGGCAACGGCTGCCTCAACGGCGACTTCGCCGGGATGATCACTGCACCCGTCCACAAGGGCGTGATCAACGAGTCGGGTATAACGTTTTCCGGACACACCGAATTTCTGGCTGACCTGACCCGTACCTCCCAGGTGGTGATGATGCTTGCCACGCGTGGTTTGCGCGTAGCTCTGGTCACCACTCACCTGCCCCTGCGCGAGATTGCCGATGCAATAACGCCGGAGCGGCTGGAGCGGGTCACGCGGATTCTGCACGCCGACCTGCAGGAAAAATTCGGCATTGCCCAGCCTCGCATTCTGGTGTGCGGGCTCAACCCGCACGCCGGTGAAGGCGGACATCTGGGCCATGAAGAAATCGACATCATCGAACCTACATTAGAGCGCCTGCGCGGCGAGGGCATGGATCTTCGTGGCCCGCTGCCAGCCGACACTCTGTTTACCCCCAAATATCTGGAGCACTGCGATGCAGTGCTGGCGATGTACCACGACCAGGGCCTGCCCGTGCTGAAGTACAAAGGCTTCGGCGCCGCGGTCAACGTGACCCTGGGCCTGCCGATCATCCGTACTTCGGTTGACCACGGCACCGCCCTCGATCTGGCTGGCAGCGGCAAGATCGACACCGGCAGCCTGCAAGTCGCCCTGGAAACCGCCTACCAGATGGCCGAGACCCGTTTATGACCGAGCAATACCAACACAAGGCGCGCAAACGCTTTGGCCAGAACTTCCTGCACGATGCCGGCGTCATCGACCGCATTCTGCGCTCCATCAGCGCCAAGCCTACAGATCGCCTGCTGGAGATCGGCCCGGGCCAGGGCGCATTGACCGCCGGCCTGCTGAATTCCGGTGGGCAACTGGACGTGGTGGAACTGGACAAGGATCTGATACCGATCCTCAACCAGCAGTTTGCCGGCAAGAGCAATTTCAACCTGCATCAAGGCGATGCGCTGAAGTTCGACTTCAATACACTCAACGCCGAGCCGAACAGCCTGCGTGTGGTTGGCAACCTGCCGTACAACATCTCCACGCCGCTGATTTTCCACCTGCTGAACAACGCCGGCATCATTCGCGACATGCACTTCATGCTGCAGAAGGAAGTGGTCGAGCGTCTGGCCGCAGGTCCTGGTGGTGGTGACTGGGGTCGTCTGTCGATCATGGTTCAGTACCACTGCCGCGTAGAACACCTGTTCAACGTCGGGCCGGGCGCGTTCAATCCGCCGCCGAAGGTCGATTCGGCCATCGTTCGTCTGGTGCCGCACGCGGTACTGCCGCACCCGGCCAAGGATCATCGTTTGCTGGAGCGCGTCGTGCGCGAAGCCTTCAACCAGCGCCGCAAGACTCTGCGTAACACGCTCAAGCAATTGATGAGCAATGCCGAGATCGAAGCCGCCGGTGTCGATGGCAGCCTGCGCCCGGAACAACTCGACCTGGCGGCCTTCGTGCGCCTGGCCGACAAGCTCAGCGAGCAAGTCCCTGAAGCTCCCGCCGCCGACTGACCGGCGATGAACGCTATCGGGCAGGACGCCACTCTGGTTTACTGCCCGATACTTGCCTAGACTGAATCCCCATCAGCTACGCCCCGCGTTCCGCTTTGTTTAAGGCCTCTTGCATGTCCGATTCCCGTTACCAGGTCGATGTCAGCGTCGTTACCCACTATCTGGCAGACCAATCGCAACCCGAGCACGACCGCTTCGCCTTCGCCTACACCATCACCGTGCAAAACAACGGCGAGATCCCAGCGCGATTGATTTCGCGGCACTGGGTGATCACCGACGGTGACGGGCATAAAGAAGAAGTTCGCGGCGCAGGTGTGGTGGGCCAGCAACCGTTGATCGACGTCGGCAAAAGCCATACCTACAGCAGTGGCACGGTGATGACGACTAGGGTCGGCACCATGCAGGGCACCTACGAAATGGTCGCCGACGACGGCAAGCATTTCGATGCCGTCATCAAACCCTTTCGCCTCGCCGTGCCCGGAGCCTTGCACTGATGGCAACGTACGCGGTCGGTGACCTGCAGGGCTGTCTCGAACCGCTCAAATGTCTGCTCAGGCAAGTGACGTTCGATCCTGCGCATGATCGGCTCTGGCTGGTCGGCGATCTGGTCAACCGCGGCCCACAGTCACTGGAAACCCTGCGTTTTCTATATGGCATGCGCGACTCGCTGGTCTGCGTCCTCGGCAACCATGATCTGCACCTGCTCGCCGCGGCGAAAAACATCGAACGCCTGAAGAAGTCCGACACCTTGCGCGAGATTCTCGACGCCCCCGACTGTGACGAACTGCTTGAGTGGGTCCGCCAACAAAAACTCATGCACTACGACGAGACGCGTGACGTTGCCATGGTCCATGCTGGCATCCCGCCACAATGGTCTGTGCGCCGCGCCCTGAAGTGTGCCAATGAAGTCGAAACGGCCCTGCGTGACGACAACCTGCTTCCCGCGTTCCTCGACGGCATGTACGGCAACGAGCCGGCAAAATGGGATAGCGACCTCAAAGGCGTCACCCGCCTGCGTGTGATCACCAACTATTTCACCCGCATGCGATTCTGCACGGCCGAAGGCAAACTCGATCTCAAGAGCAAGGAAGGTCTCGACACCGCCCCACCCGGTTACAAACCGTGGTTCCAGCATAAAGAGCGCAAGACCAGAGGGTCGCGGATCATCTTCGGACACTGGGCGGCACTGGAGGGCAATATCCATGAGCCAGGTATTTTCGCTCTGGACACCGGCTGCGTCTGGGGCGGCAGTCTGACCCTGATGAACGTCGACAGCGGCGAACGCCTTTCCTGCAAATGCGATGAACATGGCGGCGCGCTGTCCCCGCTCACACCACTTATCCCCGAAACTTCGCCAGTCAGCGCCCCGCGTTAGACTGCGCAATCAGCCGAGCAACAGGAACCCGCCATGAGCGAATTCAAACGCATCTCCCCGGAACAGGCCCAGGCCCTGCGCGAGCAAGGCGCGGTGATGGTCGATGTCCGCGATCCCGCTACTTTTGCCGCACTGCATATCAGCGGTTCGAAGCATCTGGACAACGTTTCCATCTCGGACTTCATCCGTGCCGCCGACCTTGATGCACCTACGGTAGTGGTCTGCTACCACGGCAACTCCAGCCAGAGCGCCGCCGCGCACCTGATCAGCCAGGGCTTCTCCGACGTCTATAGCATGGACGGCGGCTTCGAGCTGTGGCGTACGACCTACCCTTCGGAAACCGCGCAAGGCACCACCGAATAATTTTTTTGTCACGCGCAGGCCCCGGCTCCCGCGGGCCCGCGCGTGACAGACGAACGGTCTGCCACAACTAATTACGTATCTCGCCTTTACCTCCCGAATTCCCAACTATCCTTAAGCCCAGGCCATCCAAAACAGGGGAGAGCCGGTACACCGGCGCACGGGTCATCGGGAGTGACTTTCAAGGTTGTCGACCGCGAAAGTGTTCTGGGGGGTAAACAAGTGGCCACCTCGGCTGCTTGCCAGCATCGACTGAGTGATCCGGCGTCGGCTCCACGTATCGAGCGAGGTGACGTCATGAGTATCTTTAGCCACTTCCAACAACGCTTCGAGTCCACACGCCAGGAAGAACTCTCGCTGCAAGAGTACCTGGAGCTGTGCAAGCAAGACCGTAGCGCCTACGTTTCCGCCGCCGAGCGTCTATTGCTGGCCATCGGCGAACCGGAACTGCTCGACACCTCGACCAACTCGAGGCTGTCACGCATCTTCTCCAACAAGGTGATTCGTCGTTATCCGGCCTTTGAAGACTTCCACGGGATGGAAGAATGCATCGACCAGATCGTGTCATATTTCCGCCACGCCGCCCAAGGCCTGGAAGAGAAGAAACAGATCCTCTATCTGCTCGGCCCCGTCGGTGGCGGTAAATCGTCTCTGGCCGAGAAGCTGAAACAGCTGATCGAAAAAGTGCCCTTCTACGCGATCAAGGGCTCGCCGGTATTCGAGTCGCCGCTGGGTCTGTTCAACGCCACCGAAGATGGCGCGATCCTCGAGGAAGATTTCGGCATTCCCAAACGCTACCTCAACACCATCATGTCGCCTTGGGCGACCAAACGCCTGGCCGAATTCGGCGGCGACATCAGTCAGTTCCGCGTGGTCAAGCTATATCCGTCGATCCTCAACCAGATCGCCGTGGCCAAGACCGAACCGGGCGATGAAAACAACCAGGATATTTCGGCGCTGGTCGGTAAGGTCGACATCCGCAAACTCGAGGAATACCCACAGAACGACGCTGACGCCTACAGCTACTCCGGTGCGCTGTGCCGGGCCAACCAGGGCCTGATGGAATTCGTCGAAATGTTCAAGGCACCGATCAAGGTGCTGCACCCACTGCTGACTGCCACTCAGGAAGGCAACTACAACAGTACCGAAGGCTTGGGCGCGATTCCGTTCACCGGGATTCTGCTGGCCCACTCCAACGAATCGGAGTGGCACACCTTCCGCAACAACAAGAACAACGAAGCCTTCATCGACCGGATCTACATCGTCAAGGTGCCGTACTGCCTGCGGGTCAGCGATGAAGTAAAAATCTACGACAAACTGCTGTTCAACAGCTCCCTGGCCAAAGCGCATTGCGCGCCCGACACCTTGAAGATGCTGGCGCAGTTCACCGTGCTTTCGCGCCTCAAGGAGCCGGAAAACTCCAACATCTATTCGAAGATGCGCGTGTACGACGGCGAAAACCTCAAGGACACCGATCCAAAGGCCAAGTCGATTCAGGAATACCGCGACACGGCAGGCGTCGACGAGGGCATGAACGGTCTGTCGACCCGCTTCGCGTTCAAGATCCTGTCCAAGGTCTTCAACTTTGATCCGCATGAAATTGCCGCTAACCCTGTGCATCTGCTGTACGTGCTGGAACAGCAAATCGAGCAGGAACAGTTCCAGGCGGAGACCCGCGAGCGCTATCTACGCTTCCTGAAGGAGTATCTGGCACCGCGCTATATCGAATTCATCGGCAAGGAGATTCAGACCGCTTACCTGGAGTCCTACAGCGAGTACGGCCAGAACATCTTCGACCGCTACGTGCTGTATGCAGATTTCTGGATTCAGGATCAGGAATACCGCGATCCGGAAACCGGCGAGATTCTCAACCGTGTCGCCCTCAACGAGGAACTGGAGAAAATCGAAAAACCTGCCGGCATCAGCAATCCGAAGGATTTCCGCAACGAGATCGTCAACTTCGTGTTGCGCGCCCGGGCCAACAACAACGGTAAGAACCCGACCTGGCTCAGCTACGAAAAACTGCGGGTGGTCATCGAGAAGAAAATGTTCTCGAACACCGAGGACCTGCTGCCAGTCATCAGCTTCAATGCCAAGGCCAGCAAAGAGGACCAGCAGAAACATAATGACTTTGTTACACGAATGGTCGAACGCGGCTACACCGACAAACAGGTACGGCTACTTTCCGAATGGTACCTACGGGTCCGCAAATCGCAATAAAGCAGCTGCAAGCCTCTAGCGACAAGCTGCAAGAGAACAGCAAAAACCGATCTCGAGAGCGGGTGAGCTTTCACTTGCAGCTTGAAGCTTATGACTTGAAGCTCCCCGGAGGGGCCTATGAGCTATGTGATCGACCGACGTCTCAATGGCAAGAACAAGAGCACGGTGAACCGCCAGCGTTTCCTGCGGCGTTATCGTGACCACATCAAAAAGGCTGTCGAAGAGGCGGTTAGCCGTCGCTCCATTACTGACATGGAGCACGGTGAACAAATCAGCATTCCCGGTCGCGACATCGACGAGCCGGTGCTTCACCACGGTCGCGGCGGCAAGCAGACTGTGGTTCATCCCGGCAACAAGGAGTTCACGGCCGGCGAACACATCGCCCGACCGCCGGGAGGGGGCGGCGGACGCGGCCCGGGCAAGGCGGGTAATTCCGGCGAGGGCATGGACGAGTTCGTCTTCCAGATTACCCAGGAAGAATTCCTCGAATTCATGTTTGAAGACCTCGAACTGCCGAACCTGGTCAAACGTAACCTGACTGGCACTGACACCTTCAAGACCGTGCGCGCAGGGATCAGTAACGAAGGCAATCCCTCACGCATCAACATCATACGCACCCTGCGTTCAGCTCACGCGCGGCGCATCGCCCTGTCAGGCAGCAGCCGGGCAAAACTGCGCGAAGCCAAAGCAGAACTGGAGCGGATCAAACGCGAAGAGCCCGACAACTTCGGCGATATTCAGACACTCGAAGCAGAAATCGAAAAGCTCAGCGCGCGCATCCATCGGGTGCCATTCCTTGATACTTTTGACCTCAAATATAACCTGCTGATCAAGCAACCCAACCCAAGCTCCAAGGCTGTCATGTTTTGCCTGATGGACGTTTCAGGGTCGATGACCCAGGCAACCAAGGACATCGCCAAGCGCTTCTTCATCCTTCTGTACCTGTTCCTGAAGCGCAACTACGACAAGATCGACGTCGTGTTCATCCGCCATCACACCAGCGCCCGAGAAGTGGACGAGGAGGAGTTTTTCTATTCCCGGGAAACCGGCGGCACCATCGTCTCCAGCGCCTTGAAACTGATGCAGGAGATCATGGCAGAGCGTTATCCGAGCAACGAATGGAACATCTACGCCGCGCAAGCTTCCGACGGTGACAACTGGAACGACGACTCGCCGATCTGCCGCGACATTCTGATCAATCAGATCATGCCGTTTGTGCAGTACTACACTTACGTGGAGATCACCCCACGCGAACACCAAGCCCTCTGGTACGAGTACGAACGCATCGCCGAAGCCTTTTCCGATACGTTTGCCCAGCAGCAATTGGTCTCGGCCGGGGATATCTATCCGGTCTTTCGTGAACTCTTCCAGCGCAGGTTAGTGACATGACCGCCAAAGAGCAGAAACGCCAACCCATTTCCACCGGCTCCGAATGGACGTTCGAGCTTATCCAGACCTACGACCGCGAAATCGCCCGTATCGCGGCCGGCTATGCGCTGGATACCTACCCCAACCAGATTGAAGTGATTACCGCAGAGCAGATGATGGATGCGTATGCCTCGGTCGGGATGCCGTTGGGTTACCACCACTGGTCCTACGGCAAACACTTCCTCAGCACCGAAAAATCCTACAGTCGCGGGCAGATGGGGCTGGCGTACGAGATCGTGATCAACTCGGACCCGTGCATCGCCTATCTGATGGAAGAGAACACCATTTGCATGCAGGCCCTGGTCGTGGCCCATGCCTGCTACGGGCACAACAGCTTCTTCAAAGGCAATTACCTGTTCCGCACCTGGACCGACGCCAGTTCAATCATCGATTACCTGGTGTTCGCCAAGCAGTACATCATGCAATGCGAGGAACGCCATGGCATTGATGCCGTGGAAGACCTGCTCGATTCCTGCCATGCGCTGATGAACTACGGGGTTGATCGCTACAAACGCCCGTATCCGATTTCCGCCGAAGAGGAACGCCGTCGGCAGAAAGATCGCGAAGAACATATGCAGAAACAGATCAACGATCTGTGGCGCACCATTCCCAAAGGCGCGGACAAATACAGCGACAAGGACAACGCACGCTTCCCGGCCGAGCCGCAGGAAAACATCCTCTACTTCATCGAGAAACACGCACCGTTGCTGGAGCCCTGGCAGCGGGAAATCGTGCGGATCGTGCGCAAGATCGCCCAGTACTTCTACCCACAACGCCAGACTCAGGTTATGAACGAGGGTTGGGCGACGTTCTGGCACTACACGCTGATGAACGACCTGTATGACGAAGGGCTGGTCACCGACGGTTTCATGATGGAGTTCCTGACGTCGCACACCAGCGTGGTGTTCCAGCCTGGTTTCGACAGCCCTTACTACAGCGGGATCAACCCTTATGCACTCGGCTTTGCCATGTACCGCGACATCCGGCGCATGTGCGAAGAGCCCACCGAGGAGGATCGCCACTGGTTCCCCGACATCGCCGGGACGGATTGGCTGTCGTCCATCAAATTCGCCATGAGCAGCTTCAAGGACGAAAGCTTCATCCTGCAGTACCTGTCACCGAAAGTGATCCGCGATCTGAAACTGTTCAGCATCCTTGATGATGACCAGAAAGATGACCTGCTGGTACCCGCCATCCATGACGAAACGGGCTATCGGACTATCCGCGAAACCCTCGCAGCGCAGTACAACCTCGGCAATCGTGAACCGAACGTGCAGATATACAGCATTGATCGTCGCGGCGACCGCTCGCTGACACTGCGGCATCAGCAACACGACCGCAAACCGCTGGGCGACTCCACCGAAGAGGTGCTCAAACATCTGCATCGCTTGTGGGGTTTCGACATTCATCTGGAAACGCTGCAAGGCGACCAGATCATGAAAACCCATCACGTTCCGCCACGCGGTGAACACAGCGAAGGGGATTACGGTCGGCTCGACCTCGCCGTCATTCACCTTTGATTCGGTTCTGGCCTCCGAAAGTTCGACGCAAGGGTTATCCTGTCGGGCTAACGGAGGTTTTTTATGCAGATTTTCAAGGTTGGCGGTGCGGTACGTGATCGCTTGCTGGGCAAACCGGTCACCGATATCGACTGGGTCGTGGTGGGCGCCACCACCGAAGAAATGCTCGCTCAGGGCTATCGTCCGGTCGGCGCGGATTTCCCGGTGTTTCTTCATCCGAAAAGCGGCGCGGAATACGCCCTCGCCCGCACCGAGCGTAAAAGCGGTCGCGGTTATGGCGGCTTCACCTTTCACGCCAGCCCTGAGGTCACGCTTGAAGAAGACCTGATCCGCCGTGATCTGACGATCAACGCCATGGCCGAAGACGACCAGCAGAATCTGACCGATCCTTATCACGGCCAGCGCGACCTCGAAGCTCGAGTCCTGCGTCACGTTTCGCCGGCATTCGCCGAAGATCCGTTGCGAGTACTGCGTGTTGCCCGCTTCGCCGCTCGCTACGCGGATTTGGGTTTCACCGTTGCGCCCGAAACGCTGGACCTGATGCGTCAGCTCAGTGAGTCTGGCGAACTTGAGGCACTAACAGCTGAACGCAGCTGGAAGGAAATCTCCCGGGCACTGATGGAAGACCAACCGCAGGTATTCATTCAGGTGCTACGCGATTGCGGCGCACTGAAAGTGCTGATGCCGGAAGTCGATGCGCTGTTCGGTGTGCCGCAGCCAGAAATCCATCACCCGGAAATCGATAGCGGCATCCACACGCTCAGCGTGCTGGAGCAATCAGCGCGGCACAAACAGCCGCTCACCGTACGTTGGGCCTGCCTGCTGCACGACCTCGGCAAAGGCCTGACGCCAGAAGAGGAATGGCCACGACACATCGCCCACGAACACAAGGGGCTGAAGCTGATCAAAGTGGTCAACGAACGCTTCAAGGCGCCGAAGGACTGTCAGGAATTGGCGCTGCTGGTCGGCCAGTACCACACCCACGGCCACCGCGCCTTGGAGTTGAAGGCCTCAACGTTGCTGGAGCTGCTGCAAAGTTTTGACGTCTATCGCCGGCCGCAGCGCTTTGAAGAGTTTATCGCTGCGTGCGAGATGGATGCCCGAGGCCGCAAGGGGCTGGAGGACAGGAGTTATCCACAGGCTGATTATTTGCGTGGAGCGGCCAGTGTGGCGCGTGGCGTGGCGGTGCAGCCACTGCTAGAGAAAGGATTCAAGGGCCCTGAACTGGGCGAGGCGCTTAAGCGCGAACGGCTCAAGGCTTTGAAGGCTTACAAAGAGAACGCTTGAGGCCAGCTCAAAAGATCGTCCGATCACGGCCCGAGCCTTCGACAGCTCCTACACGGGAATTCGCATTTCCCTGTAGGAGCTTGAGATCTTTTGATTTATAGACTTGACGGTGTGAGCTGCTCGCCCCGCCACTCGAACGCCACCGGCGCCAACACTTGATCAATCTGCGCCTCGGCCCACAGTGTCGCGAAGCTTTTTCCCACAGCCGGATGCACGCGATCTGGCGCAATCAGCGACAGTGGCCACAACACGAAGGCGTTTTTCAGTATCTCGGCGCGTGGCAGAACCAATCCGTCGAAATTGCCCACCAGATCGCCGTACAACAGCACGTCGATATCCAGCGGCAAGCCCTTACGGTCAGGGGCATACCGACCGTTATCTGCTTCGATGAATTTCAAGCGACGATCGAGCTCCATCAACGGCAGGTCGGTAAACGCCGACACCACGAAGTTGAAGAACGGACCACTTTTGATCCCCACAGGCTGGCTTTCGAATACCGCCGAACAGCGGATATCCACCAAAAAAGTGGCCAGCGCATCCAGACCGGCGCGCAAATGGGTTTCGCGCTCGATGTTGCTACCGAGCCCGAGATAGACCTGAGTCAGCGACATCCGCGCTCGATCTCCACACCCACGCCACCCTTGGCGGCCGGCACGGCGCCGGGCTTGGTCAGCTTCAGGCGGACCCAGGTGATCTTGAATTCGTCCATGAGTACCGCGACCAGACGCTCGGCAAAAGTCTCGACCAGTTGGAACTGCGCCTGTTCGGCAAACGCCTGGATACGCGTGGAAACGCTGGCATAGTCGAGCGCCAGGGTCAGATCATCACCGGCCGCGGCCGGGCGATTGTCCCAGGCGAAGCTCAGATCAAGACGCAGACACTGTCGGATGCCGCGCTCCCAGTCGTAAGCACCGATCACGGTGTCGACTTCCAGGCCCTCGATAAACACTCTGTCCACGCACTTTTCTCCGCTGCACGACAAGGGCGCAATGCGCCGTTAGAATCAGGGCGTCCTCGCCCGGAATAGTAAGCATGTTTTGGTTACTGGCGACTCTCGCCTACCTGCTCGGCTCTCTGTCCTTCGCCATTTTGCTCAGCCGCCTGACCGGAAATCCGGACCCGCGAATGAGTGGCTCAGGCAATGCCGGCGCCACCAACATGCTGCGCCTGGCCGGTCGCAAACTCGCGATCCTGACCCTGCTGGGTGATCTGTGCAAAGGCCTGCTGCCGGTACTGCTCGCTGCGGCTATCGGCCTTTCGCTGCAAGATCAGGCCTGGATTGGCGTGTGCGCCGTGATCGGTCACCTGTTCCCGCTGTATTTCCGTTTTCGCGGCGGCAAGGGAGTCGCCACCGCTGCCGGCATGCTGCTGGCCCTGTATCCGCCTGCTGCGCTGCTGGCGGTGTGTGCCTGGCTGCTGACGTTCTACCTGACCCGCACCAGCTCTCTGGCAGCGCTGATCGCCACACCGCTGACTCTGCCGCTACTGGCCTGGCAAGAACCGGAGGCACTGCTGCCGATGAGCGCATTGACGCTGCTGATCGTCTGGCGCCACCGTGGCAATCTACGCGACCTGTTTGCCGGGCGCGAACGGCATTTCTGAATACCGTTCATGAGCGCGGCCCATCAGAGTGCCGACAATTGCTCCATCGGCCAGCGCGCCTGCACGCTGATCGCCAGACTTTCCTGCTGTCCGGCCTGCAATCGCTGGCAACCGGCGAACGCGATCATCGCGCCATTGTCGGTGCAGAACTCGGGACGGGCATAAAACACATCGCCCTTCATGTCGCCGAGCATTTTCTCCAGTGACACACGGAGGGCCTTGTTGGCGCTAACGCCGCCAGCAATCACCAGGCGCTTCATGCCCGCCTGTTTCAGGGCCCGCTTGCACTTGATGGTCAAAGTCTCCACCACGGCCTGCTGGAACGCCAGCGCGATGTCGCAACGGGCTTGCTCGTTGTCGTCCCCGGCGCTGATGCGCTGCTGCCAGGTGTTGAGCGCCGAGGTCTTCAGACCGCTGAAGCTGAATTCCAGCCCCGGGCGATCACACATCGGACGCGGGAAAGTGAAACGTCCTGCGACGCCCTTCTCCGCCAGCTTGGCGATTTCCGGACCGCCGGGATAATTGAGGCCCATCATCTTCGCGGTCTTGTCAAAAGCTTCACCGGCCGCGTCGTCGAGCGTCTCACCGAGCAACGCGTATTGACCGATGCCATCGACCTGAACCAACTGCGTATGACCGCCGGAGACCAACAAAGCGACGAACGGAAATTGTGGCGGTTCTGGCTCCAGCATCGGCGCCAGCAAATGACCTTCCATGTGATGCACACCGAGTGCCGGAATGCCCCAGGCAAACGCCAGTGCCTGGGCGCAGGAAGCACCAACCAGCAGCGCCCCGACCAGGCCAGGACCCGCGGTGTAGGCGATCGCGTCGATCTCGGTCGGCACACAGTCAGCCTCGGCCAACACCTGACGAATCAAGGGCAGCATGCGTTTGACGTGGTCACGCGAGGCCAGCTCCGGCACCACACCGCCATAGGCGCGATGCAGGTCAATCTGACTGAACAGTGCATCAGCCAGCAGACCCCGTTCACTGTCATATAATGCGACGCCGGTTTCGTCGCAGGAGGTTTCTAATCCCAGTACTAGCATGGGTTTGCGCCTTGTTTAGGCTGAATTCGAAGGCGCGCATAATAGTCCCCGCGTGATGCCCCGACCAGCGGTTTTCGATCAGAGGCTTTGCATTCCGAGCGATGAGGGGTTAACATCCGCAACCCTTAAAAACCGACGACCTCAGCCGCGAATTTTTTGCGACGAGAACGTTGATCCCGGTAATGAAAGAAGGTAGCTCTGGATGCCAGCCGTCAAAGTTAAAGAGAACGAACCCTTCGACGTAGCTCTGCGTCGTTTCAAGCGCTCCTGCGAAAAAGCCGGTGTACTGGCTGAAGTTCGTAGCCGCGAATTTTACGAGAAGCCAACTTCTGAGCGTAAGCGTAAAGCAGCAGCCGCTGTTAAGCGTCACGCCAAGAAAGTTCAGCGCGAACAGCGCCGCGCCGTTCGTCTGTACTAATACACAGACGTTCGTAGCAAGCTTCTGCCAAGCCCGGCCCTCAGCCGGGCTATTGGCATTTGCGGATATCGCTTGATGCTTCATCGTCGACGCCGCACACGCGACCGAGACAAATCTGCTTCAAACGTCAGACCTGGCTCTTTTGCCAGCGGTGCACGTCTTTTCTGACGAGCCTTTCAAGGCTACTGACGAGCACACCCACTGATTCCTCTTACGACGATCAGCCCAAGGCACCTGCATGCGTGCCCGCTTTATTGAGCTATCCGAGGTCTTTAACCGGCCGTCAGCGGATTCAGCGCAACACTTTCAAATAGTCGAAGGCTGATTGGTACTAACGTCAGTGGATTTTCGGCAGATACACTTCCCGACAGCGATAACGCAGACGACACTGGTCGAGCCGCACATTTTGCGTGCTTCAAACAACGACCCGCGTCCGGCCGCCCTTCGCATCGGACTTATTACAGCGCAGACAACGAGCACGCCATGGCCGGGCTGATTCCCCAGAGCTTCATTGACGACCTGCTGAACCGCACCGACATCGTCGACGTGGTCAGCTCGCGCGTGCAATTGAAGAAGGCTGGCAAGAACTACACCGCCTGCTGCCCGTTTCATAAAGAAAAAACCCCGTCGTTCAGCGTAAGCCCCGACAAGCAGTTCTATTACTGCTTCGGTTGCGGTGCCGGCGGTAACGCGCTCGGCTTCCTCATGGATCACGACAACCTGGATTTCCCCCAGGCTGTTGAAGACCTTGCGAAAGCCGCCGGCATGGAAATACCCCGCGAAGAAAGTGGCCGCCCGCACAAGCCGCGCCAGCCGACCGATTCGCCGCTGTATCCGCTGCTCACTGCTGCCGCTGACTTTTATCGGCAGGCGCTCAAGAGCCACCCAGCGCGTAAAGCCGCCGTGGATTACCTCAAGGGTCGCGGCCTGACAGGTGAGATTGCCCGAGACTTCGGTTTAGGCTTTGCTCCGCCGGGCTGGGACAACCTGTTCAAACACTTGAGCAGCGACACACTTCAGCAAAAAGCCATGATCGACGCCGGCCTGCTGATCGAGAACGCCGAAACCGGCAAGCGCTATGACCGCTTCCGCGATCGCGTGATGTTCCCGATCCGCGACAGCCGCGGTCGGATCATTGCTTTCGGCGGTCGCGTACTGGGCGACGACAAGCCCAAATACCTGAACTCACCGGAAACCCCGGTTTTCCATAAAGGCCAGGAACTCTACGGCCTCTATGAAGCGCGCAAGAACAACCGCAACCTTGACGAAATCATCGTCGTCGAAGGCTATATGGACGTCATCGCCCTCGCCCAACAAGGCCTGCGCAATGCCGTCGCAACGCTGGGCACCGCGACCAGCGAAGAGCACATGAAACGCCTGTTCCGCGTCGTGCCCAACGTCTTGTTCTGTTTCGACGGCGACCAGGCCGGCCGCAATGCCGCGTGGCGCGCATTGGAGGCAACGCTTTCAAGCCTGCAGGATGGACGTCGCGCGCGATTCCTGTTTCTGCCCGAAGGCGAAGACCCGGACACCCTGGTTCGCGCCGAGGGCACCGACGCCTTCAAGGCCCGAATCAATCAGCATGCGCAGCCGCTGGCAGATTATTTCTTCCAGCAACTGAGCGAAGAGTCCGACCCGCGCTCGCTCGAAGGCAAGGCCCACATGGCCACCCTAGCTGCACCGTTGATCGACAAAGTGCCAGGTGCAAATCTGCGCATTCTGATGCGTCAGCGCCTGACCGAAATCACCGGCCTGAGCAGCGAAACCGTCAGTCAGCTCGCGCAAAACGCACCGCAGGAAGCGCCGCCCGCCTACGATCCGGGCTTCGATTACGATGCAATGCCCGATTACAGCGACTACCATCAGCCGCAGGCGCAGGACATGTACGCGCCGCAGCAGGAGTGGACGCCGAAAAAACCCGGTGCCGGCGGCAAGAAATGGGACAAAAAACCCTGGGATAAAAACGGCAAGCGTGGTGGCGATCGCGATCAGCAACGACCACGGACGCCAATCGGCGTCGAGTCGCCGACCCTGACCGCCCTGCGCACACTGCTTCATCACCCGCAATTGGCCAAGCGCGTCGAAGATGCCGGGCACATTGCGGACGAAAATCAGACCAACGCCCAGCTGCTTGTGGCGCTGCTCGAAGCCGTACAGAAGAATCCCAAGCTAAACTCATTTCAGTTGATCGCGCGATGGCACGGCACTGAACAGGGTCGATTGCTCAAGGCACTGGCAGAAAAGGAATGGCTGATTGACGGAGATAACCTTGAACAACAGTTTTTCGACACCATTACTAGCTTGTCAGCCCGCCAACGCGAGCGAAATCTTGAACAGTTACTCAGGAAAGCGCGTCAAAGCGAACTGAGTATCGAAGAGAAAAATCAACTGCGCGACCTTTTAAGTCGCAATGTTTCCGCATCAAGCCCGACCTCAACTGGCGCGTGAGGTCATAGCTCAGGTATAATCCTCGGCTTGTTTTTTGCCCGCCAAGACCTTCAGTGGATAGGGTGTTATGTCCGGAAAAGCGCAACAGCAGTCTCGTATTATTGAGTTGATCAAACTGGGTCGTGAGCAGAAGTATCTGACTTACGCCGAGGTCAACGACCACCTGCCCGAGGATATTTCAGATCCTGAGCAGGTGGAAGACATCATCCGCATGATTAACGACATGGGGATCCCCGTACACGAGAGTGCTCCGGATGCGGACGCCCTTATGTTGGCCGACGCCGACACCGACGAGGCCGCTGCGGAAGAAGCAGCAGCCGCGTTGGCAGCGGTGGAGACCGATATCGGTCGCACGACTGACCCTGTGCGCATGTATATGCGTGAAATGGGTACCGTTGAGCTTCTGACTCGTGAAGGCGAAATCGAAATCGCCAAGCGTATCGAAGAGGGCATCCGTGAAGTGATGGGCGCAATCGCGCACTTCCCTGGCACGGTTGACCACATTCTCTCCGAGTACACCCGCGTCACCACCGAAGGTGGTCGCCTTTCTGACGTCCTGAGCGGTTATATCGACCCGGACGACGGCATTGCGCCGCCTGCGGCAGAAGTGCCGCCGCCGGTCGATCCGAAAGCCGTCAAGGCTGACGATGACACCGACGACGATGAAGCCGACTCTTCCGATGACGAAGAAGAAGCCGAAAGCGGTCCGGATCCGGTCATCGCGGCCCAGCGTTTTGGCGCTGTGTCCGATCAGATGGAAATCACCCGCAAGGCGCTGAAGAAGCACGGTCGCAGCAACAAGGCAGCGATTGCCGAACTGCTGCTACTGGCCGAGCTGTTCATGCCGATCAAACTGGTGCCGAAGCAATTCGAAGCCCTGGTCGAGCGTGTTCGTGGTGCCCTGGATCGTCTGCGTCAGCAAGAGCGCGCGATCATGCAACTGTGCGTACGTGATGCACGTATGCCACGCGCCGATTTCCTGCGTCAGTTCCCGAGCAACGAAGTCGACGAAAGCTGGTCCGACGCACTGGCCAAAGGCAAGAGCAAATACGCCGAAGCCATCGGCCGTGTTCAGCCGGACATCATTCGTTGCCAGCAGAAACTGATCGCGCTGGAAACCGAAACCGGTTTGACCATTGCTGAAATCAAGGACATCAACCGTCGCATGTCGATCGGTGAGGCCAAGGCCCGCCGCGCGAAGAAAGAGATGGTTGAAGCGAACTTGCGTCTGGTGATCTCGATCGCCAAGAAGTACACCAACCGCGGCCTGCAATTCCTCGATCTGATCCAGGAAGGCAACATCGGTCTGATGAAAGCGGTGGACAAGTTCGAATACCGTCGTGGTTACAAGTTCTCGACTTATGCCACCTGGTGGATCCGTCAGGCGATCACTCGCTCGATCGCCGACCAGGCCCGCACCATCCGTATTCCGGTGCACATGATCGAGACGATCAACAAGCTCAACCGTATTTCCCGGCAGATGTTGCAGGAAATGGGTCGCGAACCGACCCCGGAAGAGCTGGGCGAACGCATGGAAATGCCTGAGGACAAGATCCGCAAGGTATTGAAGATCGCTAAAGAGCCGATCTCCATGGAAACCCCGATCGGTGATGACGAAGACTCCCATCTGGGTGACTTCATCGAAGACTCGACCATGCAGTCGCCAATCGATGTTGCCACTGTTGAGAGCCTGAAAGAAGCGACTCGCGAAGTGCTGTCCGGCCTCACTGCCCGTGAAGCCAAGGTACTGCGCATGCGTTTCGGTATCGACATGAACACCGACCATACGCTCGAAGAAGTGGGCAAACAGTTTGACGTGACCCGTGAGCGGATCCGTCAGATTGAAGCCAAGGCGTTGCGCAAGCTGCGCCACCCGACGCGAAGCGAGCATTTGCGCTCCTTCCTCGACGAGTGATACCAGAACCCCCGGCCCAGGCCGGGGGTTTTGTTTATGTAGCAGATTAAATCCTCCGCACCACCCCTCCCCCGCATACCCCGTCTACACTCGAAACAACCACCCCCGAGCCATACCGAGAGCGCTATGCCCAGATTGGCGTCCGTGCTAATTCTGCTGTCATTGATGATCTGGACCGCAACGGCTGACGCACTGACTCTGACCGATGAAGAACGTAGCTGGCTGACGGCTCATCCGGACTTGCGCCTAGGCGTCGACGCGTCGTGGCCGCCTTTTGAGTTTCGTGACGATCAGTCCCGCTATCAGGGCCTGGCAGCTGACTACATAGACGTCATACGCCAGCGTCTGGCGATCAAGCTCACCCCGGTCGAACCCGTGAGCTGGACGGTGGTGCTTGAGCAGGTCAAGCAGGGCAAAATCGACCTGCTGCCCGGGATCATGTCGACACCGGAGCGTCAGGGATATCTGTCGTTCACTCGTCCTTACCTCGACTTCCCCATCGTCATCCTCGCCCACATCGGCGGCGCACAACCGCGCAAACTTGAGGATCTGTACGGTCTGAAGATCGCCGTGGTGGAAAACTACGCGCCCCATGAACTCCTGCGCACCCACCATCCCGACCTGAATCTGGTCGCCATGCCCAATGTCAGCTCTGCCTTGCAAGCGCTTGCCACCGATGAAGTCGACGCTGTAGTCGGTGATCTCGCGTCCAGTGTCTGGAGCCTGCGTCAGCTGAAACTCGACGGCCTGTACGTCAGCGGCGAAACCCCGTATCGCTATCAGCTGGCGATGGGCGTACCCCGTGACAACAAGATACTGGTGGGCATTCTGGACAAAGTCCTGGCGGACATGTCCCCCGCTGAAATCAGCGAGATTCAAGAGCATTGGGTCGGCAACGTGCTTGATCACCGGACATTCTGGTCAGATCTGCTGGTTTACGGCCTGCCTGGCCTGGGGATCCTGATCATCGTGCTGGCGGTGGTTATCCGCATCAATCGCCGCCTGAGTTCGGAGATCGCCCGCCGCATCAACCTCGAACAGGAATTGCGCAGCAGTGAGTATCACTATCGTGGCTTGGTAGAGAGCTTGTCGGCCATCGCCTGGGAAGCGCGAATGAGCGACTTCACCTACAGCTATGTGTCACCCCACGCCGAAGACTTGCTCGGCTATCCGCTATCGCATTGGCTGATTCCGGGGTTCTGGCGCAACATCATTCACCCGGCCGACCTGACCCGCGCCCAGAGCTTCTGCGATCACGAAGTGCTGGCCGGACGCGATCATAGCCTCGATTACCGGGTGATCACCGCCGACGGTCGCTGTCTGTGGGTACGCGACATCGTCAGCCTTATCGAACACGGCCATGAGCCGGTGATGCGCGGACTGATGATCGACATCAGCGAGACCAAACGTACCGAGGAGGCCTTGCGCCTGTCCGAGCAGAAATTTGCTTCGGTGTTCCAGCAATGCCCGGACATTCTGGTGATCGCGCGGTTGTCCGACGGTTGCTTGCTGGAAGTAAACGAGGCCTTCGAAGAGCAGATCGGACTGAAAGCCGAAGAAGTCATCGGTCAGACCGCCACCGACCTCAACATCTGGGGCATTCCCGGTGTCGGACCGGGGCTGTTGCAGCGGTTGCAGGCCGGAAGCATTCGCAACCTGGAAATGCCCTTTCGCCGTAACAATGACCAGGTGTTTACCGGGCTGATTTCCGCCGAACCCTTTGATCTCGACACCACGCCCGCACTGGTCGTGGTGGTGCGCGACATCACTCAGCTCAAGGAAACCCAACAGCAACTGCAAACGTCGGAAGAAAAGTTTGCCAAGGCGTTTCATGCATCTCCGGATGGCTTGCTGCTGTCGCGTCAAAGCGACGGATTGCTGCTTGAAGTCAACGACGGTTTCAGCCGGATCACCGGGTTCAACAGCGCCATGTCGGTGGATCGTTCGGCGCTGGACCTGGGGATCTGGGTCAACCTCAACGAACGTAAACAGATGCTCGATCTGCTGCACCGCGACGGCTTCGTCCGTGATTTCACCTGCCATATTCGCCGCAGCGATGGGCAGATTCGCCTGTGCGAAGTGTCTGCCCGACCGCTACCGATCGGCGAAGAAGACTGCATGCTGACCATCGCCCGCGACATCACCGAACGCCACCTGATGCAGGAGAAACTGCAACAGGCTGCGACTGTTTTCGAAAGCACCGCGGAAGGCGTGTTGATCACTGACACCCAGCAGCACATCAGCGCAGTCAACCGGGCCTTCACCGAAATCACCGGTTACAGCGAAAGCGAAGCCCTCGGCCATACACCGCGCCTGCTCGCCTCGGGCCTGCACGACAGCGCGTTTTACGCAGCGATGTGGCACCAGTTGACCGATGAAGGCCACTGGCAGGGCGAGATTTCCAATCGGCGCAAGAATGGCGAGTTGTATCCGAGCTGGCTGACCATCAGCGCAGTGCGCAACCGCGACAAACTCATCACCCATTTTGTTGCGGTATTTGCCGACATCTCCAGCCTCAAGCACGCCCAGGCCAAACTCGATTATCAGGCTCACCACGACCCACTCACCGGCCTGCCGAACCGCACGTTGTTCGAAAGCCGTTTGCTCACGGCACTCAATAATCAGCAGGAAAACGGCGGTCTGGGTGCCGTGCTGTTCCTCGATCTCGACCGCTTCAAACACATCAATGACAGCCTCGGTCATCCGGTCGGCGACCTGCTGCTCAAGGGCATCGCCGTACGCCTCAAAGAACAGCTGCGCGACATTGATACCGTCGCCCGCCTCGGCGGCGACGAATTCATCATTCTGTTGCCCGGCCTGCAACAGGCCAGCGACGCCGATCATATCGCGCTAAAACTGCTCAATTGCTTCGGCGCGCCTTTTCAGGCCGGCGAACATGAGTTTTTCATCAGCGCCAGCATCGGCACCAGCCTGTACCCCCGCGACGGTGGCGACGTGGCCACACTGGTAAAAAACGCCGATGCGGCGATGTACCGCTCCAAAGCCAAGGGCCGCAACCGCGTCGAGAGTTACACCCGCGACCTCACCGCACAGGCCATCGAGCGCGTGGCACTGGAGCACGAACTGCGTCGAGCCATTGAGCGTGAGGAGTTGCATCTCTACTACCAACCGAAAATCAGCCTCGACGACCACAGCCTCGTCGGCGCCGAAGCGCTGATCCGCTGGCGCCATCCGACCTTTGGCGAGGTGCCGCCGGAGCACTTCATTCCATTGGCCGAAGAGAACGGGATGATTCTGCAGATCGGCGATTGGGTGCTGGAGACTGCGTGCCGGCAGATGTTCGAGTGGAACCAGATCTACGACAGCCTCGGGCCGCTGTCGGTCAACCTCGCCGGGGCGCAGTTGCGGCAGCCGAATCTGCTTGGGCGCATCGAGCAACTGCTCAAGGACAACGGTCTCAGGCCGGATTTACTGCAACTGGAAATTACCGAAAACTTCATCATGAGCCAGGCTGAAGAAGCACTGACAGTGCTGCATCAACTCAAACACCTGGGCGTACAACTGGCGATCGACGACTTCGGCACCGGTTATTCTTCGCTGAGCTACCTCAAGCGTCTGCCGCTGGACATCCTCAAAATCGATCAGTCATTCGTCCGCGGACTGCCCGACGACCCGCACGATGCGGCGATTGTCCGCGCCATCATCGCCTTGGGCCGAAGCATGCAATTCACCGTCATCGCCGAAGGCGTGGAAACCCAGGCGCAACAACAATTTCTCGCCGCCGAAGGCTGCGAACAGATCCAGGGCTACATCGTCAGCCTGCCGCTGCCACCGGAAGAATTCGCCGCGACGTTTCTGCGTATTACCGTATCGGATTTTTCGGATAGCACAGCGGCGAAACCGTCGCTATAATCCGCGGCCTACTGAGGGCCTATAGCTCAGTTGGTTAGAGCAGAGGACTCATAATCCTTTGGTCCACGGTTCAAGTCCGTGTGGGCCCACCAAATTGAAAGCCACGTATTACGTGGCTTTCGTCGTTTCTAGCGCTTGAAAAAACTGGTCGATTGAATTGCACAAAATGCTTTCCGTCCAAGATTCGTCCAATTCCGTTTTTGGACGGGCCTTTACGCCACCTCTGCGACCACTGGTTTCGCTTCCAAGATACCGGCTAGCGGATTCAAAGTGACAACCTCTGCCATGTGTCCAGGACTGAAGTGTGCGTACTTCTGTGTCATGGCCAGCGTTGCGTGCCCGAGAACTTTTTGAAGCGTCAGGATAGCCAGCTAGCTGCGCACAAGCATGGGCCAACACCGCCGCCAGACAATGCCGGAGAGTTCGTACGCAATGGCACCAGCGCACTGTCGTTGAGCGAGAAATTAAAGCCCATCACTGGATAGCAAAAAACCGCCAATTGACGGGCTAAATATGTGCAGACTTACCAACTGCCGTAGGGGATTCCGTACTTTTCGACATACAGTTTTGACGCATCCTGCAATGGATAGTAAGTACCATCTGAAAGCCCTAAGTCAGGCCCCTTTGGCTCTATTTCTACTTGAGCGCGTGCGACTTTGATTGCTCGTCGACACTCGTCCAGTGCCCACACTTGGACAATACCGCCGGGAGCTAGCCCCAGCCGTACAGACGCACGCTTCGGAAGAAAAGTAGTCTCAGGAACACTTGAGCATTCTTTGGTCAGGGCATTGCGCATGACCTGCCGTGCACTTTCGGGTATCTCGATCCAGCCTTGGTAGGTTTGTGGTTCGACAAGCGATTGCCAGCGAACATAAATACGTACCGGAAGTTTTGCATCTACCACATGTCTTTCTTTGCCTCCTCCCGTAACCAGCCAGCCACTTGCTCCCTGAGTGCCGTTTTTCCTCCCCCCGGAAGAGCTGCTTCCAATCCTACGGTACATGTTCCCATCGACATCGACATCGACAGTGGCACTGTCCTCAACCCAGCCGTCCATGGCGTAGGGAGTGATAAACCCAGCGCCCACGGGCCGGCAGCCAGGTCCGAATGTCCCGAAGCTTGGCAACCGCCCGTTAAAAATGCCTCTAACAAAATCCATAGTGTTCGCACGCTTGTGACTCCTAGTCGGGTACGTGGGGATGCTGTACGCGGATCCCGTCCGTGGTAGGGCCGTTAAAATAAACCAATCCCGTGCGTGGCGTGATGCCTTGCAACTTCCTGGGAGGGTTCCAGTTGGCCGAGGTGTGAATATACTTCAGCTTGAGCAACTGCTCTTCCGCTGGCGTCGTGCTGTAGTCACCAGATACAAAGCGATCACAAAGTGCTTGAAGCTCTGCCGGAATGGCATAGCGCGAAGACTTATCGTTGATTGGTATGAATCGTACTCCCTGTTGCTTGGCCAGTTCGTATATGACCCGCAGGTAAACCCGCGACAGCTCACCTCGTACTGGTCGCTTAAGCTGCAACGCCGCGTAGACACGCTTGGTAGGGTTCAAGCGATCCTGCTGAGACGGAGGTAAGCTCCGAACATAGGGTGTAACGATCTCCAGCATCTCTGCCGGCCAACCTTTGGCCTCCCACTTCGCCTTCACTTGTTGGGCATCGCGATAGATTGAGGTGTATTTCACATCGGTCGTTACGGGAGCGTCCAGCGCTTGCATGGGACTGATCAGCAGTAGCTCTTCAGACTCGGCTCCGGCGAAGGCGTCAGGACCGAGTCGGCGGGTACATAGCTTGAGGGGGCGGCCAGATGAGCAGGCATCGGACTAACGGGGAGTAGCCAACAACTACGACTTTTGTTCAGCCTCCCTCATTGCAAAGAAGTGAACAATCGGAAAGGGATCTAACTGGCCGCAGAGTGCGGCCAGTTTTTCACGCGCTCCCAATCAGGTGAAAGGAAGCATCATCGTGATTGAGGACAACTGCGGACAGCGAATGAACCCTGCCTTCTCGTAAAGACCCACCAAGCTCTCATTCAGCGGATGCACAACGAGTGCGGTCGAGGCGACTTCTTCCGAGGCTGTAAGCGCACGAAGCACCGCGTCCTGAATCAGATCGAGCGACAGTCCAGTACCTTGCAGCGTCCTACATACTCCCATACGCCCCAAGATCGTGATCGGGTGCTGGTCTGGAGAATTGCGCTGCGCCTTTTTGGGCACGACGTCTGCCCGCATGATCGTACCGTTCGACAACGTGTAGTAACCGACGACGGTATTCGTATCCTTGATGCAAACAACAAGCACCGTGGCGGTCTTTGCGATCTGGGCCTTGATCGCTTTTTTCTTCAAGAACTCGTTGATAGAGTCCTCACCACAATCGAACGTATCCAGATCGTGGGTTTCAGTCAGTTTTACTGGAGCGCTCAACTCCAGCGAGATGGCCTTTGCAGCAGTTTCTCTAAGCATGTATTACTCCTTACGGGATTGTTCTGTAAGGCTTGTTCAAAGGCGTCAAAGTCATCGTCGGCAAGGACAAACAGGCGCTGATCAAGGATGACTTCCTCTGCCTTTTTACACGCAGCATCCAGGATGAAGCTGGTTCGGTCACTTCCCGACATGGCAGCGGCCACATCGATCAAGTCTCGTTTCCTAAAATCGACCCGCATGTTGATCGGGACGGGTTTTGTTTTTTCTGCTGCAGCGGACTCCGCACGCAATAGAGATCTGGTCATGGTCTTTCCTTTGTTTTCACGGTTTTTTTAGGTCTGATTCACCTCAGCGATTTTCATATTTCTGTTACTCGGCTGGTTAGACGATTCATGGCATAGCCTCACGCTTCTAGTTAGGGGACATTCCCTAAGATCTATACTTTCATCTTGTGTATGAGATGTCTACACGTAACGCATATAGATACACAAGGTACGACGGACGGTATCTGGGACCGTTTCATGAACTCGCTTTCAGAATCGCGGGCGGGCGGCTAATCTGAGATGGAATAAGGTCAGAAAAAATCTGGCGATAGCAGCGCTCCGGAGCGCGAAGGAGTGGTACTTGACGGCTGACCTCACTGTTCCCTTTTACCTGGACTGGAAATTTTGGTCCTTCGCCGTATCGTTCGCCGCGATAGTTCTTTCGCAAATGCCGCCGATTCACTTGCTCATTCGACCACGGCGCCTAGATGTTGAGGTGCATAGCCGGATTCAGCTGATGCATCGAGTTGGTAACACCTGCGTAGGTTTAGTAGTGGGCATTACCAATTCTGGGGGGCGCGCATTGAGGATCAGATCCATGCGCGCTGACCTAACGCGAGACGGACAGCCGTTTGCCTCTTTGCCGTGCCAGTCTTACTTCGAAACCCCTTCGTCAACCGCCAGCGTTTTGTTCGTTCCGTTTTTATTAAAACCCAACGAAAGCTGGTCTCACGCTGTCGGCTTTTTTAGTGCATTTGATCGGCAGACGGAAAAAACCTATCGATCTTGCATTTCACGTCTGAAAGCTGACATCCGCCAAAAGCTGGATGCTCAGCCTCCCGGAAGCAAGGAGTGGGTTGAAGCCGAACCTGATGCAGTGGCTCCATTCATGGAAATGTTCACCAGGCTTTTCAATTTGGAACCAGGCGAATACTCGGTAGCACTAACGGTTACGGCAGAACCTGGATCGGCTTCGTACTCGAAAAAATACAGGTTCACCCTGTTCGAAAGCGACACCGTGGAATTACGAGCGCAGTCTGAAAGATATAAATTCGGGACGTTTATAGCGTTCGATGACCCGGAGGTTGCAATAAACATCCCTCTCACCGAAGACACAGCCTAGGATTCGAGAAGCAGTGGCAGCGGGACGGAGGTCCAGGTCAGTCGCAGGAAAATGTTTACCACTGGCCAGCGATATGCCCGTCCAACCTCCGTCCAAAATGGGTGCAAAATTATCGTTCACATATACACATACGTCCCAGACGTGCCTATTTTGCTGACCTAAAGCAATGAACATTGCACTTTTACTCGGGCTCATAATCCTTTGGTCCACGGTTCAAGTCCGTGTGGGCCCACCACTTTGAAAGCCGCGCAAATGCGCGGCTTTTTCTTGGGTGATGGTTTGGTTTTTTTCAGTCTTGGCGAGCTTCATCGCCTGTAACATGCGCTGATCAACGATCCGCACCAATGGAGCCCCCCTTGCCCGACATCCGCCCGCCCGTGCTTGACGAAATCGACCGCCAGTTGATTGCAGCCCTGCAAATCAACGCCCGCGAAAGCGTGGCCATGCTCGCCCGACAGTTGGGGATTGCCCGCACCACGGTGACGTCACGATTGGCGCGGCTGGAAAAAGCCAAGGTGATCACCGGTTACGGCGTACGCCTGGGGCAACGTGTGGTCGATGGCGGGTTGCAGGCGTATGTCGGGATAAAGGTTCAGCCGCGCTCCGGCAAAGAGGTGTTGCGCCGCTTGAGTGCGATGGCGCAGGTGCAGCAGCTGTGTGCGGTGAGTGGCGAATTTGATTATGTGGCGTGGTTGCGCACGGATTCGCCGGAGCAGCTGGATCAGTTGCTGGATCAGATTGGCAGTGTGGATGGGGTTGAGAAGACCACGACGTCGATTATCTTGAGCAGCAAGATTGATCGGGGTCAGCCGGTCTGATTGCAGGCATTGAGATCCAGGATGTCAGATAGGGCCTAGTCGCGGGCAAACTCGCTCCCACAGGGAACAGAGTGAAGCTTAAGATCGTCATTTTGAACAGGAAACTGGCAAAACGACGACACTTTGCGTCTTATTAACGTGTTCTACGCTCCCTAGAATGGCTGGCATCTTTTCCTATACTCAGACGCGCATTCCGCATCGGGTCGCCAGCAAGGTCAGCCATGAACAAGAACAATCGCCATCCTGCAGACGGTAAAAAGCCCATCACCATTTTCGGCCCGGACTTTCCTTTCGCCTTCGACGACTGGATCGAACACCCGGCCGGACTCGGTAGCATCCCGGTGCAAAATCATGGCGCTGAAGTGGCGATTGTCGGCGCCGGCATCGCAGGTCTTGTGGCCGCTTACGAGTTGATGAAGCTGGGCCTGAAACCGGTGGTTTACGAGGCGTCGAAACTGGGTGGGCGCCTGCGCTCGCAGGCGTTCAACGGCACTGACGGTATTGTCGCTGAGCTCGGCGGCATGCGTTTCCCGGTATCTTCCACCGCGTTCTACCACTACGTCGACAAGCTGGGTCTGGAGACCAAACCGTTCCCGAACCCGCTGACACCGGCGTCCGGCAGCACAGTGATCGATCTGGAAGGCAAAACCCATTACGCACAAAGCTTGAAGGATCTTCCTGCGCTGTTCCAGGAAGTGGCTGACGCCTGGGCGGACGCGCTGGAAGCCGGTTCGCAATTCGCCGATATCCAGCAAGCCATCCGCGACCGTGATGTGCCGCGCCTCAAAGAACTGTGGAACACCCTGGTGCCGCTGTGGGACGACCGCACGTTCTACGACTTCGTTGCCACCTCCGAGGCCTTCGCCAAACTGTCGTTCCATCATCGCGAAGTGTTCGGCCAGGTCGGTTTCGGCACGGGTGGATGGGACTCGGACTTCCCTAACTCGATGCTGGAAATTTTCCGCGTGGTGATGACCAACTGCGACGATCACCAGCACCTGGTGGTCGGCGGTGTGGAACAAGTGCCGCAAGGCATTTGGCGTCATGTGCCGGAACGTTGCGTTCACTGGCCAGAAGGCACCAGCCTGAAATCCCTGCACCGGGGCGCACCGCGTTCCGGCGTGAAAAAAATCGCCCATGCAGCCGATGGTCGTTTTGCTGTCACCGACAACAACGGCGACACCCGCGAGTACGCCGCCGTCCTGACCACTTGCCAGAGCTGGCTGCTGACCACCCAGATCGAATGCGACGAAACGCTGTTCTCGCAGAAGATGTGGATGGCGCTCGACCGCACGCGCTATATGCAGTCGTCGAAGACTTTCGTGATGGTCGACCGGCCGTTCTGGAAGGACAAGGACCCTGAAACCGGTCGCGATCTGATGAGTATGACCCTCACCGATCGCCTGACCCGTGGCACCTATCTGTTCGACAACGGCGACGACAAGCCAGGGGTGATTTGCCTGTCGTACTCGTGGATGAGCGATGCTTTGAAAATGCTCCCGCACCCGGTAGAAAAACGTGTAGAGCTGGCGTTGAATGCGCTGAAGAAGATCTACCCGAAAGTCGACATTGCCGCGCGCATCATCGGCGATCCGATCACCGTGTCGTGGGAGGCTGATCCGTACTTTCTCGGCGCGTTCAAGGGCGCTCTGCCCGGCCACTATCGCTATAACCAGCGCATGTACGCGCACTTCATGCAGGACGACATGCCGGCCGAGCAGCGCGGGATCTTCATCGCCGGTGACGATGTGTCGTGGACGCCTGCGTGGGTTGAAGGCGCGGTGCAGACTTCGCTCAACGCGGTGTGGGGGATCATCAAACATTTCGGCGGTGCCACACATAAAGAGAACCCAGGCCCGGGTGATGTGTTCAAAGACATCGGCCCTATCGCCCTGCCCGAGTAAGAGGAATTCCTGATGCGTGTAGCCCTTTACCAATGTCCACCGCTGCCACTGGACCCCGCCGCCAACCTACAGCGCCTGCATCAACTGGCGATGGAGGCCAAAGGCGCCGACCTGTTGGTGCTGCCGGAAATGTTCATGACCGGCTACAACATTGGCGCCGAGGCGGTCAGCACATTGGCCGAGGTCTACAACGGTGAATGGGCGCAGCAGATCGGCCGGATCGCCAAAACCGCTGGCCTGGCGATCGTCTACGGTTATCCCGAGCGCACTGCCGACGGTCAGATCTACAACGCCGTGCAGCTGATCGACTCCCACGGCGAGCGCCTGTGCAATTACCGCAAGACCCATCTGTTCGGGGATCTTGACCGGTCGATGTTCAGCGCCGGTGGAGACGAGGTTCCCGTGGTGGAACTCAACGGCTGGAAGCTCGGTTTCCTGATCTGCTACGACCTCGAATTCCCGGAGAACGCCCGACGACTGGCCCTCGCCGGCGCCGAGCTGATTCTGGTGCCGACGGCGAACATGATCCCGTTCGATTTCGTTGCCGATGTCACCGTCCGCTCGCGCGCCTTCGAAAACCAGTGCTACGTCGCCTACGCCAACTACTGCGGCCATGAGGGCGACATCCATTATTGCGGACAAAGCAGCATCGCCGCGCCGGACGGCAGCCGTATTGCTCAGGCCGGCCTGGACGAAGCGTTGATCGTCGGCGAGTTGGATCGGCAGTTAATGGTCGACTCCCGCAAGGCCAATCACTATCTCAGTGATCGTCGGCCTGAACTTTACGGCGCGCTCAACAAGCGCTAATCCGCTAGCATTGGCACTTCACTGTTCTGGAAGTGCCCATGCCTGCGCCGACTCACCCCCGCCCCCACACTGAAACCCTGGCCAACGGCTTGCGCGTGACCCTGCGTCATGTGCCTGGCCTGAAGCGCAGCGCTGCCGCACTGCGGGTGGCCGCGGGCAGTCATGACGTGCCGCTGGCGTGGCCGGGACTGGCGCATTTTCTTGAGCATTTGCTGTTTCTCGGCACTGAGCGTTTTCCCGCGAGCGAAGGGCTGATGGCCTACGTGCAGCGTCACGGCGGGCAGGTGAATGCCAGCACTCGCGAGCGCACTACCGATTTTTTCTTTGAGTTGCCGAGGCAGTCATTCAGTGCCGGGCTTGAGCGTCTGTCAGACATGCTCGCTCAGCCGCGTATGAATCCGGACGATCAATTGCGGGAACGGGAAGTGTTACAGGCGGAATTTGTCGCCTGGTCACAAGATCCGACGGCGCAGCAGCAGTTTGCGTTGTACGAAGGTTTACCGGCTGATCATCCATTGCGCGGCTTTCATGCTGGCAATCGGGCCACTCTCCAGGTCGAGCAGCCGGAGTTTCAAAAGGCTCTGACAGACTTCCATCAGCAGTTCTATCGCACCGGGCAAATGACCTTGAGTCTGGTTGGGCCGCAAAGCCTCGAACAGCTACGCGAGTTGGCGGAAACGTTCGCGGCGGCGTTGCCGGCTGGGGATAACGTTGTGCAAGCCGCGCCGCCGCCGTTAAAGGTGAAAAGTTATCAACAGGTCGCCGAACGCCAGTGCAATCTGCTGTTTGCATTCGACGCCTTGCCTGATTCATCCGCTCAAGCGTTGGCGTTTCTTTGCCACTCGTTGAACAGCGCCAAGCCCGGAGGATTGCTTGCGTATTTGCAGCAGCAGGGCTTGGCTGACAGCTTGAAAGCGGCGCCGCTCTATCAGTTTGCTGACCAAGCCTTGCTGCATCTGGCGTTCAATACATCCTCCGAATCGCTGAGCAGCATTGGCGAACAGGTGCGGGACTGGCTTAGCTTCTTCGCGCAGCAGGACTGGACGTCGCTGCGTGAAGAATACGCAGCCATGCTTGCGCGTCAGCAGCAAGTCAGCGGCGCATTGCAACGGGCGCGGCTCGACAGCGAACAATTGGAAACAGGCCTGAGCGCAACCGGCGTTGCTGCCCTCAAACATATCGTTGGTGAGATCGGCACTGTGGATAACTTCAGCGCCCATTGGCGTTTGCCGACTGCCAATCCATTTTTGCGCGCCAACGAACCGGTCGCCAACGCCGGACTGATCCGCGGACAAACCAGCGCTCACCGAGGTCTGCGCACGTTCGCGCAGGATCGTTCACGCGGCCGTCGCGAGCGCTCGCCGATGCAGTTCAGCCAGGCATTGCCGGACAACGGTGATCAAGGCGCGATTTATCTGCGCTGGCAGATGGAAGCGGCAGCCACCGCCGGCCTGCAAGCGCAACTGCAGGGCAGCCTGCGGGAAACTCAGGACGACGCACGTCAGGCCGGGGTGGAATTGTCATTCAGCACGACCGGCAATCAATGGCTGCTGAAACTGACCGGTCTGCAAGAACCAATGCCGATCGTCCTGGAGCATGCGCTGAAATGTCTGACGCAAGTTGATGCCGATTCCGCGCGAGGTGAGCCGGAAATGCCGTTGCTACCGATCCGCCAATTGCTCAAGGCATTGCCTGAACAATGTCCGCCCTCTGTAGAAACATCCGACAATGCCCAGCACTTGTGGACAACTTCCCGCTGGGATGGCCTGGCCTTGGGCCTCGGTGCGCAAACCCAATCAGCCATGGGCCTGGCTCTGAGCCGCATCCCCGGCACACCCGACACTCAAATACCGGCTCCGTCGGCGATCAATGGCCAACACCTGTGGCGCCACATCGACACCGCGTCCAGCGAACACGCGTTGTTGCTGTTCTGCCCAACGGCCAGTCGCGACGTCTCTGATGAAGCCGCTTGGCGCCTGCTCGCGCAGCTGTGCCAAACGCCGTTCTACCAACGCCTGCGGGTCGAGTTGCAGTTGGGTTACGCGGTGTTCAGTGCCGTGCGGCAGATGCACGGACAGACCGGGCTGCTGTTCGGCGTGCAATCGCCGACGTTCGCACCGGTGGAGTTGCTCCGCCATATTCAACAGTTTATTGAAGCGCTTGCTTCGCTCATCGATGCGACTGACCTCGTCCAGCAACGGCAGAACCTCGCCGATCAATTCAGCGACGAAAATCTATCGACCAAAGATGTCGCCGAACTGCTGTGGCAGTCCAGACTTGCCGGCCACTCGTCGGATTATCTGCCGCAACTGGTCAGCGCAATCGATTCGCTGGAACGCCCAGCATTGCTGGCAGCCGCGCAACGATTGAACCGCGCCGAGGGTGGCTGGCTGTGCCTCGCCAGCGATTCGCCGCTCGGCGCGCCGTGGCAAGCGACAAAGTGATCATTACCGAGGCTGCAACGAGCTTTATCGAATATTCACGGGCAATCACGTTGAAATTTTGAGTAACATAGCCGCCTAACTATTTGGAACATCCCTGCGCTGCCGTGGACTATACCTATGGACAGCGCTATCCCATCCACCACCTGAGGAGTAACCCTATGTCCTGGACAAAACCTGCTTACACCGACCTGCGTATCGGCTTCGAAGTCACCATGTACTTCGCCAGCCGCTGAGTTCTGCCTCGACAGAATTGCAGTGCAACGCCTCGGTTCGCCGGGGCGTTTTATTTTCAGCGTTGAAATGATGGAGCGTTCATGTTCGTCCAGATTCTGGGTTCGGCCGCCGGTGGCGGATTTCCGCAGTGGAATTGCAACTGCGTCAACTGCGCAGGTTTTCGCGACGGCAGCCTGAATGCCAAGGCCCGCACCCAATCGTCGATCGCGATTTCCGATGACGGCGTGAACTGGGTGCTGTGCAACGCCTCGCCGGACATCCGCGCGCAGTTGCAAAGCTTTGCCCCGATGCAACCGGGCCGCGCTCTGCGCGATACCGGCATCAGCGCCATCATCCTGATGGACAGCCAGATCGACCACACCACTGGCCTGCTCAGCCTGCGCGAAGGCTGCCCGCATCAGGTCTGGTGCACGGACATGGTTCACGAAGACCTCAGCACAGGGTTTCCGCTGTTCAAGATGCTCACCCACTGGAACGGTGGGTTGGACTGGAACCGCATTGAGCTCGACCAGAGCTTCACCGTTGCCGCGTGCCCGAACCTGCGCTTCACCCCGCTGCCATTGCGCAGCGCCGCGCCGCCCTATTCGCCGCACCGCTTCGACCCGCACCCAGGCGACAACATCGGCTTGATCGTCGAAGACCTGAATACCGGCGGCAAACTGTTTTACGCCCCGGGCTTAGGCAAGGTGGATGCGCCGCTGCTGGAAATCATGGCCGGCAGCGATTGCCTGCTGGTGGATGGCACGATGTGGGATGACGATGAAATGCAGCGCCGTGGCGTTGGCACCCGCACTGGTCGCGAGATGGGCCACTTGGCGCAGAACGGCCCCGGCGGCATGCTCGAAGTGCTGGAGCAATTGCCCGAACAGCGCAAAGTGCTTATCCACATCAACAACACCAACCCGATTCTCGATGAGGATTCGCCGGAGCGCGCAGAACTGGCGCGGCGTGATGTTGAAGTGGCGTTCGATGGCATGAGTATTGTGCTGTAGCTGATGGCCTCATCGCTGGCAAGCCAGCTCCCACAAGGTTCTGTGGCGTACGCAAAATCTGTGGGAGCTGGCTTGCCAGCGATCGCGTCCTGACAGACACCACAGAATCCAATGGTTGTTCCCGGAGAACAGACATGACTGACACGCCAATGTCCCCTACAGAATTCGAAGCGGCCCTGCGCGCCAAGGGCGCGTATTACCACATCTACCACCCGTACCATGTGGCGATGTACGAAGGCCGCGCCACCCGTGAGCAGATTCAGGGCTGGGTCGCCAACCGCTTCTACTATCAGGTGAACATCCCCCTGAAAGACGCCGCGATCCTCGCCAACTGCCCGGATCGCGAAATCCGCCGCGAGTGGATACAGCGCTTGCTCGACCATGACGGCGCTCCCGGTGAAGACGGCGGTATCGAAGCCTGGCTGCGGCTCGGCCAGGCAGTCGGCCTCGACCCGGATCAACTGCGTTCGCAGGAACTGGTGTTGCCTGGCGTGCGTTTCGCCGTCGATGCCTACGTTAACTTCGCCCGCCGCGCCAGTTGGCAGGAAGCCGCCAGCAGCTCACTGACCGAACTGTTCGCGCCGCAGATCCATCAGTCGCGTCTGGACAGTTGGCCGCAGCATTACCCATGGATCGACCCGACCGGCTACGAGTACTTCCGCACCCGCCTCGGCCAGGCACGGCGCGATGTCGAGCACGGTTTGGCGATCACACTGGAACACTACAAGACGCGCGAAGGCCAGGAGCGCATGCTGGAAATTCTCCAGTTCAAACTGGACATTCTTTGGAGCATGCTCGATGCCATGAGCATGGCCTACGAACTGAACCGCCCGCCGTATCACAGCGTGACTGAGCAACGCGTCTGGCATAAAGGAATCACCTTATGAGTTTCGACCGCAGCAAGACCCCGACCTGGCGTCCCGGCTACCGTTTCCAGTACGAACCGGCGCAAAAAGGCCATGTGCTGCTGTACCCCGAAGGCATGATCAAACTCAACGAGACGGCCGCGCTGATCGGTGGTTTGATTGACGGTGAACGGGATGTCGCGGCGATCATCGCCAAACTCGACGAGCAGTTCCCCGGCGTGCCCGAGCTCGGTGACGACATCGAGCAATTCATGGAGGTTGCCCGTGCGCAACACTGGATCACCCTTGGTTGATCTGCCCGCAAAACCTGAAATCGGCCTGCCGCTGTGGCTGCTCGCCGAGCTGACGTATCGCTGCCCGCTGCAATGCCCGTACTGCTCCAATCCACTGGATTTTGCCGAACAGGGAAAAGAGCTGAGTACCGAACAGTGGATCAAGGTGTTCCGCGAAGCACGGGAGATGGGCGCGGCTCAGTTGGGCTTTTCCGGTGGAGAGCCGCTGGTGCGCCAGGACCTCGCCGAGCTGATAGCTGAAGCTCGGAAATTGGGTTTTTACACCAACCTGATCACCTCCGGCATCGGCTTGACCGAGCAGAAAATCAGCGACTTCAAGAAGGCCGGTCTCGACCACATCCAGATCAGTTTCCAGGCCAGCGACGAGCAAGTGAACAACCTGCTCGCCGGCTCGAAAAAAGCCTTTGCGCAGAAGCTGGAGATGGCCCGTGCAGTGAAGGCCCACGGCTATCCGATGGTGCTGAACTTCGTCACTCATCGGCACAACATCGACAAGATCGACCGCATCATCGAGCTGTGCATTGCGCTGGAAGCCGACTTCGTCGAGCTCGCCACTTGCCAGTTCTACGGTTGGGCGCAGCTCAATCGTGTCGGTCTGTTGCCGACCAAAGAGCAACTGGTCCGTGCCGAGCGCATCACCAACGAATACCGCGCCAAACTGGAAGCCGAAGGGCATCCGTGCAAGCTGATTTTCGTTACCCCGGACTACTATGAAGAACGCCCGAAAGCCTGCATGAACGGCTGGGGCAGTATTTTTCTGACAGTCACACCGGACGGCACCGCCCTGCCTTGTCATGGCGCCCGACAGATGCCGGTACAATTTCCCAATGTGCGCGACCACAGCATGCAGCACATCTGGTACGACTCGTTCGGCTTCAACCGCTTTCGCGGTTACGACTGGATGCCAGAGCCGTGCCGCTCCTGCGACGAAAAGGAAAAGGATTTCGGCGGCTGCCGCTGCCAGGCATTCATGCTGACCGGTGATGCAAGCAATGCAGACCCGGTGTGCAGCAAATCCGAACATCACGGTGTGATCCTTGCGGCCCGCGAAGAAGCCGAGCACGCCACCCAAACCATCGAACAACTGGCCTTTCGCAATGAACGAAACTCACGCCTCATCGCTAAAGGCTGAGCCTTTCAGCGCCGCCCAAGCTGTCGCTGCCGGAATGGATTTTGCCGAACTGCAACTCGGTGCCAACGGTTTGTTCTGGAACGAATATCGCCCGGAAGATGCCGCGTGCCGAATCTGGCACTGGCGCGACGGCGTGGCGAAATGTCTGACACCCACGGGTTTCAGCGCACGCAGTCGGGTGTACGAATATGGCGGTGGAGCGTTTTGTCTGACGCCTGACGGTGTGGTTTTCGTTAATGAGGCGGATCAGCAGCTTTACCGGCAAACGCTGGATGGCTCGCCCGAGGCGCTGACATCAGGCGAGTGCCGCTATGGCGATGTGAATTTTGCCGACGGGCAGATTTTGGCAGTCGAGGAAAATGGCGATCAGCATCGACTGGTCGCAATCGATCTGGCCGATGGTACGCGCCGTCTGCTGGCCGAAGGCGCGGACTTTTATGCCGCACCGGTTATCAGCCCGGATGGCGCAAGGCTGGCGTGGATCGAGTGGAGCCGTCCGCATCAACCATGGACGTCAACCCGGTTGATGGTGGCCGAGCGTTCCGGGCAAAGCTTTTCAGCACCCCGCTGCGTGGCGGGCGATGCCACTGAAGAGTCGATTCAACAGCCGCGTTTCGACGCGAAAGGACAGCTTTACTGTCTGACCGACCGCGCTGGCTTTTGGCAGCCTTATGTCGAATCAGTGGATGGATTCGAGCCATTGCCCAGCGTGCAAGCGGATCACGCGCCAGCGCCGTGGCAAATGGGCGGCTGCACCTGGCTGCCACTGGCTGACGGCTATCTGGCCAGTTGGAGTGAGAGCGGTTTCGGTCGCCTCGCATTGAATGGCGATGACCTCACCGGCGATTACAGCCGATTCCGGCATCTGGCACTGGATGAGCGATTCATCTATTGCATCGCTGCCTCGCCGATCAGCCCTTCGGCGGTGATCGCCATTGATCGCGCATCCCATGAAGTAACAGTGCTGGCCGGCGGCGTTGCGCCGCTGGCCGCCGAACGCATCAGCCGCCCGCAAACCCTGCGCTACCCAAGCGGTTCGGGCGAGGCTCACGGGTTCTTTTATCCGGCGATGAGCGGTGAAACGAAGCCGCCGCTGGTGGTGTTCATCCATGGTGGCCCGACCTCAGCGTGCTACCCGATGCTCGATCCGCGCATCCAGTACTGGACGCAACGCGGCTTCGCGGTCGCCGACCTCAACTATCGCGGCAGCAGCGGGTATGGCCGGGAATATCGGCAGGCGTTGCATCTGAGTTGGGGTGACGTCGATGTCGAGGACGCCTGCGCCGTGGTCGACTATCTCGCCAGACAAGGCCTGATCGACGGTGAACGCGCGTTCATTCGTGGCGGCAGCGCTGGCGGCTACACGACCCTATGCGCCCTGGCCTTTCATCAAGTGTTCCGCGCCGGCGCCAGCCTCTACGGGGTCAGCGATCCAGTCGCCCTTGCCCGTGCGACGCATAAGTTCGAAGGCGATTATCTGGACTGGCTGATCGGCGATCCCGAACAGGACGCCGAACGCTACGCTGCCCGCACACCCTTGCTGCACGCGAGCAACATCCGCGTGCCGGTGATTTTCTTTCAGGGTGAACTGGACGCCGTCGTCGTCCCGCAGCAAACCCGCGACATGGTCACGGCGCTCGAGCAGAATGGCATTCCGGTCGAGGCGCACTACTACGCCGACGAACGCCACGGCTTTCGTCGAGCGGTGAATCAGGCGCATGCGTTGGAGCGGGAGTGGGCGTTTTATCGGCGGGTGATGGCATTGGCGGACTGAAATTCACCTCCACCACTCGGATCCGTGTCGCCCCAATCGCTGGCAAGCCAGCTCCCACAGGTGTTCTGGTGTACACGCAATGTGTGAACAACCGAGACCAATGTGGGAGCGGGCCGCTCGCGATAGCGATCTACCTGGCGCCGCGGAACTCAGCGCTTGGCGATGATGTAAACCGCGTGCACGATCCCCGGAATGTATCCGCACAACGTCAGCAGAATGTTCAACCAGAACGCCCCGCCAAATCCGACCTGCAGAAACACACCCAGTGGCGGCAACAGAATGGCGATGATGATACGAATGAAATCCATGGGTCAGCTCCTGATTGGGGGTTGGCTCACGTGAGCCATACACGCTAATGACCCGTGCCGCTCGTCAGGGTTCAGTGCTTCCGCCATTTGTTCGCCACTATCGCACGCAAAAAAAACGCCCCACACCAAAAGAATCAGGCGTGGGGCGTGCGTTATACCGCGAGACGGTTCTTGAATTCGGGTAGGAAGCTTCAGCTCAGACGGCAATCCCTTTGCGGCATTGCAGTTGTGCGGTGCGCACTCTGGAGAAGGCCCGGGCCAGGCGCAGGAGCATTTCGTCGATGTTGGCCTTGCTGACCGTAAGTGCCGGGGTGAAGCGCAGGCAATCGGCTTGTGGGGCGTTGAGTATCAGGCCTTCATGCAGCGCTGCTTTGACTACGGCATCTGCTGAATCATCCGACAGGGTCAAACCCCAGAACAGCCCCTGACCGCGCAGGTCGCCGTGATCATAACGATGCGCCAGCCGTGCGAGGCCTTCACGAAGATGCTGACCGTTGTCCCGGACCTGCTGAAGGAAGGCGCGATCCTGAACGCTGTCGAGCACCACCAGCCCTGCCGCGGTCATGAGTGCATTGCCATGGTGCGTGCCGCCCAGTTCGCCCGCGTCGAAACAGCACGCTTTGCCACGCGCCAGCAGCGCCGCCAATGGCACGCCACCGCCCAAGCCTTTGCCGAGCACGACAATGTCGGCGCGCACGCCGTAGGACTGTTCGGCAAGCAAGGTGCCGCAACGGCCGATGCCGGTTTGTACTTCGTCGAGGATAAGCAGAATCCCCAGTTCGCGGCACAGGCGTTCGACACCTTTGAGATAGCGATCGGCCGCAGGGACAACCCCGGCATCGCTCTGGATCGGCTCAAGCAGGATCGCCACGGTTTGCGCGTCGACGGCGTCATGCAGCGCCGGAAGATCGTTGAAGGGCACCAGATCGAAACCCGGCAGCAGCGGTGCAAAGCGATTGTGCAGGTTGCAACTGTCTGACGCCGAGATCGTCGCCAGGCTACGACCGTGACAGCCCTGCCTCGCCACGATGATTCGCGAGGCGCCGCCACGATGCAGTTGACCCCACTTGCGTGCCAGTTTGATCGCCGCCTCGCAGGCTTCGCTGCCGCTGTTGAGCAGGTACGCCTGATCGCTGGAGGTGCTGGCACACAGCCGTTCGGCGAGGCTGAGCATGCCGCGGTTGTGCAGATTGAACCCGGGGTTGATCAACGCCTGGGCCTGACCGGCGATGGCTTTGACTAACGCTGAAGGACTGTGGCCAAGGCTGTTGGCGCCGCCGGCCTGGGAGAAGTCGAGGTAGGCGCGATCGTTGCTGTCCCACAGCCACGACCCCTGCCCCCGAACGAAAACCTGCTGCGGCCGTTCAACGCTCGGCATCAGGCGATCGCTATTCAGGCTGTCATCCGCATCGGAATGCTCGGCATCGAAGACAAGGTCATCGAGGCTTGGCGCAGGGCGCCGCAGATTGAACAGATTCATTGGAAAAAACCTCGTCCGAGGTTTTTTGAACTGCCTATGCAAACACTGTCGCAGCAAAAGCTATTCATCGCGCGCTATGGCCCTGTAAGCCTTGTGATTGCGGTTAGACTAGGCGCACTGACGGCCTTGGGCCATTTCGATTTATCAGCATTTTCGATAAGCATTACTTATGGATTTCAAACAACTGCGTTATTTCGTCGCGGTCTACGAGGAAGGTCATGTCGGACGGGCTGCCGAACGCCTGTCGATCTCCCAACCCGCGCTGTCACAGCAGATTCGCCAACTCGAGCAAAATCTCGACGTCACCCTGTTCGAACGCAGCAGTAAACGCCTGCTGCCGACCCTCGCCGCGCATACGTTGTACAACCACGCGCTGCCATTGCTCGACGGGCTGCAACGCGCACGCGAAGCGCTCGGCAACTTCAAGGGCCAGGCTTTGCGCACCTTGGCGATTGGCGTGCTGCAAACCGTCCATACCAGTCTGGTGCCGCAAATGCTTGAGCGAGTGCGCAAGGCGCAACCGCATCTGGTGGTGCAAATTTATGAATTGACCGGGCTGGAGATCGAACGGCGCTTGCTTAACGGCTCGCTGGACATCGGCATCAGCTATCTGCCGCCACGTCAGCCAGGGCTGCATGGCGTGATGCTGTACGAAGATGAACTGACGCTGGTCATCCCGGCGGACCATCCGTTGCGTGAATTCAAGAAGGTTTCGATTCGCCAGGCGGCCGAATTGCCAATGCTGTTACTGGGCGAGGAGTTTCAGATCCGCCAGATCTGGCAAGCGCAATTGACCAGCCTTGGCCGTCGCCCGCAAGTGCAGGCCGAGTTGAACAATATGCTGGGGATTCTCGACAGTCTGCCGCACACCAAACTGGCGACGGTGCTGCCCGGGCACTCGCAAAAAGAGTACGACGATGAAGATCTGCTATGGAAGCCGCTGAGCGAGCCACGGGTGCCGTTGAAAGTCGGGCTGGTGTGTCGCGACGTGCAACGTCAGCAAGCTTCGCTGGCACTGCTGCAGACATTGCTGGAAGAGGTCATGGGCCGCGATGAAAAAGCGCGCAAAAGCCCGCCAGCAATGGATTCCCTGACCTGAAAACTTTTCTTCAGGCAAAAGAAAACCCCGCCGAAGCGGGGCTTTGCAGACTGTTTCCCTGACATCCATTTCACTCCGCCACCCTGGCAGAATCCTACGTGTCCGTGTTGTTGCTTTGCGCTTCCTGCGCGACGTCCATGAAATGTAGATCAGCCGTGGATCCAATCTACGCATATGGGAGAACAGCAGCACGTCATGTAAGCGATTGCTTACATGACGCTATCGGGGTCAGAACTGCGCTGCATCCAACAGGTACAGCGACTCGCTACCGGCCTTGACCGACGCGCTCAACGAGTGAACGCGCGGTAGCAGACGGGCGAAGTAGAAGCGCGCGGTGCCGAGTTTGCTGGCATAGAAATCTTCCTGCGCTTCTTTGCCCAACGCGGCTTTGGCCATCAATGCCCACATGTAGGCGTAGGCTACGTAACCAAACGCCTGCAGATATTCGACCGACGCCGCGCCGATTTCGTGCGGATTGCTTTTCGCCCGATCCAGCACCCACGAAGTCAGCTCGTCGAGCGTTGTGACGGCGTCGTTCAGCGGCTTGGTGAATTCGCCGAGATCTGCACTGGCAGTCGCGGTGAAGTGGCGGATTTCGTCAGCGAACAGTTGATAGAACGCGCCGCCACTGCCGACAATCTTGCGACCCACCAGGTCCAGCGCCTGAATGCCGTTGGTGCCTTCGTAGATCTGGGTGATGCGCACGTCACGTACCAGTTGCTCCTGGCCCCACTCGCGGATGTAACCGTGGCCGCCGAAAATCTGCTGGCCGTGCACGGTGGTTTCCAGACCCAGATCGGTGAGGAACGCCTTGGCAACCGGCGTCAGCAACGCCACCAGGTCTTCCGCACGCTTGCGCGTCGTCGCGTCTTCGCTGAACTTGGCAGTGTCGAGTTGCATCGCCACGTAAGTGGAGAATGCGCGACCACCTTCGTTCGACGCTTTCATGGTCAGCAGCATGCGACGCACGTCCGGGTGGACGATGATCGGGTCAGCGACCTTGTCTTTGTTTTGCGCGCCCGTCGGCGAGCGGCTTTGCAGGCGGTCGCGAGCGTATTCGACGGCGTTCTGGTAGGAGCGCTCGCCAGTGGCAAGGCCTTGGATGCCGACGCCCAGACGCTCGTAGTTCATCATGGTGAACATCGCCGCCAGGCCTTTGTTCGGCTCACCGACCAGATAACCCACCGCTTCGTCGAAGTTCATCACGCACGTCGCGGACGCCTGGATGCCCATCTTGTGTTCGATCGAACCGCAGTTGGCCGGGTTGCGCGCGCCCAGGCTGCCATCGGCGTTGACCATGAACTTCGGCACGAGGAACAGCGAGATGCCTTTGGGGCCCGCTGGTGCGTCCGGCAGTTTGGCCAGCACCAGGTGAATGATGTTTTCGGTGAGATCGTGTTCACCACCGGTGATGAAGATCTTGGTGCCGCTGACCTTGTAGGATCCGTCGGCCTGAGGTTCGGCTTTGGTGCGGATGATGCCCAGGTCGGTGCCGGCGTGCGGCTCGGTCAGGCACATCGAACCGGCCCAGACGCCGGCGTACATGTTCGGCAGGTAGGCGGCTTTCAGCTCTTCGCTGGCGTGGGCGTTGATCGACAGGCACGCGCCGGCAGTCAGCATCGGGTACAGACCGAAGGACAGGCTCGCGGAGTTGACCATTTCTTCGACCTGCGCCGACACGGCTTTGGGCATGCCCATGCCGCCGTATTGCGGATCGCCACCAACGCCAACCCAACCGCCCTCGGCGTAAGTCTGATAAGCCTGTGGGAAACCGGCCGGCGTGGTGACGGCACCGTCCGCCCAGTGACAACCTTCTTCATCAGCGGCACGGCTCAGCGGCGCGATGCTTTTGCTGGTGACCTTGCCGGCCTCTTCGAGAATCGCTTCAACAGTCTCGGCGTCGACGGTCTCGGCCAGCGCCGGCAGTTGCGCCCAGAGTTTGGCGACCTCGAACACTTCATTGAGGACGAAGCGCATATCGCGCAGCGGCGCTTTGTAGTCAGCCATGGCAAACCTCGCAAGATCTAAACAGGTGATTCGTGGGAATGTATTCTCGTTGAGCCGGAGTGTACATCAACAACTTTTGCGACACATAGGGTCAACCGGTGACTGATTTGTTATTTTTAGTCATCAGAAAAATATCGCGGCCTTCGCCAGCTTCCATAGGTAAAAAGCAATCCCGTGGAGCTGCCGAAGGCTGCGATCTTTTGATCTACCTTAAAGCGCAAACATTTCGGCCGGCAGTTTCATCAAACAATCACTCCCCGCCTCAATCGCCGCACGATGCGCCGCCGTGCGTGGCAGCAACCGTTTGAAGTAAAACTCGCAAGTGGCCAATTTACCCCGAAGATAATCCGCCTCCCCCTCGCCCGCATCCAGTTGCGCTTGCGCCACCAGCGCCATGCGCAGCCACAGATAGCCGAGGATGATGTAACCGCTGTACATCAGATAGTCCACCGACGCAGCGCCGACCTCGTCCGGGTTCTTCATCGCCGCCATTGCGACCTTCATGGTCAGATCGCCCCACTGCTGGTTGAGCTCATTGAGCTGCGTGACAAAGCTCCCCAGTTGCGGTTGCCCCTCGTTCGCCGCGCAGAACTTGTGGACGATTTTGGTAAAGCCGCGCAGCAGCTTGCCTTGACTGCCGAGCACCTTGCGCCCAAGCAGATCGAGCGCCTGAATGCCGTTGGTGCCTTCGTAGATCGGCGCAATGCGGCAATCGCGCACCAACTGCTCCATGCCCCACTCGCGAATGAAACCGTGACCGCCAAAAACCTGCATGCCGAGATTGGTCACTTCCAGCCCGGAGTCGGTCATGAACGCTTTGCAGATCGGCGTGAGGAACGCCAGCAGGTCTTCGGCTTCCTGACGCGCCTCGGCATCGCTGCCTAGATGGGCGACATCGAGCAGTTGCGCGGTGAAGTAAGTCAGCGCGCGGTTGCCTTCGTTGAAGGCTTTCATGGTCAGCAGCATGCGCCGCACGTCCGGGTGGACGATGATTGGATCGGCCGGTTTGTCCGGGGCTTTGGCGCCGGTCAGCGAACGCATCTGCAGGCGGTCGTTGGCGTATTTGATGGCGCCCTGGAAACTCGCTTCGCCCAGACACAAGCCCTGCATTCCAGTGCCGAGCCGCGCGTGGTTCATCATGGTGAACATGCAGTTCAGACCCTTGTTCGGTTCGCCGATCAAGAAGCCTTTGGTGCTATCGAAGTTCAGCACGCAAGTGGCCGAGGCCTTGATGCCCATCTTGTGTTCGATCGAGCCGCAGGAAACGCCATTGCGCTCACCCGCCTCGCCCGACGCATCCGGGAGGAATTTTGGCACGATGAACAACGAGATGCCCTTTGTTCCCGCCGGCGCATCTGGCAGTTTGGCCAAGACCAGATGGATGATGTTTTCGCTCATGTCGTGCTCACCGGCAGAGATGAAAATCTTGCTGCCCGTGACCATGTAACTGCCGTCTGCCTGAGGCACGGCGCGGGTTTTGATGATGCCCAGATCGGTGCCGCAGTGGGCTTCGGTCAGGCACATTGTGCCGGTCCACTGGCCGGCGGTGAGTTTACTCAGGTAAGTGTCTTTCTGATCGGTGGTGCCGTGGGCATGGATTGCCGACATCGCGCCGTGAGTCAGGCCCGGGTACATGCCCCAGGACGTGTTGCTGGAGCCGACCATTTCGCTGATCACCAGCCCCAGGGAGCTTGGTAGGCCTTGACCGCCATAAACCGGATCTGCCGCCAGACCATGCCAGCCGCCCTCGACATATTGTGCGAAGGCTTGCTTGAAGCCTGTAGGCGTTGTCACCACCCCGTTGTCGAAATGGCAGCCCTCTTCGTCACCGCTGCGATTGAGCGGTGCCAGAACGTTCTCACAGAACTTCGCGCCTTCTTCGAGGATCGCGCTGATCATGTCCGGGCTGGCGTCATCGGCGCCGAGGGCGGCGTAGTTGGCGTGGAAGTCGAAGACGTGGTCGATCAGAAAACGCATGTCGCGCAGCGGGGCTTTGTACTCGGGCATGATGGCTTCTCCGTCAGCAGGTTTCCTTGAAACTACTGCCGGCCAACACGCGCCACAATCACTGTCCAGACGCTGAATGCGCCGTCATCACTCAACCCGCAGCGGTGTCCATGCGCACCGCGCCACGGCGGTTCTGGCCGAACGCGACCACGCAGTTACGCCCCGCACCCTTGGCACTGTAGAGCGCCTCGTCCGCGGATTTGAGAACTTGCTCGGGGTTGCGCTGCTCCACCCGCTCAGCGACGCCGATACTCACCGTCACCGACACGCTGGAAGCACCGGAACCGGCGCGACGCTGGCGACCTTGCTGATCGTCGTTCGGGCGGTTTTCCTGATTGCGCAACTGGATGCTGTAGGACGCAATCGACTCGCGAATGACTTCAAGGTGCGGCATGCATTCCTCAAGGGTTTTGCCTGCGAACACCAGGGCAAATTCCTCACCGCCGTAGCGATATGCCCTACCGCCTCCGCTGATTTTGGACAGCTTGCTGGCGACCAGTCGCAGCACCTGATCACCGACATCGTGGCCGTGGGTGTCGTTGAATTTCTTGAAGTGGTCAACGTCGCTCATTGCCAGCACATAGTTGCGCCCCAAGCGCTGCATGCGTTCATTGAGCGCACGACGGCCCGGCAAACCGGTTAGTTCGTCGCGAAAGGCCATTTGATAAGCCTCGTGCGCCACGGCGGCAGCAATCATCAACATCACCTGGCTGCACATGATGTTCAGGGTAAACGGCAGAATGAAGGTTTTCGGCAGCATCCAGAACACCCCGAGCAAACCGACCAGTTGCGCCGCATGCAGTGGACGCGGATTGCGCCAGTATTGCCAGGCCAGCAGCAGGAATGCCGAAATGAACACCGGATACGACAACTGGATCAGGCTCATCCACGCGCCGTGCAGCGCCGGCCAGCGAATTTCCGAAAGCCACATCAGCAACGCCTGTGGGTAACTTTGCTCAAGCCCCAGCGCCACGCTGCCGAAGGCGAGCAACACGGCGAATCGCGCGACCATGTCCTGAAACAAGTGTGTGCGCTCCTGCCACGCAGCAAACAGACCGAACAACAGGGGCAGCAACAGGCAGACGAGATGGAAGACCACGGCGGCGTCTTCGCGCACTTTGCCGTTGTCGCGGTAAAAGTCGGTCTGGGTGTCGAGCAAAAAGTAGGCGATGTACACCGTGAGCATCAGAAACAGTTCGCGCTGGCGTCGGTAAACCGCGCAGTAAGCGCCGCCCAGCAGCAGGACCAGAGTCGGCAACACGTTGAACAGGGAAGTGAAGAACACGCTGAGGTCTTTGACATACGCAGCCGCCAACCCCGCAAGCAACAACAGCAGGGAAGGTAGGAAATGGCTGAAACGTACAGCGGAAGAACGTGGCAAGGGTAAAGCTCCGACCCGTCATGGCAAAGAGATGGCATTGTGCCTGCAATGTGGCCAGTTAAGCACACAGATTGTGATCCAGATCACATGCAGTCTCTTTAACGGCCGGAAACACTGATTTCTGAGCCGTCGACCAAGGTTTTTTGCCCCCTTGGAGATGAAATCTCCTTCATGGCCATCATGCTTGATGGCAACGTCGGGAATTTCTTTCAGAAATACCCGCGGCCGGAGGAAATTCGCGCATAAAAAAACCGCTGCCCCCGAGGGAGCAGCGGTTTTTCAACAGACCGCGTTAAGGCTTAGTAGCCCAGTGCGAAGTCTTCTTCTTTCATGTCCATCAGGTTATTGGCGCCCGACAGCATGGTGGCCACGTGGGTACGGGTACGCGGCAGGATGCGCTGGAAGTAGAAGCGCGCAGTTTGCAGCTTGGCGGTGTAGAACGCCGCGTCGCCCGTGCCTTCTGCCAGTTTCTCGGCAGCCAGACGCGCCATGTCGGCCCAGAAGTAGGCCAGGCAGGCATAACCGGAGTACATCAGGTAATCCACGGAGGCCGCGCCGACTTCTTCGCGATCTTTCATGGCGGCCATACCGACCTTCATGGTCAGCTCGCCCCATTCCTTGTTCAGTGCAGCCAGCGGCGTGACGAACTCTTGAACCGCTTCGTTGCCTTCGTTGGTCTGGCAGAACTTGTGGACAATCTTGGTGAAGCTTTTCAGAGCCTCGCCTTGCGTCATCAGTACTTTGCGGCCCAGCAGGTCGAGTGCCTGGATACCGGTGGTGCCTTCGTACAGCATCGAAATGCGGCTGTCGCGAACGTTCTGCTCCATGCCCCACTCGGCGATGAAGCCGTGGCCGCCGTAGATCTGCACGCCGTGGTTGGCGGATTCGAAACCGACTTCGGTCATGAACGCTTTGGCGATTGGCGTCATGAAGGCCAGCAGTGCATCGGCTTTCTTCTTCTCTTCTTCGTCCACGCCGTACTTGACGATGTCGACCTGTTTGGCAGTGAAGTACACCATCGCGCGGTTGCCTTCGGCGAATGCCTTCATGGTCAACAGCATGCGGCGTACGTCAGGGTGCACGATGATCGGGTCAGCAGCTTTTTCCGGCGCTTTCGGGCCAGTCAGGGAGCGCATTTGCAGACGATCGCGAGCGTATTTCAGGCCACCCTGGAAACCGATTTCGGCGTGGGCCAGACCTTGCAGCGCGGTCCCCAGACGTGCGGTGTTCATAAAGGTGAACATGCAGTTCAGGCCTTTGTTCGCCGGGCCGATCAGGAAACCGGTGGCGCCGTCGAAGTTCATCACGCAAGTGGCGTTGCCGTGGATGCCCATCTTGTGTTCAAGCGAACCGCAAGTCACAGCGTTGCGTGCACCGACGGTGCCATCAGCATTGGGCATGAACTTTGGAACGATGAACAGGGAGATGCCTTTGGTGCCAGCAGGCGCATCCGGCAGGCGGGCCAGTACGATGTGGACGATGTTGTCGGCCATGTCGTGTTCACCGGCCGAGATGAAGATCTTGGTGCCGGAAACTTTGTACGAACCGTCAGCCTGAGGTTCGGCCTTGGTACGCAGCATGCCCAGGTCGGTGCCGCAGTGCGGCTCGGTCAGGCACATGGTGCCGGTCCATTCGCCCGAAACCAGTTTGGTCAGGTAAGCACTTTGCTGCTCAGGGGTGCCGTGCTCGGAGATGGTGTTCATCGCGCCGTGCGACAGGCCTGGGTACATGCCCCACGACCAGTTGGCTTCGCCAACCATTTCGCTGACGGCCAGACCCAGCGACTCAGGCAGACCCTGACCACCGTGCTCGACGTCGTGCGCCAGGCTTGGCCAGCCGCCTTCGACGAATTGCTTGTAAGCCTCTTTGAAGCCAGTCGGGGTTTTAACGCCGGACTCGCTCCAGGTGCAACCTTCGATGTCGCCCACGCGGTTCAGCGGCGCCAGTACCTGCTCACAAAACTTGGCGCCTTCTTCGAGAATGGCATCAACCATGTCCGGAGTTGCGTCTGCGCAAGCCGGAAGGCTCTGATAGTGCGCTTCGTAGCCGAGCAGTTCGTCACGAACGAAGCGAATATCACGCAAGGGGGCCTTGTAGTCAGGCATAGCGATAAACCTCTGCTGATGTAACCGGGAATGAACGACCGTGTTGATTTGTTGTGACGGTCAAACAGTTGTTTGAAACATACGTTTACGCCGAAATCTTGTCAAGCGTCGATCATTTGCCGTTCGTCTTCATATCTTCCAAACGCCGGACACAGCAAACCGCCATCGACTCGATCGAGTCATGGACGATAAAAAGAAGATTAGTTGAGCGAGAAGGACTTACAACGAAAAACGCCGCGACAATGCGCGGCGTTCAGCGTGCTGGAAGCTCTGAAAATCAGGCGAATGTATCGATGATCGTACCGAGCACTTCGTCGGATGCCTTGACGACTTTCACGCCCAGCTCAGCTTGGTATTTGCCCTGAGACATCTCGACGATGTTGCTTGCCAGATCAGACTGCTGCGCACGATCCAGGCCACGCAGGCGATCGACCTGTACTTCAGAAGACTGGCTGGTGACCGAACGCTCAATGGTGTTGTTGGCGATCTGGCCGGCCGCCTGATCGACGCGATTCTGCCCGGTCTGAATCGAGCTCAAACCCGCATAAAAAGCTGTGTTACCGGAGATTTCCATAACTGGTCTCATCCTTGGGAAGGATCAATAGTCGCCATTGAACCAGAGGCGCCAGAAAAACACCCGTCAAAAACACTAATGGCACAGTGCCTGCCCATAGGCAAAACCTTAGTCGAGCAAGTCCAACTGCAAATGCTCAGCCACCGCTTCAGCGCTCAGCGCCTTGAGCTTGGGCACTCGCCCAAGACAAGGTGCGGGAATCCGCTCCGCGAGCGTCGCCAGATTCTCCTCCAGCCGCGAAGTCTTCGGATCGATGATATTCGCCACCCACCCCGCCAGTTGCAGACCATCTCGGGCAATCGCCTCGGCTGTCAGCAACGCATGGCTGATGCAACCCAGCCGCACACCCACCACCAAAATCACCGGCAGCTTCAACGCCATCGCCAAATCCGAGAGATTGTCCTGATCCGCCAACGGCACCCGCCAGCCACCCGCGCCCTCTATCAGGGTGAAATCGGCATTCATGGCCAGAATCTCGCGCATCGGCGTCAGCAGCGATTGCACCGTCAGCGCGACACCGGCCTCGCGAGCCGCCAGATGCGGAGCAATAGCCGGCTCGAACGCTATCGGATTGACCTGTTGATAACTCAGCGGCAACGAACACTCGGCCAGTAAGGCCAAGGCATCCGAGTTGCGCAAACCCTTGGGCGTGACTTCGCACCCGGAGGCAACCGGCTTACCCGCCGCGGTGCTCAACCCTGCCGAACGCGCCGCATGCAGCAATCCGGCGGCGACCGTTGTCTTGCCAACGTCGGTGTCAGTTCCGGTGATGAAATAGGCTGCGCTCATACGGGTTTCTCCAACACGGCGTAGACCACCTGATAAGTCGCCGGCAACCCCGACGCCTGACGGAACTGCTCGTAAGCCTCGACCAGACCAAGAATCCGCGCCCGCCCGGTCAATCCACCCGGACGACCAGGATTCAGATTGTGCGCCCCCAGAGCCTTCAGCTCATGGGTCAAACTGCGCACATCCGGGTAATGCAGCACATGCACCTGATTCTCCAGACTCACCGTGCGCAGGCCACTGGCCGCACACAACTGTTCATATCGCGCGAACTCGCGGAAGCGATTCACATGCACCAGACCATCGACCTGACGCCAGCTATCGCGCAACTCAAACAATGTCCCTACACAAAGACTAGCAAACGCGAAAATTCCGCCGGGTTTCAGCACACGGAAAGCTTCACTGAGCACCGCATCAAAATTCCCACACCACTGCACCGCAAGGCTGGAGAAGATCAGATCGCAGGTTGAATCGCGTAACGGCAGACGTTCCGCGTCACCGGCGATGAAATGCTCGGCACCACCCAACGGTCGCGCGTGATCAAGCATGCCCTCGGCAATGTCCAGCGCCAGCCCTTGGCCATGGGCAAAACGCCCGGCCAATGCACGACTGAAATACCCGGTGCCGCAGCCCAGATCCAGCCAGCGCGACGGCACGAAATCCGCTGGCAAGCGCTGCAGCAATTGTGTACCGACATCACGTTGCAACTCGGCGACACTGTCGTAGCTGGCCGCCGCGCGGGAGAAAGAGGCCGCGACCTGACGCTTGTCAGGCAAGCCGCCGGGCAGCGCCACATGGGACAAATCAGTCATCACCGCACTCATGTAAAAAAGCCTGGATCGCACCCGCCACTCCATGGGGGTCTTCCAGAAGAAACGCATGACTGGCCTGTTCGATCAGACCAATTTCAATATCCGGCAACAGGGCGAACAATTCGCCCGCCGCCTCTGCCGGCACCAATCCGTCCTGCCCGGCGAACAGATGCAACTGCGGGCCACGAAACGCCTGCAACGCTTCGCGCGTATCCAGTTGCGCGAGCAATTCCAGCCCGGCCATCAGTGCCGCCGACGAAGTGTTCGGTGCGCCGCCGAGCATCAGCCGCGACAAGCCGCGCGGGTCTTGCGCGCCCTGAGCGCACAGCAGCGAGAAACGTTTGAGGGTCAGCCGTGGATCAGCAGCGCAACCGGCAAGAAACGCATCGAAGGTCTCGCCGGGCATCGCACTCGGCCATTGTTCATGAGCAACAAAGGAAGGATTGCTCGCCAGTGTCAGCAATCCGCAACACCTGTCGCCGCGACGCGCCGCCAGTTCGGACGCGAGCATCCCGCCGAGCGACCAGCCACCGAGCCACACGTCTTGAGGAATGCGCTCATCGAGGTCATCGAGCCAGTCTTGCAGGTCGCAGGAGTCGAGTTCCGGCAACGGCTCGACCTCGACATGCAGATGTTCGTCGAGTCCTTGGAGCGCAGCGGCCAAAGGCTCCATCGGCGAAACACCGAGGCCCCAGCCGGGCAGCAGAATCAGGCGATCACGCATGGCTTGGCTCCGAAGACAGTTGTGCAAAGCAATCAGCCAGTCCTTCTAACAATAGCTGCACCTGCGCCTCGCTGTGGGCGGCGGTCAGGGTTACGCGCAGTCTTGCGCTGCCAGCGGGCACGGTCGGCGGACGGATCGCGGTGACCATCAAGCCACGTTCGCGCAACATCTGCGACAGGCGCACCGCGCGGCCGGCATCGCCGATCATGATTGGCTGGATCGGGGTAAAGCTGTCCATCAACTCCAGGCCGATCTGTTCGGCACCGCGACGGAACTGGCGGATCAGCGTCTGCAAATGCTCTCGACGCCAGTGTTCACTACGCAGCAGCTCGAGACTTTTCAGCGTCGCACAGGCCAGCGCCGGCGGTTGACTGGTGGTGTAGATGTACGGACGCGCGAACTGGATCAGGCTTTCGATCAACTCTTCGCTGCCAGCGACGAACGCGCCCGCCGTACCGAAGGCTTTGCCGAGCGTGCCGACCAGCACAGGGACGTCGTCCTGACTCAAGCCGAAATGCTCGACGATACCGCCGCCATTAGCACCCAACGGGCCGAAACCATGGGCATCGTCGACCATCAGCCACGCGCCTTTGGCCCTGGCCTCACGGGCCAGCGCCGGCAGATCGGCAAGGTCGCCGTCCATGCTGAACACGCCATCGGTAACCACCAACGTATTGCCGGTGGCTTTCTCGAGTCGCTTGGCCAGACTTACTGCGTCGTTATGCAGATAACGATTGAAGCGCGCGCCGGACAACAGCCCCGCATCCAGCAACGAGGCGTGATTGAGCCGGTCTTCCAGCACCGTATCGCCCTGCCCGACCAACGCTGTGACCGCACCGAGATTGGCCATGTAGCCGGTGGTAAACAGCAGCGCACGCGGCCGACCGGTGAGATCAGCCAGTGCTTCTTCGAGTGCGTGATGCGGGCCGCTGTGGCCGATCACCAGATGCGACGCCCCGCCGCCCACGCCCCAACGCTTGGCACCGGCGCGCCAGGCTTCGATGACCTGCGGGTGATTGGCCAGGCCCAGATAGTCGTTGTTACAGAACGCCAGCAATGGCTGGCCGTCGACCACCACCTCGGGCCCTTGCGGGCTTTCCAGCAGCGGTCGCTGGCGGTAGAGATTTTCGGCACGTCGGGCAGCAAGGCGTGCGGCGAGATCGAAAGACATGCAGGCCTCGATTTTCAAATAGACAGATCCCCTGTGGGAGCAAGCCTGAACGCGCAAGCGTCAGTCCAGTCGACATCACTGTTGAATATTCGACGGCATTCGCGAGCAGGCTCGCTCCCACAGGGGTTTGCATTCCTTCAGAGGAGTGCGCGCAAATCTTTACACCGCGGCGTTGTAGAACTGCTCGGTACTCTTCTGCTCCACCAACGCCTGTTCGATCGCGGCCTGATGCACTTCGTCGGAGTGCTCTTCGCGGGCTTCCGGCGCGATGCCCAGACGCGCAAACAGTTGCATGTCCTTGTCCGCTTGCGGGTTGGCAGTGGTCAGCAACTTGTCACCGTAGAAAATCGAGTTGGCGCCCGCGAAGAACGCCAGGGCCTGCATCTGCTCGTTCATCGCTTCACGCCCGGCCGACAGCCGCACGTGGGATTGCGGCATCAGGATGCGCGCCACGGCGAGCATGCGGATGAAGTCGAACGGATCGATGTCCTCGGCGTTTTCCAGTGGCGTGCCGGCGACTTTCACCAGCATGTTGATCGGTACCGACTCCGGATGCTCCGGCAGGTTAGCCAACTGGATCAGCAGATTGGCGCGGTCATCCAGCGACTCGCCCATGCCCAGAATGCCGCCGGAACAGATCTTCATCCCCGACTCACGCACGTAGGCCAGCGTTTGCAGGCGCTCGCTGTACGTGCGGGTGGTGATGATGCTGCCGTAAAACTCAGGCGAGGTGTCGAGGTTGTGGTTGTAGTAATCGAGCCCGGCCTTGGCCAGCGCTTCGGTCTGATCCTGATCGAGACGACCGAGAGTCATGCAGGTTTCCAGGCCCATGGCTTTGACGCCTTCGACCATTTTCAACACGTAGGGCATGTCCTTGGCCGACGGATGCTTCCACGCCGCCCCCATGCAGAAACGCGTCGAGCCGATGGCTTTGGCGCGGGCAGCCTCTTCGAGGACTTTCTGCACTTCCATCAGCTTTTCTTTTTCCAGGCCGGTGTTGTAGTGACCGGACTGCGGACAATATTTGCAATCTTCCGGGCAGGCGCCGGTCTTGATCGACAGCAGCGTGGAGACTTGAACGCGGTTGGCGTTGAAATGCGCGCGGTGCACCGTCTGCGCCTGGAACAGCAAGTCGTTGAATGGCTGTACGAAGAGGGCTCTGACTTCGGCCAATGACCAGTCGTGACGCAGGGTGGCAGTGGTGCTCGCGCTCATGGGTATTTCCTTGGTTATGCTTGGCTGGCGGCTGCGGGAACGGAATACCCACAGGCGCTACACGGATGTTCGGCATATTTAAGGAAGTGTCATGCGCTGTCAACCACGAGACAAAGATCAGGTTTACATCTGTTTAAAAAACGTACAGAACTGCTTATTGTGCGATGAGCCAGCAGAAGCAGAAATGCCAATCTGCGTCGCTTGCGAAGCCGAGATGCCATGGCTGGGCGAGCACTGCCAGACCTGCGCATTGCCGCTGCCCGAGGCCGGACTGACCTGCGACGGGTGCCTGCTAGAGCCTCCGGCGTACGAACAGGTCGCCGTGCCATGGCGCTACGATTTCCCGGTGGACAGTTTGATTACCCGCTTTAAACACAACGCGAAATGGCCGTTTGGTCATCTGCTCGCCGACGTTCTCAGCCAATACCTGCAACATCGCTTCGATAAAGACTTGCCGCGCCCCGACGCGTTGTTGCCGGTGCCATTGGCCGCTAAACGTCTGCGTCAACGCGGATTCAACCAGGCAGCGATGTTGGCGCGCTGGTTGAGTCGGCAACTGGATTTGCCCTGCGAGGAGAATGTTGTGCACAGGATTCAGGACACCAGCGCCCAGCAGGATCTTGATGCCAAGGCGCGCAAGCGCAACCTGCGCAATGCCTTTGCCCTGACGTCAGATGCGAACGTAAAGGGTCGGCATCTGGCGTTGGTTGATGATGTTTTGACCACCGGCGCAACGGCCCAGGCCCTTGCACGACTGTTAATGAATGCGGGAGCGGCAAGGGTCGACGTGTATTGCCTGGCGCGCACGCCAAAACCCGGCTCCTGAGGTCAGCGCAATCCTCTGTAGGAGCTGCGGCACGCTGCGATCTTTTGATCCTGATCTTTAAAATCAAAAAATCGCAGCGTGCCGCAGCTCCTGCATCGATATTGCGCAGTGACGAATAGCAGGGCGCCCCCCACGGACAGGTTCTGCACACGGCTTGACTCGCGCGCCACAAGCCGCCAACTTCACCTCCCACCGCCACAGCAAAAAAGCACCCATTCATGTCCATGCCTTCCCTGCTCTCCCAGCACATTGTCCGTCGCCCGCAGCGCATTGCCCTGCTGCAACATATCGCCGAACAGGGCTCGATCACCCGTGCAGCGAAAAGCGCAGGGCTGAGCTACAAAGCGGCGTGGGACGCCATCGATGAGCTGAACAACCTGTCGCAAAAGCCGCTGGTCGAGCGTGCCGTCGGCGGCAAGGGCGGCGGCGGTGCCAAACTGTCCAGCGAAGGTCAACGGGTGCTGCGCCTCTATCAAAAGCTGCAAGCCTTGCAAGCGCAGGTACTGGAAGCCGCCGAAGACGCCAGCGACCTCGACCTGCTCGGTCGCTTGATGCTACGCACCAGCGCTCGCAACCAGTTGCACGGCAAAGTCGTGGCGATCAACGCTCAGGGGCGCAATGACCTGATTCGTCTGGAGCTGGCCGAAGGCTTATGCCTCGACGCACAAATCACCCACGACAGCACTGTGCATCTGGAGCTGCAAACCGGTTCGCAAGTGGTGGCCCTGATCAAGGCCGGCTGGCTCGATTTGCTGGCCAGCGATCAGCCGGCAACGCCTGGGCACAATCATCTGGAGGGCACCATCGAAGCGATTCTCGACGCCGACGACGGCCCCAGCGAAGTGCGGATTTCCCTGCCCAACGGCCACACCCTTTGCGCGCTGGCCGAACCGCAGGACTTGCGCAGCCGTGGGCTGGCAGTGGGGCAACCCGTGCATGTGCAGTTTTCGCCGTCCAATGTGCTGATCGGCACGTCACTTTAATCGCGGCCTGCAACGAAAGCGTCATCGACGCTCATTAAGGTGACTGCCAAAACCAAGCAGGAAGCCTGATGTGAGCCTACTAGAAGAAAACCAATCGACTGATCTGGAAAAAATGGTCGGCCTCAGCCGTCGCGGTTTCATCGGCGCCGGCGCTCTGTGTGGCGCAGCGATGTTCCTGGGCGGTAGCCTCCTGAGCCGCAGCGCGCTGGCCACTGGCGTCAGTGCTGGCAACAGCCGTCTGCTGGGCTTTGAAAGCATTCCGGCGGCGACCACTGATGTCATCAGCCTGCCCAAAGGCTACAAATCTTCAGTACTGATCAGTTGGGGCCAGCCCCTGCAAAAGAATGGCCCGGCGTTCGACCCGAGTGGCAATGGCACCGCGGCCGCACAGGAAGTGCAGTTCGGTGACAACAACGACGGCATGAGCCTGTTCGCCTTCCCGGACGACAGAAATCGCGCGTTGATGGCGATCAACAACGAATACACCAACTACCGTTACCTCTACCCGCACGGCGGCATGCCGCAATCGGCCGAAGACGTGCGCAAGGCCCTGGCGTGCGAAGGCGTTTCGGTGATCGAGGTGCAGCGCAAGAACGGCCAGTGGCAATTCGTTCAGGGCTCGCGTTACAACCGACGCATCCATGGCAACACGCCGCTGCGCATCGCCGGCCCGGCGGCCGGTCACGACCTGATGAAAACCGCCGCCGACAAACACGGCAAAAAGGTCCTCGGTACCTTCCAGAACTGCGCCAACGGGAAAACGCCGTGGGGCACTTACCTGACCTGCGAAGAGAACTTCACCGACGTCTTCGGCAGCAGCAACGCCCAGCAGCAGTTCGACGCAGCGCAAAAGCGCTACGGCGTCTCGGCCGCCAGCCGCGAAATCAACTGGCACCCGCACGACCCGCGCTTCGACATGGCGAAGAACCCCAACGAACTCAACCGTCACGGCTGGGTGGTCGAGATCGACCCATTCGATCCGCAATCGACCCCGGTCAAGCGCACGGCACTGGGCCGCTTCAAACATGAAAACGCCGCACTGGCAGAGACCAACGACGGTCGCGCCGTGGTGTACATGGGCGACGACGAGCGTGGCGAGTTCATCTACAAATTCGTCAGCCGCGACCGTATCAACCACCGCAACGCCAAAGCCAACCGCGACATCCTCGATCACGGCACCCTGTACGTCGCCAAATTCGATAACGGCGACAGCAACCCGGATCATCCGAAAGGCCAGGGCCAATGGATCGAACTGACCCACGGCAAAAACGGCATCGATGCCAGCAGCGGCTTTGCCGATCAGGCTGAAGTGCTGATCCACGCCCGCCTCGCCGCCAGTGTGGTCGGCGCCACGCGCATGGACCGCCCGGAATGGATCGTGGTCAGCCCGAAGGACGGCCAGGTTTATTGCACCCTGACCAACAACGCCAAGCGCGGCGAAGACGGGCAACCGGTGGGCGGGCCGAACCCGCGCGAGAAGAACGTCTACGGGCAGATTCTGCGCTGGCGCACTGACCGCGACGATCATGCGTCGAAGACGTTCGCGTGGGATCTGTTCGTGGTCGCCGGCAACCCGGGCGTGCACGCCGGCACGCCGAAGGCCGGCTCGAAAAACATCACCCCGCAGAACATGTTCAACAGCCCCGATGGCTTGGGTTTCGACAAGGCCGGACGCTTGTGGATTCTGACTGACGGCGACTCGAGCAACGCCGGGGACTTTGCCGGGATGGGCAATAACCAGATGCTCTGCGCTGACCCCAAGACCGGCGAGATTCGCCGCTTCATGGTCGGGCCGATTGGTTGTGAAGTCACCGGGATCAGCTTCTCACCGGATCAGAAGACATTGTTTGTCGGGATTCAGCATCCAGGGGAGAACGGCGGTTCGACCTTCCCTGAGCATTTGCCGAATGGCAAGCCACGGTCTTCGGTGATGGCGATTACCCGTGAGGATGGCGGGGTCGTCGGCGCCTGACAAATCGCTTTCGCGAGCAGGCTCGCTCCCACAGGGGATCGCATCCCAAATGTGGGAGCGAGCCTGCTCGCGAAGAGGCCCGACCAGACACCAACCAACTCCCCCGCCGCCATCTGCGCTACCATGCTGGGCCGGACGCGGCAGCCTGCTGCGCGCAGGAGTCAGCATGGCCCATCCGTTTGAAACCCTCACACCCGACCTCGTACTCGATGCCGTAGAAAGCATCGGGTTCCTGAGCGATGCGCGCATTTTGGCGCTCAATAGCTACGAAAACCGCGTCTATCAGGTCGGCATCGAAGACTCCGAACCGCTGATCGCCAAGTTCTACCGACCGCAACGCTGGACCAACGAGGCCATCCTCGAAGAACACAAGTTCACCTTCGAACTGGCCGACGTCGAGATCCCGGTGGTCGCGCCGATGATCCACAACGGCGAAACCCTGCACGAACATGCCGGTTTCCGCTTCACCCTGTTCCCGCGTCGCGGCGGCCGTGCGCCGGAGCCGGGCAATCTTGATCAGTTGTACCGACTCGGTCAGTTGCTCGGGCGCATTCACGCGGTCGGCGCGACCAAGCCGTTCGAACATCGCGAAGCCCTCGCCGTGCAGAACTTCGGCCATGCCTCGCTGACCACGCTGCTCGAAGGCAACTTCATCCCCAAGAGCCTGCTGCCGGCTTACGAATCGGTAGCGCGCGATCTGCTCAAGCGTGTGGAAGACGTCTACGCCAACACGCCGCATCAGAACATCCGCATGCACGGCGACTGCCACCCCGGCAACATGATGTGCCGCGACGAGATGTTCCACATCGTCGACCTCGACGACTGCCGCATGGGTCCGGCGGTGCAGGACATCTGGATGATGCTTGCCGGCGATCGGCAGGAATGCCTGGGGCAATTGTCGGAATTGATGGACGGCTACAACGAGTTTCACGATTTCGACCCGCGCGAGTTGGCACTGATCGAACCGCTGCGCGCGTTGCGCCTGATGCATTACAGCGCCTGGTTGGCGCGGCGTTGGGATGACCCGGCGTTCCCGCACAGTTTTCCGTGGTTTGGTACGGAACGTTATTGGGGCGATCAGGTGTTGGCATTGCGTGAGCAGTTGTCGGCGCTCAATGAAGAACCGCTGAAACTCTTCTGATTCAAGAAGCAAAGATCAAAAGATCGCAGCCTTCGGCAGCTCCTACAGGGGAACGCATTCCAATGTAGGAGCTGCCGAAGGCTGCGATCTTTTTGCTTTCTGACACGACACATCTATACAACCTCCTTACAATCCCCTCCTTTGTTAGCTGCCTAAGCAAGGATTCTGCATGCAAGCTGCCAACCCGCGCCGCGGGTACATCCTGGGCCTGAGTGCCTACATCATCTGGGGCCTGTTCCCGATCTATTTCAAAGCCATCGCTGAAGTACCAGCGGTCGAGATCATCATCCATCGGGTGTTGTGGTCGGCGCTGTTCGGCGCGCTGCTGCTGATGGTCTGGAAGCACCCAGGCTGGTTGCGCGAATTGCTCGACAACCCGAAACGTCTGGCGATTCTGGCGCTGAGCGGCACGTTGATCGCGGCCAACTGGCTGACCTATGTGTGGTCGGTCAACAACGGGCGCATGCTCGAAGCGAGCCTCGGTTACTACATCAATCCGCTGATCAACGTGCTGCTGGGGATGGTGATTCTTGGCGAACGACTGCGGCGCATGCAATGGATCGCCGTGGGGCTGGCGGCGATCGGCGTGGCGCAGCAGGTGTGGCAAGTCGGCAGTCTGCCGTGGGTATCGCTGGTGCTGGCGCTGACGTTCGGTTTCTACGGTTTGATCCGCAAACAGGCGCCGGTCAAGGCATTGCCCGGACTGGTGGTGGAAACCTGGATGCTGGTGCCGATTGCCATCGCATGGCTGCTGTTCAATCAAACCGCGACCAGTGTCCAACCCGAGTTCTGGACGACGTCGCAAGCGTGGTGGCTAGTCGCAGCAGGCCCGGTAACATTGATCCCGCTGGTGTGTTTCAACGCAGCAACCCGGCATTTGCCCTACACCACGATCGGCTTCCTGCAATACATCGCGCCCACGCTGGTGTTGTTGCAAGCGGTGCTGTTGTTCGGTGAACACATGTCGTCGAGCACGTTGATCGCTTTTGCCTTTATATGGGCCGGCCTCGCCGTTTACAGCGTCGATGCGTGGATAAGTTTGCGCCGACGCAGCTGATCAAAAAACGTACAAACAGCTACAGGCCACGTTGCTCGCGGCCCTTAGCGTTCCTTCCCAAGGTTATCCACAGCGTGATCCCCGCCGTTTGTGCGCAAGTCACTGAATGCTGGCGGTTTTTTGATCAACTCTCGCAGAGCCACAGTGGACGTGGCCTGGAGAGCAGTCTCTACAGGTTATCCACAGGCAGGTGCACGTTTAAACTGGATAACCCAAAGCGTTAAACCTCTGTGCGTAACACCAGATCCACCATCAGGTCGTCCGCCAGGGTTTCCAGGCGCGATTGCAGGACATCCAGCGACAACGTCAACGGCACCGCCAGAATCGCTTCGGCGTGAAACAGCGGCTCGCTGCTCATCGGTGCCGGGCGCACTTCGGTCACCAGCCGCTCCAGGTTGACGCCCTGCTCGCTCAGCAGGCGGGTGATGTCGCGCACAATCCCCGGGCGGTCATTGCCCACCAGTTCCATCGCGATCGGTTTCCAGGTGCAGGATTGCTCGATACCGCTTTCGGCGATCAGCACGCGAATGCCATGAGTCGACAGTGCTTGTAGGGAATCGACTAATTCGTCGTAAGCCTCCGCCGGCACACCCACCCGCAGAATCCCGGCGAACTGTCCGGCCATTCGCGACATACGACTTTCCAGCCAGTTACCGCCATGCTCGGCGATGCATTGGGCGATGCGCTCGACCTGCCCGGGTTTGTCCGGGGCGAAAACAGTGAGTACGAGATGGTCCATGGCGCAGCCCTCTTGTCATGACTTTTGTTATGGAAGGGCAAGTATAGGCAAGCAGGACTTGTGCGTCGTAGCGACTGCTCTCTTCGCGGGCAAGCCCGCTCCCACAGGGGGATGCGCCGGCCATGTGGGCGCCGTCCGATCTGACGCGAAGATAAATCGTGTACAACTTTCGATATTTAACTGGAACAATCCAATGGTTTTTTGAGAACATCCTGTTCCGCACCGTGACCGCAATGCGTCATGGGGTCGCAGAACGACGTAATTAGTCTGATTTTCACAAGCGCAACTCATCATGTAGTATGCCGCAGCGCGCACTACATAACGCTGGATCGATGTCTGCCCAAGGCATGTTCGCAATCCTGAAAGCCCCGTCAGCAAGGCCCCAAGCCGTTGATTGGTCCCAGCCCAGCCGCCAGCAATGGCATGTACTGGTCCGCAGGTTTGTGGTTTAAATGGCCAGAGGCTTCATTGGTAAATTGAAGAGCTGAAAAGCGAAATAGCTGAGCAGAGTGAGGCAAGCAATGACTGAACACGTTCAAGTCGGTGGCCTGCAGGTCGCCAAAGTCCTGTTCGACTTCGTGAACAACGAAGCCATTCCCGGTACCGGCCTCACCGCCGACAAATTCTGGGAAGGTGCCGACAAGGTCATTCACGACCTGGCACCGAAGAACAAAGCCCTACTCGCCAAACGCGATGACTTCCAGGCTCGCATTGACGCCTGGCATCAGGAACACGCGGGCCAGGCGCACGACGCTGTGGCTTATAAAGCCTTCCTGCAAGAAATCGGTTATCTGCTGCCAGAAGCGGCTGATTTCCAGGCAACGACGCAAAACGTCGATGACGAAATCGCCCGTACCGCTGGCCCGCAACTTGTTGTGCCGGTGATGAATGCGCGCTTCGCCCTCAACGCCTCGAACGCTCGCTGGGGTTCGCTGTACGACGCCCTCTACGGCACCGACGCGATCAGCGAAGACGGTGGCGCGGAAAAAGGCAAAGGCTACAACAAGGTGCGTGGCGACAAAGTCATCGCCTTCGCCCGTGCTTTCCTCGACGAAGCCGCGCCACTGGCAGCGGGTTCCCACGTCGATTCGACCGGCTACAAAATCGCCGACGGCAAACTGGTGGTCACCCTCAAGGGCGGCAGCAACAGCGGTCTGCGTAACGATGCACAGCTGATCGGCTTCCAGGGCGACGCCAACGCGCCAATCGCGATCCTGCTGAAAAACAACGGTCTGCATTTCGAAATCCAGATCGACGCCAGCACCCCTGTCGGCCAGACCGACGCGGCCGGCGTCAAAGACGTGCTGATGGAAGCCGCGCTGACCACCATCATGGACTGCGAAGACTCCGTGGCGGCCGTCGATGCCGACGACAAAGTGGTGATCTACCGCAACTGGCTGGGCCTGATGAAGGGCGATCTGTCGGAAGAAGTCGCCAAGGGCGGCCAGACCTTCACTCGCACCATGAACCCGGACCGCAGCTACACCACAGTCGATGGCGGCGAAGTGACCCTGCATGGCCGCTCGCTGTTGTTCGTGCGCAACGTCGGTCATCTGATGACCATCGACGCGATCCTCGACAAAGACGGCAACGAAGTGCCGGAAGGCATCCTCGACGGTCTGCTGACTTGCCTGGCGGCGATGCACAACCTCAACGGCAACACTTCGCGCAAGAACACTCGCACCGGCTCGGTCTACATCGTTAAACCGAAGATGCACGGCCCGGAAGAAGCAGCGTTCACCAACGAACTGTTCGGCCGTATCGAAGACGTGCTTGGCCTGAAACGCAACACCCTGAAAGTCGGGATCATGGACGAGGAGCGCCGCACCACGGTCAACCTCAAGGCCTGCATCCAGGCGGCCAGCGAACGCGTGGTGTTCATCAACACCGGTTTCCTCGACCGCACCGGCGACGAAATCCACACCTCCATGGAAGCCGGCCCGATGGTGCGCAAGGCTGACATGAAGGCCGAGAAATGGATCGGCGCCTACGAGAACTGGAACGTCGATATCGGTCTGAGCACTGGCCTGCAAGGTCGTGCACAAATCGGTAAAGGCATGTGGGCGATGCCCGACCTGATGGCAGCGATGCTCGAACAGAAAATCGCTCACCCACTGGCCGGTGCCAACACCGCCTGGGTGCCATCGCCGACCGCCGCTGCGCTGCACGCGCTGCACTACCACAAGGTCGACGTGTTCGCCCGTCAGGCCGAATTGGCCAAACGTGCTCGCGCTTCGGTGGACGACATCCTGACCATTCCGCTGGCGGTCAATCCGAACTGGACACCAGAGCAGATCAAGAACGAACTGGACAACAACTCCCAGGGCATTCTCGGCTACGTGGTGCGCTGGATCGACCAAGGCGTGGGTTGCTCGAAAGTGCCGGATATCAATGACGTCGGCCTGATGGAAGACCGTGCGACGCTGCGTATCTCCAGCCAGCACATCGCCAACTGGCTGCGCCACGGTATCGTCACCGAAGCGCAAGTGATGGAAAGCCTCAAGCGCATGGCGCCGGTGGTCGATCGTCAGAACGCCAACGACTCGCTGTACCGTCCGCTGGCACCGAACTTCGACAGCAACATCGCCTTCCAGGCGGCGGTGGAGTTAGTGATTGAGGGGACGAAGCAGCCCAATGGCTATACCGAACCGGTGTTGCACCGTCGGCGTCGGGAGTTCAAGGCTAAAAACGGCCTTTAACTAAGAAATAAAAAAGGCTCTGTTTGAGAAAACAGAGCCTTTTTTATGAGCCTTGCACATAACTCGCGCAGTGAGCTTCAAACTACTCACCCAAAAACAGCCTGTTTCTTAACGCATAAAACATGGCTTTCATAATGCATCAGCTAAAAACCCTACTAACCTCGCCTATCATTACGACCCGCATAACATCACTGCCATCTTCATATGTCGCATCCGCTTGAAACTTCTGTTCTCGGCCTGCGTTGCTGGCGATCAAATGGCATACTCCGGACATATAAAACCGCTTTGAATCATACTCATGCCGTATAAATGAAGGGTGCGGTCCCGAGTCTTGATAGCCATCAAAATTAAACGTGTACTCTCCTTCTGAAACTTCCTCTGGAAACTCGACAAAAACGATCTCTTTATATGTTTCATCACTGACAATCAGATAAAAACTATCGCCTGCAATGTATCCCGCATCTACCTTGCGAATAAGCTCACCATTGCGAAAAATCTTGATCTGCGCATTGCCCTCTGTAACGAGCTTAAACTTACGACCACGGCTCGCAGTATCCATATTAGCCACCATAGTAATTCCCTCTAGACTGGTAGGCTGCGTTCGGCTTCACGTAGCCTTTCAACTCAAGTAAACAGGTAAATTACATGGCGTTCTACTGTCAACATTGACAGGTACCCGAAGCCGACTAAGGAACCTATTGGGCCATCCCCAACTCATGCTTGACCAACCCCAGCAACTTCGTCGTATCAATCGGCTTGAGCAAAAAGTCCACCACGCTCAAGTGCATCGCCGCGATCGCGTCTTTCACATCGGCATCGCCCGACACAATGATGATCGGCATCGCCGCCCGTACCGATTCGCGCACCTGACGAACCAGGTCCAGCCCACCGACATTGCCCATGCGCAGATCAGTGATCACCAGCCCGATCGAAGGTTTTTCCTCAAGCATCTTCAGTGCGGTTTCGCCACTGGCGGCGGTCATGCAGCGAATGCCGTCCAACGCCAGAATCTCCGCGAGCAGCTCGCGGGCGTCCTTGTCGTCATCGACGATCAGTACACGCTGCGGCGGCAGGTCGGGTTCGAGCATTACGGCGCTGAGCGCTTCTCGCTCGGCGTCGCTCAAAATATCGTGGTCGGACATGGCATTCTCTACATTTCCAAATCAATCACCTCGCTCAGTCGTCAGACATCGCCAGGCAGAGCTTCAATGTGCACTTCGTCGGATTTTTTTCCAATAGTTGGGCGGGCGAATTTCCGACTGAATTTGTAGGTCACTTCCCAAATATACCCAACGTCATCGCCAACCTAGACTTACGTCCAATGGGCACCCCGGCCGCAGGGGTCGACCATGGCTGCAACGATCCGACAACAACAATTCAAAAAAGACTGCGGTAATGGTTATGAGTAAAGCGGACGCCTTCACCCAGGCAGGGAAAACCGCGGTGTTGCAGAACATTCAGGGCACTGTGCAATTCCTCCAGCGTTTCCCGCCCTTCAATCAGATGGAGCACGCCCACCTCGCCTATCTGGTGGAGCAGTGCCAGCTGCGGTTTTACGGTCAGGGCGAAAGCATCATCAAGCCTGCCGACGGCCCGGTGGAATACTTCCATATCGTCAAACAGGGCCGCGTGGTCGGCGAACGTCCGCACACGGCCAAGGGCGGCACTGAAACCACGTTCGAAATCACCACCGGCGAATGTTTTCCCCTGGCCGCGTTGCTGGGTGAGCGGGCAACACGCACCGAGCATCTGGCCGGTGAAGATACTTTCTGCCTGCAACTGAACAAACAGGCGTTCATCAAACTGTTCGCCCTCTCCAGCGTCTTCCGCGACTTCGCCTTGCGCGGGGTCAGCAGCCTGCTCGATCAGGTCAATCAGCAAGTCCAGCAGAAAGCCGTTGAAAATCTCGGCACCCAATATTCGCTGAACACCCGTCTCGGCGAGTTGGCGATGCGCCATCCGGTGACGTGCAGCCCCGACACGCCACTGCGTGAAGCGGTGAAGTTGATGCACGAGCAACAGGTCGGCAGCATCGTTGCGGTGGATGAGCACAAGGCGCCGCTGGGCATTTTCACCCTGCGCGATTTGCGCCATGTGGTGGCCGAAGGTGTCGGCGATTTCAGCGAAGCCATCGAACGGCACATGACCCGCGCGCCGTTCTATCTGTCGCCTGATCACAGTGCCTTCGATGCCGCGATTGCCATGACCGAACGGCACATCGCCCATGTCTGCCTGGTTAAGGATCAGCGCCTGTGCGGCGTGGTGTCCGAACGCGATCTGTTTTCCCTGCAACGGGTGGACCTGGTGCATCTGGCCCGGACGATCCGAAGCGCCCAACGCGTCGAGCAACTGGTGACCCTGCGCGGCGAGATCGGCCAATTGGTCGAGCGCATGCTGGCTCACGGTGCGTCCTCGACGCAGATCACGCACATCATCACCCTGCTCAACGATCACACCGTGTGCCGGGTGATCGAACTGACCCTCGCCGAAAAAGGTGATCCGGGGGTGCCGTTCAGTTGGTTGTGTTTCGGCAGCGAGGGCCGGCGTGAGCAGACGCTGCACACGGATCAAGACAACGGCATTCTCTTTGACGCGCGAGATGCGGCGCATGCCGCGGAGATTCGCGGCAAGCTGCTGCCGATAGCCCAGCAGATCAACCAGAGTCTGGCGCTATGCGGCTTCACGCTGTGCAAGGGCAACATCATGGCCGGCAACCCTGAGCTGTGCCTGTCCCGTGCGGAATGGGCGCGACGGTTCGCGGCGTTTATCCGCGAGGCGACGCCGGAAAACCTGCTGGGGTCGAGCATCTATTTCGATCTGCGCGTGGTGTGGGGCGATGAACAGGGCTGTGCGCAATTGCGCCGGGGAATTCTCGATCAGGTCGGCGATAACCGCTTGTTCCAGCGCATGATGGCCGACAACGCCCTGCGCAATCGCCCGCCAGTGGGACGCTTCCGTGAGTTTGTGCTGGCGCGCAAGAACGGCGAGAAAGCCACCCTGGATCTGAAAGTCCAGGGCCTGACGCCGTTTGTGGATGGTGCGCGATTGCTCGCGCTGGCCAACGGCATCGATGCCAACAATACGTTGGAACGCTTCCGTCAGTTGGTGGAGAAGGAAGTCATCGAGCGACTCGACGGCGCGGCATATGAAGAGGCTTATCACTTCATTCAGCAAACGCGCATGCAGCAGCATCAGATTCAGAGCCGCGAGAACCTGCCGTATTCCAACCGGGTCGATCCCGACAGCCTCAATCATCTGGACCGGCGCATCCTGCGTGAATCGCTGCGTCAGGCCCAACGCCTGCAAAGCAGCCTGACGTTGCGGTATCAGCTATGAGTCTGTTTTCGTGGCTGCGTCCGGCCAGCCCGGTGGTGCCGGCTGATCTGCAACAGCGTCTGGCAAGCCTGCCGTCGATCAATCAACTGGGCGATTGCAGCCTGCGCGAACAGCGCTGGGTCGTGCTCGATCTCGAAACCACCGGGCTGAACCTGAACAAGGATCGGTTGTTGTCGATTGGCGCCGTGGTGATCGAAGACGGCGCGATCGACTTAAGCCAGCAGTTCGAACGCACGCTGCAGTGCTCGGAGGTAAAGCTCGGCGCCAGTGTGTTGATTCATGGCCTGGGGCCGAACGCGATCGCTGCCGGCAGCGACCCGGCCGAGACGCTGGTGGAGTTCATGGAGTTTGTCGGTGACAGCCCGGTGTTGGCGTTTCATGCCCCGTTCGATCAGCACATGCTCGGACGGGCGCTGAAGGAACATCTGGGGTACAAATTGCAGCATGTGTTTCTGGATGTCGCCGACATTGCGCCGTTGGTCTGCCCACAGGCGAACATTCGCGAGGCCGGGCTGGATGAGTGGATCGAGTGGTTCAAGCTTGAAGTGTTCGAGCGGCACAATGCGAGTGCCGATGCACTGGCAACGGCAGAGTTGGCGTTGATACTGTTCAGTCGGGCGCGGGGGCAGCAGATTCATAGTCCGTTGAATTTGCAGCAGCGCTTGAGCCAGTGGAAGCGACGGCAGCAGGCGCCCTCTTTCTGACTTTAAACAACACACTCCCTGTAGGAGCTGCCGAAGGCTGCGATCTTTTGATCTTATAAACAGCAAAATCAAAAGATCGCAGCCTTCGGCAGCTCCTACACAGGGCAGCACCCGACCAGTGGCCAATTGCTAACCATTCCCACCTCTGCCACAATCGCGAACAATTCGCGTTAGTTAATATTTCCCAATCGGTGATGTCCGGTGTCGTCAGTCCCAAGCCCTCACAGTGAGCTCGTCGGTGCGATGTATCGCGACCATCGCGGTTGGCTGCTGGCGTGGCTGCGGCGCAATGTGGCGTGTCCGCAGCGTGCCGAAGACTTGAGCCAGGACACTTTCGTACGCCTGCTCGGCCGCGATGAACTGCTGACACCGCGCGAGCCCCGGGCCTTCCTGGTGGCGATCGCCAAAGGGCTGCTGTTCGATTACTTCCGCCGCGCTGCCCTCGAACAGGCTTACCTCACCGAACTGATGCTGATTCCCGAAGGTGAACAACCGTCGGTGGAAGAACAGCAACTGATCCTCGAAGACCTCAAGGCCATCGACCGCCTGCTCGGTAAACTGTCGACCAAGGCCCGCACTGCGTTCCTTTATAACCGCCTCGATGGCCTCGGCCATGCCGAGATCGCCCAGAAGCTCGGTGTGTCAGTGCCGCGCGTGCGCCAGTATCTCGCTCAGGGCATTCGTCAGTGCTACATCGCGCTGTACGGTGAGCCAACATGAGTCCGGCCAGTTCCAGACCGGTACCGGCGCATGTGCTGGACGCGGCGATAGCCTGGCAACTGACGCTCGATTCCAGCAGTCCGTTGGAGCGCGAAGAATTCGTCAAGTGGCATGCGGCCCATGAAGAACACGCCCGCGCCTGGCGCCAGTTGGGCATGCTCGATCAGCGATTCAGCGTCGCCAAAGGGCCGGCCCGCAGTGCGCTGCTGCAATCGCGCGAAAGCATTCGCCGCCGCGTACGCAAATTGGGGAGTGGTCTGGCCAGCGTTGTCGCGGTGGTTGGTCTGGCCTTGTTTGCCGGTGAACGCTATGTGCCGCTCGATTACTGGCTCGCCGACCAGCGTACCGCCACCGGCGAACAGCGCACTGTGCGGTTGGCCGACGGCACGTTGCTCAACCTCAATACCCACAGCGCCGTGGACGTGCGCTTCGATGCGAAGCAGCGCCTGATTGTTTTACAGGAAGGCGAAATCCTCATCGAAACCGCTCACGGCGACACGCGCCCCTTTATTGTCGAGACTCGCGAAGGCAGCATGCGCGCGCTCGGCACACGGTTCCTGGTTAAGCGCGAGGAACAAGGCACGCGCCTGAGCGTGCTGCAATCGGCGGTGGCGGCGCATACGCAATCGAACCCTGAAGAACAGATCCTTCGCGAGGGCCAGCAAGTGCTGCTGCGCAGTGACGGGCTTGGCTCGGTTGTCGCCCTCACTCCCGGCGCCGATGCCTGGACACGCGGGATGCTGGTGGTCGACAACGCACGACTGAGCGATCTGGTCCATGAACTGGGTCGCTATCGCCACGGGCATTTGGGCGTGGCACCGGAAGTGGCCGATTTGCGCATTACCGGCAGCTTCCCGTTGCATGACACCGATAAAGCCTTGAGCGCGCTGTTACCGACCCTGCCGGTGCAGATCGAGCAGCGCACACCGTATTGGGTCACCGTGGCGAAGGCTGAGCCAAAGCCTGATTGAGGTGGTGACTGAACCATCGCTTTCGCGAGCAGGCTCGCTCCCACATTGGAAATGAGTCCCCCCTGTGGGAGCGAGCCTGCTCGCGAAGGCATCATCTGCCACAACGTCGATTTCCAGTTAATCGAAATTATTTCCATCCAGCCCTATCACTTTTTGATTTTCATCCGGCACACAGGCAATTGAGAAATATTTTCATTCAGGAGCCGCCGTATGTCCCGTTCGCTAGACACCTTGTTGCGCCCCAGTTTGCTGGCGGTCGCCATTGCCCTCAGCACTCCGCTGGTCAGCAGCCAACTGATCGCTGCTGAACAAGCGTCCAGCGTTCGCGCCTACAACCTGCCGGCCGCGCCGCTGTCGACCACCCTGAACCAGATCGCCAGCCAGGGCGGCCTCGCGCTGTCGCTGAACCCGGCGCTGGCGGCGGGCAAGACTTCGGCGCCCGTGAGCGGCCAATACGACGCCGCCGGCGCTTTGCGCGCAGCACTGCGTGGCACCGGCCTGCAACTGGAACAAAGCAGCACCGGCACTTACACCTTGGTGGCTGTGCCGGAAGGCGTGATGGCGCTGCCGGAAACATCGGTCATCGGTGTAGAGAATCTGGAAACAGCCTGGAGCCCGGTCGAGGGCTACACCGCCACGCGCACCGCCGCCGGCAGCAAAACCGACACAGCACTGGTCGAAGCCCCACGTTCGATCTCGGTAGCGACCCGTCAGCAAATGGAAGACCGAGGCGTGCACAGTCTCGATGACGCCGTGCGCTACATGCCGGGCATCACCGCCAGCAGCTACGGCAGCGACACTCGGGCCGACTGGCTGCGCGTACGCGGCTTCGAACCGACCCAGTTCCTCGACGGTCTGCCGCTGCCAAAAGGTGTGTACGCCAACCCGAAACAGGAAACCTGGAACCTCGACCGCCTCGCCCTGCTGCGCGGCCCGGCGTCGTCCGTCTACGGCCAGACCCCGCCGGGCGGCTTGCTGGACATGGTCAGCCGTCGCCCAAGCGACATCACCAGCAGCGAAATCCAGTTGCAGTACGGCAGCGACAACCATCGCCAGATCAACTTCGCCAGCACCGGCAAGATCGATGAGGCCGGTCAGTTTCTCTATGGCATCAGCGGCGTGGTGCGTGACAGCGGTACGCAGGTCGACCACGTCGACAACAAGCGCTACAACATTGCGCCGAGCCTGACCTGGAACATCGACGAAGATACCAAGTTCACCCTGCTGAGCCAGTTCACCCGCGACGATACCGGCATTACCAGCCAGTTCCTGCCGATTCAGGGCACCAAGATCAAATCGCCATTCGGTGATATTTCCCATCACAAGAATCTCGGTGATCCGGACTGGGAATACTACGACCGCACTTACTACGCATTGGGTTATGCCTTCGAGCATCGCTTGAACGACACCTGGCAGTTCAAGCAGAACCTGCGTTACACCAAGTCGGATCTGTCGTTCCAGGCACTGACGGTTGGCTCGTATCCATTCACTGAAGTCGATGACCAGGGCAACGTCGGTCGCTCGTCCACGAGCGTCGATGAAGACATCAGCCAGTTCGCGGTGGACAACAACTTCCAGGCTGACTTCGCTACCGGTGACATCCGCCACACCCTGCTGCTGGGCCTGGATCATCAGCGCAGCAACACCAACTACACCTCGATTTTCGGCTTTTCGGATACCACTCCGGGTACCAACGTAATCAACCCGATCTACGGCCAGCCAATCGTGCGTCCGGCGCGCTCCACTGCGTTCTACGACTACAACCAGAAGACCTATCAGACCGGCCTGTACGTGCAGGACCAAATGGCCCTCGACCAGTGGCGCCTAACCTTGGGCGGGCGTGAAGACTGGGTGCACACCAGCACTCAGTTCATCAACAAGGGCGATGCCACCAACACCCAGCGCGACAAGGCGTTCAGCGGCAACGCGGCGCTCAGCTATGTATTCGATTCGGGCTTCGTGCCGTACCTGTCGTATGCCGAATCCTTCCAGCCGACCACTGGCGCCGACGCCACGTCCACCGGTTCGCTCAAGCCCACCGAAGGCAAGCAATGGGAACTGGGCATCAAGTATCAGCCGCCGGGCAGCAAGACCCTGCTGAGCGCCGCTGTGTATGACCTCACCCAAAAGAACGTCTCGGTCAACACGTTCGTCGACGGCGTGTCGATCACCAGCCAGACCGGCGAAGTGAAAGTCAAAGGCCTGGAGCTGGAAGCGGTCTCCGACGTCACCGAAAACCTGAAAGTCATCGCCGCCTACACCTTGGCCAAGTCTGAAGTGCAGAATGGCGCCGACAAAGGCAATCGCCTGCAACTGATGCCGAATCAACAGGCCTCGCTGTGGACCGACTACACCTGGCACACCGGCGTGCTTGATGGTTTCGGTGTGGGTGCCGGCGTGCGTTATACCGGCAACACCTACGGCGACAAAGCCAACACCTGGCTGGGCAAGGCGGACGCTTACACCGTGTTCGACGCGAGCGTGCATTACGACCTCGGACGTCTGGACAACAGCCTCAAAGGTGCGTCGCTGGCACTCAACGCGACCAACCTGTTCGACAAGGAATACATTTCCACCTGCGACAGCTTCTACTGCTACTACGGCGACACGCGCAGCGTCGTCGCCAGCGCCACTTACAAGTGGTAAGCGACTGAGCTGAAACAGGCCCTGTAACCTGGCCGTCCCTCGCGGACGGCTTTGGTGTTTTTGAAGGTCATGAAATGAAAAGTAAAACAATTCGCCGCTGGTCGTTCATCCACACCTGGACCAGCCTGATCTGCACCGTGTTTTTGCTGATGCTGGCCCTGACCGGGTTGCCGTTGATTTTCCATCACGAGATCGAACACGCGCTCGGCGATGCGCCGCACGTGCGCGAGATGCCGGCCGACACACCGCGCCTGAATCTGGCGCAACTGGTGCAGGCTGCCGAACAACATCGCCCTGACGAAGTCGTGCAGTACTTCGGCTTCGACGACGATGAGCCGAACGCGGTGCTGACGATCATGGCGAAGACTGCCGGCACCGAACCGAACTCCTCACACACCTTCATGCTTGACGCGCGCACCGGCGAAGCGCTGGAAACCCCTTCGGCCAACGGCGGTTTGATGCTGTTCATCCTGCGCCTGCACGTCGACATGTTCGCTGGGCTGCCGGGCAAACTGCTGCTGGCGTTCATGGGTTTGCTGTTTGTCGTCGCGATTGTTTCGGGGACGGTGTTGTACCTGCCGTTCATGCGCCGGTTGAAGTTCGGCACCGTACGCCAGGACAAATCCACGCGCCTGCGCTGGCTCGACCTGCATAACCTGATCGGCGTCGTCACACTGACCTGGGCACTGGTGGTCGGCGTGACCGGTGTGATCAGCGCATGCGCCGATCTGCTCATCGCCGCCTGGCGCAACGATGCGCTGACCACGCTGATCGCACCTTATCGCGATGCACCGCCGCTGACGCACCTGGCACCGGCCACCCGCTTGCTCGACATTGCCGGCGAAGTCGCCCCCGGCATGAAGCCGGATTTCATTGCCTTCCCCGGCACGCGCTTTTCCAGCGAGCATCATTACTCGGTGTTCATGAAGGGCGGTACGCATTTGACGTCGCACCTGCTGACGCCGGTGCTGATCGACGCTACCACCCTGAAAGTCACCGCCATCGCCGAACGCCCGTGGTACATGGACGCCATGGGCATGTCGCAGCCGCTGCACTTTGGCGACTACGGCGGCATGCCGATGAAAATCCTCTGGGCGACGCTCGATGTGCTGACGATCATCGTGCTCGGCAGTGGCGTGTACCTGTGGGTGGTTCGGCGCAGGGCGGCCAAGCCTGTGCTGGAAACGGCGGAGGCGTCTGCATGAAGCCGCGTCAGTCGAATTTCTGGAAGGTGTTCAGCACACCGCTGGTGATTGCGTTGCTCAGTGCCGCGGGGTTGTTCGCGGCATTGTTGGGGGATGGTATCTGGGATGCGTTGAGCTGGGTCGGGCTCGGCGTGCCGGCGGTTCTGGCCATAAAAGGATTGCTGCAGCGAAGCTAGAAAACGTGTGGGAGCGAGCCTGCTCGCGAAAGCGCTCTGACATTCAACATCAACGTTGACTGTACCGACGGCTTCGCGAGCAGGCTCGCTCCCACATTGGTTTTGCGCAGGGATTGAGGAGGCGGCGCTACGCGCTATGCTGCCCCTTCACCATTTTGATCGAGGTTTGCCAATGTCCGCCCCCAGCATGACCCTGTTCCACAACACGCTTTCCCCGTTCGTACGCAAAGTGATGGTGTTGCTGCATGAGACCGGTCAGCAGGATCGCGTTGCGCTGCAAGACTGCGTCCTCAGCCCGGTCAGCCCGGACCCGGCGCTCAACGCCGACAACCCGCTGGGCAAGATTCCGGCCCTGCGCCTGGCCGACGGCACCGTCATCCATGACAGCCGCGTCATCCTCGAATACCTCGATCACCAGCATGTCGGCAACCCGCTGATCCCCCGCGAAGGCTCGGCCCGCTGGCGGCGCCTGACCCTGGCCTCGATGGCCGACGGGATCATGGATGCTTCGGTCATGGTGCGTTATGAACTGGTGCTGCGCGCGCCAGAAAAACACTGGGATGAATGGCTCGAAGCGCAACGCGAGAAAATCCGCCGCGCCCTGAATCTGCTGGAGAACGACGCCATCGCCGAGCTGACCAGCCACTTCGACATTGCCGCGATCAGCGTGGCCTGTGCCCTGGGTTATCTCGACCTGCGTTTCCCGGACCTGGGCTGGCGCGAGGCCAACCCGCAACTGGCCAGCTGGTTCTTTGAAGTCAGTCAGCGACCGTCCATGATCGCGACCATGCCCAAGACCTGAATCTGAGGTGCCTGGTCCGGCCTTATCGCTGGCAAGCCAGCTCCCACAGTGGATTTGGGTGTAACAGAGATATCTGTTTCATCACAGAACCTATGGGAGCTGGATGTGGCAGAGAGAACTGATCCAGCACAAATCTTGTGGGAGCTGGCTGGCCAGCGATGGCACCACCTCGGTTCCGGCGGTAGTGACGCAACAATCAGCGTCACCAACACCTCAGCCTCACGCTGATCCTCTCGCAATCCACTCATTGCACCGCTCCAATATCAAACTCCAGCGGTTTGGCCGGTTTCTGCCCGATCCCGTACCAATCCAGTTTGCGCGTCAGCACCATGAATACACCCAGCAAGCCAAACAGCAGCAGCGAGCCCATCAACAGCGCATAGTCCTCGGCGCTCAGCAAGCCATAGAGCAAGCCATACAACGCCGCCAAACCCGCCGAAAAACTCAAGCCATGCCGCACGCTGTGCAGCACATGACAGACATAGAACCCGATCAACACCACACAACCGCTGGCCGATAGCAGATACGCCGGGCCAAAACCGATGTGCTCCGACAGCGACAGCAACAACAGATAAAAGAACGCCAGCGCCACACCCACCAACGCGTACTGCACCGGGTGCACCGCCAGGCTCTTGAGCACTTCGAACAGGAAGAAACCGGCGAACGTCAGCACGATAAACAGCAACGCATATTTGATCGCACGGTCGCTCTTCAGATACTGATCCACCGGATCGATGAAACTTACGCCGAAGCTGCGGCCATTGAAGGCCTCGCAATCATTGCTGCTCGCACAGCGGCTCATGGCGTCCTGCAAGTTGGTGGAGAAGAAGGTGGTCTGCCAGTCAGCGCTGAACCCGGCGTCATTGATTTCGCGTTTGGCCGGCAGGAAGTTGCCGACAAAACTCGGATGCGGCCAGTTGGCGGTGAGGCTCACGCTGCTGCTCTTGCCCACCGGCAGCACTTGCAGCGAACCGGTGCCTTGCAGACGCAGGTCGAAGCCGAACGCCAGTTCCGTGGCTTTGCTGGCGTCGAGCAGTGGCAGCGTCACCCGTACGCCTTCGCCGAGCCAGCCGACTTGCGTACCGGGAACGAAGTCCAGGCGCTGACCGTCGAGTTCCAGTTTCAAAGCGTTTTCGATGCCGCGAATGTCACTGATGCCGACCGCGAGAAACGGTGCATCGAACTGATAGTCGACGAAGTCTTCCTTGATGCCCAATTGCGCCGGCAGGGAGAAATGCCCGTTGATGCGGTTATCAGCGTGGAACAGCCGCGCCTCGTAAATGCCCCGGGCGCGCAGTTCGGTCTGCACCTGACCATCGAGTTCGAAGCGTTCCGGCAGGAAGTACAAACGCCCGCGCTCTTCGCCAGGCTCGTCATAACGCTGATTGGTTTTGTCGTTGATCTTCCAGTTGTGCACCACTTTGCGATACGGCACCACCATCACCGGCCCGCTCAACTGCTGGCTGTAACTGGAGCTGCGAGCGATGTCTTCAAGCACGCCGTCACGCAGTTGCTGGCGATCATCGATAACGCCGTCGATCATCAGCAGCGGCACCAGCAACAGCAGGATCAGCAGGCCAATGGCCCCCAGCTTTATGGTTAGATTCTTGTTCATGGGACTCTCCCTGTTTTGATGGGCAGAGTCTGGCGGGGCTGTATGGAAGGAATGTGGGGGGAATATGGAGATTGTGTGGAAAGATCAAAAGATCGCAGCCTTCGGCAGCTCCTACAGGTGTACGTGACCCTATGTAGGAGCTGCCGAAGGCTGCGATCTTTTGGCGGTATCAAGGCATGCGCAATGTCACTTCAACCCCACTCTCGACATTGCGAATGCTCATCGAGCCGCCATGCAACTTGACCACTTCTTCAACGAAATTGAGCCCAAGCCCGGTGCTCTTGCGCCCACTGTCCGGGCGCGGCAGCGAGTAGAAGCGTTCGGTCAAACGCGGCAACGCATAGTCGGGAATCGGTGAGGTTTCATTGAACAAGCGGACTTCAATCTGCTCCCCCAACCGTTCGGCACTAACGCGCAGCAAGCCCTGACGCGGGGTGAAATCCAGCGCATTCTCCAGCAGATTGCCCAACGCCTGACGCAGCAGAAATGGCTCGCCGATCAGCAACAGATCCGCCGCGACAGCTTGTTCAACGCGCAACTGTTTGCCTTCAATTCGCGCAGCCTGGGCGTGCAACAACTCATCGACCAACACTGCCAGCGGCACGGCTACGCGTTCCTCCAGACCCTGGCGCTGCTCCACTTGCGCCAGATTCAGCAAGCGCTCGATCAACTGCTGCATCCGTGCACTTTCGCTGTCGATGTTGCCGACAAACCGCAGGCGCTGCGCCGGTGCCATCTCGCCTTGCAACAACTCCGCCGCGCCACGAATCGCCGCCAGTGGACTTTTCAGTTCATGGGTAAGTGTGTGCACGTAACGCTCGACGTAGGCCTTGCCCTCCAGTTGCGTGCGCATCTGCTCCACCGCTGTCGCAAGCTGCTCCAACTCACCACCGCGATAGTGCGGCACTTCCACCCGCCGCCCTTCGCTGACGGCCTGAGCGTAACCGGTCAAGCGATGCAGCGCGCGACTCAGCCACCACGATAGCAATGCGCCGAACAGCAGACCGAGGCCGATCAACCCGGCGCCGTAAAGCAACAGGCGCCGCTCGGTGCGATCGACATACGGCTGCAAAGAGCTGTTGGGCTTGGCCACCGTGACCACACCGATAATGCGGCCGTTGTCACGAATGGGCGCACCGACGTGCATCACCGAAGAACTCGGGTCATCCGCATCGCTGCGGCTGGAACGGGCACCGTATTCGCCACGCAGGGTCAGGTAGACGTCGTTCCAGCGCGAATAGTCCTGCCCTACCGCCACGCCATTGGAGTCCAGCACGACAATGCCATTGGCGTCGGTGACATAGATGCGGTGGTTGACCTGATTCTTCGGCAAGCCCCAGATCGTCGCTTGCGGCTGGCGTTCGCCGTAAGCACGGAGCAATTGCGGCCAGCGATTCTCACTGAGGGTGCCGGCCTTGAAGTCGTCTCGCAGGATCTCCGCCATCAGGTTGGCGGTATCGACCAACGTTTCTTCGGTGGACTGACGCACGCCAGGGCGAATTTCTTCCATCACGGTGTTGAGCACGAAATAACCGGTCAGGCCGACAAACAGCACATACACCAGAAAAATTCGCAGGCCCAACGACATCAGCTATGCCCCGGGCTGTAGCTGTAACCGAGGCCACGATGAGTCTGGATTGGCTCGGCTTCAGCGCGGACCAGGCGCAGTTTGGCGCGTACGCTTTTGATGTGGCTGTCGATGCTGCGCTCGTACCCGGCATCGGCGGCCACGCCCAGCGCATCGAGTAATTGTTCGCGACTGAACACCCGCTCCGGTTGTTCGAGCAGGCATTGCAGCAGGCGGAATTCATGGCGCGTGAGGCTCAATGTCTGACCGCGATAGCTGATCTGGACGCGCTCGGGATCAATGCGAAACAGTGTCGAAGAGGCCTCAATGACGGGACGCGGCGCCATACGCTTGAGGATTGCCCTCACCCGCGCCGCGACTTCCCGTGGGCTGAACGGCTTGACCACGTAGTCGTCAGCGCCGATTTCCAGCCCCACCACACGATCAATCTCGGCATCGCGAGCACTGAGGAACAGCACCGGCACTTCACTGAAACGCCGCAGCTGTTTGCAGGTTTCGAAACCGCTGATGTCTGGCAGGCCGATGTCGAGGATGATCAGATCAGCCGGTGTCTGCCGTTGATGCTCAAGCGCCGCCTCGCCAAGGCTCACCCACGTGGTGGTGAACCCCTCGCCCTGCAAGGCAAAAATCAGCGTGTCGGCAATCGCCGCTTCGTCTTCGACAATCAGGATATGAGGCATGGCATCCGAGCCCGTGGTTGAGTGCGCGAACGTTGCCCCAAGCCTGACGTTACGTCAATGAGACCACTTAGCAGTCAGGCTTGTCAGCCGTGTAACGACGCGCCGGGTTTACTGCCGCGTCAAACTCACGCAAGGCTTTGGCCCCGATCAACAGCGGATAGTTGAAGTGGCTGCGATCCGTTAGGTTGACCTCCACGGTGCGTTTGACGTTACCCAGGCACAGCTCCAGATCGACCACCGGGCGTTTGGCCGCTTCAGTGGTTTCGCGCTCATCGTCGTCCTCGTCGGAACGACTTTTGATCTTGCTGATGCGCGCGACCTTGTGTTCATAAACCTTGTTGCTGGCATCTTTGGTGGCGAGGCGGAAACGTACCCAGTCGTCGCCATCGCGGGTGAAAGTCTCGATGTCCTTGGCCGACAGCGAGGCAGTCAGCGCGCCGGTGTCCATCTTGGCCTTGAGCACTTCACCACCGATTTCCGGCAACGCGATGTATTCATAGCGCCCGTAGAGGGTCGGCTCAGCGGCCATGACCGGCAGAGCGACAAGGGCAAACAGTGCAAGGAGGGATTTCACGTAAGGGGCTTCCTTGAGGAGTTAGGCAACGGGATTTTAGACCGTTGTCTTTGAATTCGTTCGGCAAACGACAGATCAAAAGATCGCAGCCTTCGGCAGCTCCTACAGTGATCAGGGTAGGAGCTGCCGAAGGCTGCGATCCTTTTGATCTTAGTGGTGCAAAGGTGAAACATTCGTCAGCGCAGATTTGGCCTGTCGCCCGAAGCTGCTTATCATGGCGAGCACATCCGTCTTCAAAGAGTTCCTTATGCGCCGCCTGCTCACCGGCTGTTTCGTCACCCTGCTGCTGTTGCTCAACACCCTGATCCTGATCGGGCCGTTGCTGGTGTTTGCCTTGCTCAAACTGATTGCGCCCGGCCGCTGGCGCGATCATGCGTCGGCGGCGGTGATGTGGATCGCCGAGACCTGGGCGGAAATCGACAAGCTGATTTTCCGCCTGTGCATCCCGACTCAGTGGGACATTCGCGGTGGCGAAAACCTGCGCCGGGACACCTCGTATCTGGTGGTCAGCAACCATCAGTCGTGGGTCGACATTCCGGCACTGATCCAGACCCTCAACCGACGCACGCCGTTCTTCAAGTTCTTCCTTAAAAAGGAGTTGATCTGGGTGCCGTTCCTGGGTTTGGCCTGGTGGGCACTGGACTACCCGTTCATGAAGCGCTACACCAAGGCGTTTCTGGCGAAAAACCCGGAACTGGCGGGCAAGGATCTGGAAATAACCAAAGCCGCCTGTGAGCTGTTCAAGCGCCAGCCGGTGACGGTGGTAAATTATCTGGAAGGCACGCGCTACACGGCTGCCAAAAGCAGCCAGCAGCAATCACCGTTCAACCAATTGCTCAAGCCCAAGGCCGGCGGCGTGGCGTTCGTGCTGGCGGCGATGGGTGAACAGCTGGACGCGATTCTCGACGTCACCGTGGTTTATCCACAGCAGAAGATTCCGGGATTCTGGGACTTGATCAGCGGCGGCGTGCCGCGAGTGATCGTCGACATCCAGACCCGCGAACTCGACCCCGCGCTGTGGCAGGGCGATTACGCCAACGATCCGGTGTTTCGCGAGAAGGTCCAGAACTGGGTCAACCAACTCTGGACGCTCAAGGATCAACGCATCACCGAGTTACGCGGCGAGCGGAGCTGATTCAGCTACCGGTGCCGGTGCCCCAGATGCTGCCAAGGCTGCTCAACAGCGAACCGCCGACGCCCTGCTGACCGAGGTATTGCAGGATCACCGGGGCAAATTGGCCGATCATGCCGCTGTCCATGCCCAGCGCGCTGAACGCGTTGTTCAGGTCATTGGTGTCCTTGACGTTGCCCAGCGCGTTTTCCAGACCGGCGGATTTGCCCGACGAACCGAGCAAACCGCTCAATGCCGCCAGATTGCCGCTGCCACCCGAGAGCTTGTCGATGCCCGGCACTTCCTTGGCCAGCTGCGAGTAGTCAGTGCTGCTCAGCTGGTTTTTCGCCAGGCCCAGCATCGCACTGGTGCCACCAACGGCTTGCTGCGGCGTGACGTCCAAAGCGCTAAGCGCGCTCAACAGACCGGCGGTTTCCGAGGTCGGCGCCGCGGCGGCAGCTTTGTCACCGCCCTGCATGCCCGAAACCGCCCCCGCTACATCGTTGAGGCTGAAACCGGCAAGCGCGGGGCCTGCGGTCAGCGCCATCAATGAGGCCAAGGCAAAACCGCGTGCAATCTTCATTTCAGACATCCTCTTGTGACGTAAAGACCGTTCATTCAACGATCAAACTGCCGGTTTGACCGGGTATGCGCCGCCATGTTCCGGAACCGCAAGCGTCACTGTCGCAGAGCCTGTGTGGAGAAACTGTGAAATACCGTGAGCGAAGGTTGCGTGGCGCTGTGATGGATAAAAAAACGGCGACCAATGGTCGCCGTTTTTTTCTCGCTCGCTTACGCGGCACTGAACAACTTGTGCGGATCAATCACAAACTTCTTCGGTACACCGGCATCGAACTCGCCATACCCTTCCGGCGCCTGATCGAGGCTGATCACCTGCACGCCCACCACTTCGGCAATGTTGATGCGATCCCACATGATCGCCTGCATCAGTTGGCGGTTGTACTTCATCACTGGCGTTTGCCCAGTGTGGAAGCTGTGGGATTTGGCCCAGCCCAGGCCGAAACGAATGCTCAGGCTGCCCATTTTCGCAGCGGCGTCGACGGCGCCCGGATCTTCAGTCACGTAAAGGCCCGGAATACCGATCTTGCCGGCCACGCGCACCACGCCCATCAACGAGTTGAGTACAGTGGCCGGGGCTTCGGATTTGACGCCGTCGTGACCGTGTCCACGGGCTTCGAAGCCAACGCAGTCCACCGCGCAATCCACTTCCGGCTCGCCCAACAGCGCGGCGATCTGTTCGTGCAGCGGGGTGTCTTTCGACAGGTCGACGATCTCAAAGCCCTGCGCTTTGGCGTGGGCCAGGCGGATGGTGTTGACGTCGCCAACGATCACTACTGCTGCGCCGAGAAGGCGTGCCGATGCGGCGGCGGCCAGACCGACCGGGCCGGCACCTGCGATGTAAACCGTGCTGCCCGGGCCTACGCCTGCGGTGACTGCACCGTGATAACCGGTCGGCAGGATGTCAGAGAGGCAAGTCAGGTCGCGGATTTTCTCCATGGCCTTGTCGCGATCCGGCAGTTTCAGCAGGTTGAAGTCAGCGTAGGGGACCAGCACGTATTCAGCCTGGCCACCGGTCCAGTCACCCATGTCGACGTAACCGTAAGCACCGCCGGCACGGGCCGGGTTGACGGTCAGGCAGACGCCGGTGTGTTGCTCTTTGCAGGAACGGCAGCGCCCGCAAGCCACGTTGAACGGTACGGAAACCAGATCACCGATTTTCAGGTTTTCGACGTCGGAGCCTTTTTCGATCACCTCGCCGGTGATCTCGTGGCCCAGCACCAGACCGGTCTGCGCCGTGGTACGGCCGCGCACCATGTGTTGGTCGGAGCCGCAGATGTTGGTGGAAACCACTTTGAGAATGACCCCGTGCTCGATCTTGCGACCGCGCGGGTCCTGCATTTTCGGATAGTCGATTTTCTGTACTTCGACCTTGCCAGCGCCGAGATACACCACACCACGATTGCCAGACATGCTTTCACCTCGCTGTTGTTTTTATGGAACCGCGTTGCCCAGGCAGGCAGCGCGTTAAGTGCTCGGGTTATTGCTTGTTGGTTTTGCGTTGTCAGTAATGGCCCCTTCGCGAGCAGGCTCGCTCCCACAGTGGATCTTTGGTGTGACAGAGACCTTTGTTTCAACACAAATCCCTGTGGGAGCGAGCCTGCTCGCGAAAGCGATCTAAAGAACGACCGTACGATTGGCGTTAAGAAACACCCTGCGCTCAATGTGATAGCCAACGGCGCGAGCCAAGGTCAGGCCTTCGATGTCGCGCCCCTTGGCAATCAAATCTTCCGGGTAATGGCTGTGATCCACCGCCTCGACACCCTGGGCAATGATCGGCCCTTCATCGAGATCGTTGTTGATGTAGTGCGCCGTCGCGCCGACCAGTTTCACGCCTTTGTTGTAAGCCTGGTGATACGGTTTGGCGCCCTTGAAACCCGGCAGCAGCGAGTGATGAATGTTGATCGCCTTGCCATCGAGCTTGCGACACAGCTCTGGCGACAGCACCTGCATATAGCGGGCGAGGATGACCAACTCGGCGCCAGACTCTTCGATCACCTGCCAGACCTGGCGCTCTTGCGACGGTTTGTCGTTGGGATCGAGAGGGAAATGGTAGTAGGGAATCTGGTGCCAGTCGGCCAACGGCTTGAGATCCGGATGATTAGACACCACCGCCGCGACATCCATCGACAACTGGCCGATGCGCTGGCGGTAGAGCAAGTCGTTGAGGCAGTGATCAGCCTTGGAAACCATGATCACTACCTTTGGCCGGTAGTTCGGCGCAGTCAGCTCGAAGATCATGCCAAACGCCTGACCCCGTTCTGCGAGGCCGGCGCGAAAGGCTTGTTCGTCGAAGCCGTCGGGCTGGCGGAATTCCACGCGAATGAAGAAGCGGCCGGAGAGCCGGTCATCGAACGAGTGGTGCTCGGTGACGTAGCAACCCTGCTCGAACAGAAAACGCGTGACCGCGTCCACAGTGCCGAGGACGCTTGGGCAGTCGGCGGTCAGAATCCATGTGTCTGGGGCGCGGCTCATGGTGCGGTGACTCCTGTTCTTTGTGCGGGGTGTCAGGTTTTCCCCTCACCCTAGCCCTCTCCCGGAGGGAGAGGGGACTGACCTAAGTGTCTGCCGAGTTACATCGACCTGAAATCTCGCGGGTGAATGCAGATCGCAAAAACACCCGAGATCGGCTCCCTTTCCCCTCTCCCCCTTGGGGGAGAGGGCTGGGGGGCTTTTTATGCCTGAACGCTCAACCCGTATTCAGCCGAAGCATCCTGCAACCACAACCACCAGTAATCCGAGAAGCTGCGGCGGATCAGCAGTTCCCAGGTGTCTTCAGCGGTATGGCGAATCATCAGTTGCGACTTGGCGAACACCGTGCCCACCGCTTTACCGACCGGGAAGCTGTTCGGATGCACGTCGTAGCTGGTGGACTTCATCAGCACCTGACGCACGTTCGGCCCGCTCAGTTCGAGCAGTTGCTGACCACCGCTGACGTTGACGATCGCGATATGCAGGTCGCCCAGCGCTTCACGCAGTTTCTGTTCAGCGGCGAACTCCTCACCGCTTGGCACGATCAGCAGCCATTCATCCGGGCCCATCCATTGCAGGCTGGTTTCGCCCTCGACGATCACGCTCAGGGCGCCGGGCAATTCGATGCCCAGTGCTTTGTGCACGCCAGCGGCGAACGCTGGATCATGACCGTCGCCACGAATGGTCAGATGGCCGAGGAGTTTGCGCTCACGCACGATCACGCCGGCGTTCTTGCGGCCCTTGCCGACCAGGCTGGCAAGGTCGGCATGGTGCAGCGACGACTCGGCACGGGCACCGGTGGTCGGGCGTTGTTGGTACACGTTGGCTGTGGTCATAAAGCACCTTTGCTGAATTCTGTTGGTTCCTGTGGTGGCTGATCTGCCGCTTTCGCGAGCAGGCTCGCTCCCACAGGTGAACGCGGTCGAATGTGGGAGCGAGCCTGCTCGCGAATAGCCGCCCGCCCACAGTTCTCGAGACCATCAAATGTTCTGGCGATCACCCTTCGGATCGAAGAACACCGAAGAAACGATTTCCGCCTCGATCACGCTGCCGTCCGCCAACGGTGCAAACACCCGCTCGCCAAGACGCTTCAAACCGCCCTTCACCACGCCCATCGCAAACGAATAGCCCAGGGAGTTGTGCGCATAGCTGGAAGTCACGTGGCCGACCATGGTCATCGGGATCGTCTGTTTAGTGTTGAACACCAACTGCGCACCTTCCGGCAGCCATTTGGTCGGATCGATCGGCTTCAGGCCCACCAACTGCTTGCGCTGATCACGCACGCAGTCTTCACGGTTCATGCCGCGCTGGCCGATCCACGAGAACGGTTTGGTGCGACCGACACACCAGCCCATGTTCAAGTCATCCGGGGTCATCGAGCCGTCAGTGTCCTGACCGACAATGATGAAACCCTTCTCGGCCCGCAGGACGTGCATGGTTTCAGTGCCGTACGGGGTCAGGTTGTACTGCTTGCCCGCCTCGACGATTTTCTCCAGCACGCCCATCGCGTAGTCGGCCTGCACGTTGACTTCATACGACAGCTCACCGGTGAACGAAATGCGGAACACCCGCGCCGGCACACCGCCGACCAGACCTTCTTTCCAGGTCATGAACGGGAACGCTTCGTTGCTCAAATCGATATCGGTGACAGCGCTGAGCAGCTTGCGGCTGTTCGGGCCGGACAGGGTCATGGTTGCCCAGTGGTCGGTCACGGAGGTGAAGTACACCTTCATGTCCGGCCATTCGGTCTGGTGGTACAGCTCCAGCCATTGCAGGACGCGAGCGGCGCCGCCAGTGGTGGTGGTCATGACGAAATGGTTGTCGGCCAGGCAAGCCGTCACGCCGTCGTCGAAGACCATGCCGTCTTCTTTGCACATCAAACCGTAACGGGCCTTGCCCACATCGAGTTTGGTCCAGGCGTTGGTATATACGCGGTTAAGGAACTCGCGGGCATCCGGGCCTTGAATGTCGATCTTGCCCAGCGTCGAGGCGTCGAGCAGGCCGACGCTGTCGCGCACGGCTTTGCATTCGCGCTTCACAGCGGCATGCAGGTCTTCGCCGTTTTTCGGGAAGTACCACGGACGCTTCCACTGGCCGACGTCTTCGAACTCGGCGCCGTTTTTCAGGTGCCATTGATGCAGTGCGGTATAACGCACCGGCTCGAAGATGTGCCCGCAGTGGCGGCCGGCGATCGCGCCGAAAGTCACTGGCGTGTAGTTCGGGCGGAACATCGTGGTGCCCATCTGCGGGATGGTCACGTTCAGCGAACGGGCGGCGATGGCCAGACCGTTGACGTTGCCCAGCTTGCCCTGATCGGTGCCGAAGCCCAGCGCGGTATAGCGTTTGACGTGCTCGACCGACTCGAAACCTTCGCGAGTCGCCAGTTCGATGGCGGCGGCGGTGACATCGTTTTGCAGGTCGACGAATTGCTTCGGCGCCCGTGCGGTGCCCTTCTCATGCGGCACCTGGAACAGCGCCAGCGTCGGCTCTTCGTGACGACTCAATGCTTTTGGCAGCACGCCTTCAACGGTCTGGAAACCGGCTTCGGCAGCGGCGCGCACGCCACCTTCAAAACCGTCAGCCAGCGAATCGCCGAGACCGTAGACACCGTTGATGCCACCGACACACACGCGTTTCTGCGGTGCTTCGCCCGGTACGAAACCGAGGATGTCTTCACGCCAGGTCGGCTTGCCGCCCAAGTGCGAGGCCAGGTGAACCACCGGGCTGTAGCCGCCGGAGCTGGCGACCACGTCGCAGTCGAGCCATTCGCCCGGACTGGTCACGGCATGCGCTTTGACATCAATCGCGGCGACGCGGGCAGCGGTGACGCGCTTGCTGCCTCGGGTCTCGATCACGGCGCTGCCGGTGAGGATGCGGATGCCTTTGGCGCGAGCCTCTTCAACCAAGGCGCCACGCGGATTGCTGCGAGCATCGGCGATGGCCACCACTTGCAGGCTGGCGTCGAGCCAATCGAGCGCCACGCGGTAGGCGTGATCGTTGTTGGTGCTGAGGACAAGTTTCTTGCCCGGCGCTACGCCGTAACGGCGCACGTAAGTCGAAACAGCGCCGGCGAGCATGTTGCCCGGCACATCGTTGTTGCCGTAGACCAGCGGACGCTCGCAAGCGCCAGTGGCCAGCACCACACGCTTGGCGCGAACGCGGTGGATGCGCTGACGCACCTGACCGATTGGCGCACGGTCGCCGAGGTGATCGGTGAGGCGTTCGTGAATGGTCAGGAAGTTGTGGTCGTGGTACCCGTTGACCGTGGCGCGCGGCAGGATCAGCACGTCCGGGGTGTTTTTCAGTTCGGTGATGACGCTGGCGACCCACTCCAACGCAGGCTTGCCGTCGAGGCTTTCGCGCGAATCAAGCAGGCTGCCGCCAAACTCTTCCTGCTCATCGGCGAGGATCACGCGAGCACCGCTACGCGCAGCGGCCAGTGCTGCAGCGAGACCGGCCGGGCCACCGCCAACAACCAGCACGTCGCAGTGCTGGTTCATGTAGTCGTAGGTGTCCGGATCATTCTCGGTCGGCGAGCGGCCAAGACCTGCAGCCTTACGAATGTACTTCTCGTAAGTCATCCAGAACGATTGCGGGTACATGAAAGTTTTGTAGTAGAAGCCCGGCGGCATCAGCTTGCCGCCGACCTTGCCGAGAATCCCCATCATGTCGTTGTTGACGCTCGGCCAGCCGTTGGTGCTGGTCGCGACCAGACCCTGATACAGCGCCTGTTGCGTGGCGCGTACGTTGGGGATCTGCGTGGCTTCGGTAGCACCGATCTGCAGTACCGCGTTCGGCTCTTCGGCACCGGCGGCGAAGATGCCGCGAGGACGCGAATACTTGAAGCTGCGGCCGATGATGTCGACGCCGTTGGCGATCAGCGCCGAGGCCAGCGAGTCACCCTCGAAGCCTTTGTAGCTCTGACCGTTGAAGGTGAAGCTCAGCACTTTGTTGCGGTCGATCCGTCCACCGTTGGACAGGCGATTGGTCTGGCTCATACCTTCTCTCCCAGCGCCGTCGTGGCTGTTTTCGCAGCATCAGCCTTGTCGGTGAATTGCGGCTTGGTGCCGATCTTGTAGGTTTCGAGAATCTCGTAGGTCACGGTGTCGCGGGTGACGTTGAAGTACTGGCGGCAACCGGCGACGTGATCCCACAGTTCGTGGTGCAGACCGCGTGGGTTATCGCGGAAGAACATGTAGTCGCCCCACTCCGCATCGGTGCAGCTTGCTGGGTCCAGCGGACGCGGAATGTGCGCCTGGCCGGATGCGTGGAATTCCTCTTCGGAGCGCAGCTCGCCGCAGTGAGGACAGAAGATATGCAACATGGGATTTCTCCTGTTAGTGGGCGACAGCCGCAGCGCCGTGTTCATCGATCAACGCACCGTTGTGGAAACGGTCGATGGAGAAAGGTGCGGCCAACGGGTGCATTTCACCCTTGGCCAGGCTCGCGGCAAACACGTTGCCCGAGCCAGGTGTTGCTTTGAAGCCACCGGTGCCCCAACCGCAGTTGAAGAACATGTTCGGCACCGGGGTTTTCGAAATGATCGGGCAAGCATCCGGCGTGGTGTCGACGATGCCGCCCCACTGGCGGTTCATGCGTACACGGGACAACACCGGGAACATCTCGACGATGGCCTGAATGGTGTGCTCGATCACCGGGTACGAACCACGCTGGCCGTAACCGTTGTAGCCGTCGATACCGGCGCCGATCACCAGGTCGCCCTTGTCGGACTGGCTGATGTAACCGTGCACGGCGTTGGACATGATCACGCTGTCGATAATCGGTTTGATCGGCTCGGACACCAATGCTTGCAGCGGGTGGGATTCGATGGGCAGACGGAAACCGGCAAGCTTGGCCATGTGCCCGGAGTTACCGGCCGTCACCACGCCGACGCGCTTGGCGCCGATGAAACCCTTGTTGGTTTCAACGCCGATGCACACGCCGTTTTCTTTGCGGAAACCGATGACTTCGGTCTGCTGGATCAAGTCCACGCCCAAAGCATCAGCGGCACGGGCAAAGCCCCACGCCACGGCATCGTGACGGGCGACGCCGCCGCGACGCTGGACGGTTGCGCCGAGCACTGGGTAGCGAGTGTTTTTCGAGCAATCGAGGTACGGAATCTCATTGGCGACTTGCTCAGTGTTGAGCAACTCGCCATCGACGCCGTTGAGGCGGTTGGCGCTGACCCGGCGTTCGGAATCGCGGATATCCTGCAAGGTGTGGCACAGGTTGTAGACGCCGCGCTGGGAGAACATCACGTTGTAGTTCAAGTCCTGCGACAGGCCTTCCCACAATTTCATCGCGTGTTCGTACAGATGCGCCGACTCGTCCCACAGATAGTTGGAACGCACGATGGTGGTGTTGCGCGCGGTGTTACCGCCGCCCAGCCAGCCTTTCTCGACCACGGCGACGTTGGTGATGCCGTGCTCTTTTGCCAGGTAATAAGCAGTTGCCAGACCGTGCCCGCCGCCGCCGACGATGACCACGTCGTAGACCTTTTTCGGGGTCGGCGTGCGCCACATTTTCTGCCAGTTTTCGTGGTGGCTGAGCGAGTGTTTGAAGAGGCCGAAGCCCGAATAGCGTTGCATAGTCATGTACTCCAGAACGCTCAGCGATAAACCGGGAAGTCAGCGCACAGGGCCGCGACGTTTTTCGCCACATCCGCCTCAACATCGGCATCGCCAAGGTTATCGAGGATGTCGCAGATCCAGCCGGCCAGTTCAGTGCACTGCGTCACTTTGAAGCCGCGAGTCGTGACGGCCGGGGTGCCGATGCGCAGACCGGACGTCACGAACGGCGACTGCGGATCGTTCGGCACCGCGTTCTTGTTGACGGTGATGTGTGCACGGCCAAGGGCGGCATCGGCGTCTTTGCCGGTCAGGCCCTGACGGATCAGGCTGACCAGGAACAGATGGTTGTCAGTACCGCCGGACACTACATCGTAGCCACGTTTGATAAATACGCTCGCCATCGCCTGGGCGTTGTCGATCACTTGTTGCTGATACGCCTTGAAGCCAGGCTCCAGCGCTTCCTTGAAGCACACGGCTTTACCGGCGATGACGTGCATCAGCGGGCCGCCCTGAGCGCCGGGGAACACCGCAGAGTTGAGTTTCTTTTCAATTTCTTCGTTGGACTTGGCCAGGATCAAGCCACCACGCGGGCCGCGCAGGGTTTTGTGCGTGGTGGTGGTGACGACGTCGGCGTACGGCAGCGGATTCGGGTACAGACCGGCCGCGACCAGACCGGCGACGTGAGCCATGTCGACGAACAGCAGCGCACCGACCTTGTCGGCGATCTGGCGGAAGCGCGGGAAATCCAGAGTCTTGGAGTAAGCCGAGAAGCCGGCGATGATCATTTTCGGCTGGCACTCGACGGCCAGACGCTCGACCTCGTCGTAATCGATCAGGCCGGTATCGGTGTTGATCCCGTACTGCACGGCGTTATAGAGCTTGCCCGAGGACGACACTTTGGCGCCGTGGGTCAAGTGACCACCGTGGGCCAGGCTCATGCCCAGAATGGTGTCGCCCGGCTGGATCAACGCCAGGTACACGGCGCTGTTGGCCGAGGAACCGGAGTGCGGCTGGACGTTGGCGTAATCGGCGCCGAACAGTTGCTTGGCGCGCTCGATGGCCAGCGCTTCGACTTTATCCACATGCTCGCAGCCGCCGTAGTAGCGCTTGCCCGGATAGCCTTCGGCGTATTTGTTGGTGAGGCCGCTGCCCTGGGCTTGCATCACGCGTTTGCTGGTGTAGTTCTCCGACGCGATCAGCTCGATGTGATCTTCCTGACGTTGCTCCTCGGCATCCATCGCCGCCAGCAGTGCATCGTCGTAACCCTGGATCTGGTCTTGCTTGCTGAACATCGCGTCTCTCCCAGCGGCGGCGGTGCGCCATTCGTCTCGGTCAGGCACCTGCGTGCCCTTTGATGCGATGGTATGACCGGCGCAGACAGCTCAAATGCCTACGGACGCCACGCAAAGGTGCGTTTACGACATGGCGGGAAAAGCCCGAGAGAACACAATCTTCAAATCGACACAGATCCCCTGTGGGAGCGAGCCTGCTCGCGAATGCGGTGGATCAGCCGACTGGGATGTCGACTGATACGCCCTCTTCGCGAGCAGGCTCGCTCCCACAGAGGTTATGCGTACGCCGCGCGGATGGCGAGCAGCAGGAGGAAATGGCCCGGATAGAGGGCGTACGCCCAGCGGCGCATGGGTGGCGGATAAAGTGACCGGGCATGTCGCAACAGGAACATTCCCAGCCATGGCGCAATCAGGCAAATGATAAGGCCGAAGATCGCCAACTCATTGCCGAACCGCGCAGATTCAAACAACACCCGCCACTGATTCGCCGCCAGGCACACCAGCCCCGGCAACATCGCGAAATACCACGGGCGACGAATCACCCACAACGTCGCCAGCGGCAGCAAAACACCAAAGAAACCGAACATCAGCCGCTCCGAGAACAACGCAGAAAGCAGCAACGCGCCGACGCCGAGCAGTCGCGGAACCAGCGCTCTATCCTGCCAGCCCCGCGCCACCAGCAATCCCAGCGCCAGCGTCGGCATGACGTTCAACGTGTCGGGATCAGGAATGTACAACCGATACGGAATCTCGCTGACCAGGCTGAACAACAGCAACCAGCCCAGATACCGCCACTCGGTCTTGCGCGCACCCGCACGATCAAGATTCGCCGCCATTGCCAGACAAAACCATGGAAACGCCAACCGCCCAGGCACATACAGCCAATCGACGGAGAACCCGACATATCGCAGGTGATCGAGCAACATGCTCAACAGTGCCAGCCACTTGAGCAGATCCAGCGCGCCGTCGCGATTGCTCAGGTGCATAATCGGCCCGTGTCCTTGTAGAGTTTTGACAGCGACATCTCGTGTGCTCCCCGGAAGATCTTCGGTAAAGTGCGCACCATCATTGACCAACGAAGCGCCACAAGCGTTTCGATCACGGAAGCCGGCCATGACCGACAAGAGCCAACAATTCGCCAGCGACAACTATTCCGGTATTTGCCCTGAAGCCTGGGCTGCCATGGAACAGGCCAACCACGGCCACCAACGTGCTTACGGCGACGATGAATGGACCGCTCGCGCGGCCGACCATTTCCGCAAGCTGTTCGACACCGATTGCGAAGTCTTCTTCGCCTTCAACGGCACCGCCGCCAACTCGCTGGCCCTGTCGTCGCTGTGCCAGAGTTATCACAGCGTGATCTGCTCGGAAACCGCCCACGTCGAAACCGACGAATGTGGCGCCCCGGAATTCTTCTCCAACGGCTCGAAACTGCTGATCGCCGGCACTGAAAACGGCAAGATCACCCCGGCCTCGATCCGCGAAGTCGCGCTCAAGCGTCAGGACATTCACTACCCTAAACCGCGTGTCGTGACCCTGACCCAGGCCACTGAAGTCGGTAGCGTCTACACCCCGGAAGAAATCCGCGCCATCAGCGCCACCTGCAAAGAGCTGGGCCTGAACCTGCACATGGACGGTGCGCGTTTCTCCAACGCCTGCGCGTTCCTCGGCTGCTCGCCAGCGGATCTGACCTGGAAGGCCGGTGTTGATGTGTTGTGTTTTGGTGGCACCAAAAACGGCATGGCCGTCGGTGAAGCGATCCTGTTCTTCAACCACAAACTGGCCGAAGACTTCGATTACCGCTGCAAACAGGCCGGACAACTGGCCTCGAAGATGCGCTTTCTGTCGGCACCGTGGGTGGGCATCCTCGAAAACGACGCCTGGCTCAAATACGCCCGCCACGCCAACCACTGCGCGCAACTGCTGGCCGAACTGGTCAGCGACATTCCGGGTGTCGAGCTGATGTTCCCGGTCCAGGCCAACGGCGTGTTCCTGCAACTGTCCGAGCCGGCCATCGCCGCGCTGACCGAGCGCGGCTGGCGCTTCTACACCTTCATTGGCAAGGGCGGGGCACGTTTCATGTGCTCGTGGGATACCGAGGAAGAGCGCGTACGCGAACTGGCCCGCGACATCCGCGAAGTCATGAGCGCCTGACCTGACACAACCCCTCTCCCTGTAGGAGCTGCCGCAGGCTGCGATCTTTTGATCTTGATCCTAAAAACAGAATCAAAAGATCGCAGCCTGCGGCAACTCCTACACGGCCCCTTCGTCGATTGTCTTTCTGCGCTTGGTCTACATTATCTGTCGAGCCCTCCGCTCACATAATAATAAGCAGGAGCATCGGCATGTCGTTACAAGGCAAAACCCTGTTCATCACCGGCGCCAGCCGTGGCATTGGCCGTGAGATTGCGTTGCGAGCCGCCAGGGACGGAGCAAATGTTGTCATTGCGGCGAAAAGCGCCGAACCCCACGCCAAGTTGCCCGGCACCATCCACAGCGTCGCCGCGGAAGTCGAAGCGGCGGGCGGCAAAGCCTTGGCGTTGCAACTGGATGTGCGTGACGACGACGCAGTGCGCCAGGCGTTAGCGCAGGCCAACGAACATTTCGGCAGCATCGATGCGCTGGTGAACAACGCCGGGGCGATCAAATTGACCGGCGTGCAACACATCGAACTCAAGCGTTTCGACCTGATGCACCAGATCAACACCCGCGCAGTGCTGCTGTGCAGCCAGGCCGCCCTGCCCTATCTGAAGAAATCCGCCGGGCACATTCTCAACCTGTCGCCGCCACTGAACCTGGCGACCAAGTGGTTCGCCCAGTACAGCCCGTACACCGTGACCAAATACGGCATGAGCATGCTGACACTGGGCATGAGCGAGGAATTCGTCGGGTATGGGATCAGCGTCAACTCACTGTGGCCGCAGACAATGATTGCCACGGCAGCGATTGAGTTTCAGTTGGGCAACAGAGAGTCGTTCAAGCATGCGCGCACACCCGAGATCATGGCGGATGCGGCGTATGTGATTTTGAGTAGCAGCAAGCGGCAGATCACGGGGCGATTGCTGATTGATGAGGAGATTTTGCGCGAGAGCGGTGTGAGCGAATTCAATCACTATCGCTTCGAGCCGGACAGCGACGCAACCCTGATGCCCGACCTCTTCGTAGATTGAACTCCATACCCCTGTGGGAGCGAGCCTGCTCGCGAATAGGCCGTTTCAAAAAACGCAGATGCTGGATGACACATCGCATTCGCGAGCAGGCTCGCTCCCACATTGGATTTGCGCCAATCTTTAGAACTCGATGCGCACGTCGCCCTTCGGCACGCTGCAGCACGACAAGATAAATCCTTCCGCCTCGTCGTCCTCGGTAATCCCGCCGTTGTGCTCCATCTCCACTTCGCCCCCAAGCTTGAGCACTTTGCACGTCCCGCAAATCCCCATGCCGCAGGCTTTCGGGATCATCAGGCCGAGCTTGGCCGCCGCCGCATGCACGGTCTCGCCCGGTGCCACACGAATGCTCTTGCCGGACGAAGTGAATTCCACCTGATGCAGATCCGCCGCGTCGATTTCCGGGGCGTCGGCTGCCTGCTCGGCCTGTTCGACAGCATCGGCGCGAGCCTCGGGGGGCGTGGCACCGAAGGATTCTTCGTGGTAGCGCGACATGTCGTAACCGGCGGCTTCCAGCAGCCGCTTGACGGCGTGCATGTACGGCGTCGGCCCGCAGCAGAACACTTCCCGTTCGAGGAAGTCCGGCACCATCAATTCAAGCATCTTGTGATTGAGGTAACCGCGATACCCTGCCCACGGCTCACCCAAGCCGTGCTTCTCACAGATCAGGTGCAGGCTGAAGTTGTCGATCCGCGAGGCCATGTGTTCCAGCTCGCGGTGGTAAATGATGTCTTTGGGCGAGCGCGCGCTGTGGACAAAGGTCATGTCGACGTTGGCGTTGGTGTCGTAGAACCAGCGCGCCATCGACATGCACGGCGTAATACCGACGCCGCCGCTGAGGTACAGGACTTTCGGACTCGGATAGTCCATGGCATTGAACAGCCCGACCGGCCCGTGCACCGCCAGCTCCTGGCCTTCATGCAGCGTGTCGTGCAACCAGTTGGAAACCTTGCCGCCCGGCACCCGTTTGATCGTCACCGAAAAGCTGTAAGGCACCGACGGCGAACTGGAAATGGTGTACGAACGCATGATCGGCTGGCCTTCGATTTCCAGCTCCAGGGTGACGAACTGCCCGGGCTTGAAGAAGAACAGGATCGGCTGATCGGCCATGAAGCAGAAGGTGCGCACGTCCCAGGTTTCCTGGATGACTTTGACGCAACGGACAATGTGTCGACCATTGGCCCAGGTCTGGGTGGTGACCGGATTCAGGAAGCTGTTGGACATGCTGTTCTCCACGGCCGACTGTCGGCCTTCATGTGGCGATTCTGCGTATAGCGCAGACCGCCCGTTTACCTATCCGCGACATCGGCATACTTATCGCGACCAGCCCCCAACCACCGGGGGTTGCGCGTCGGGAACAGATTGCACCATGTCGCCCATGGATAAGGTTCCGCCCTGCGCCGGGCCCACACTCGCCCCAACACCAAGACAGATTCTTTACACCTTGCGTAGCAACCGTTAGCAGCACACCTGATTAGCCACTTTCGCCGGCCACGCAGATGGCCATGAGGATCACATCGATGGACGTCACCGCAAAAATCAGCCTGGGCGATCCGCTGGAACCCGCACGCAAGGCCACCGCCCAAATGTTGCAGGAGCGCGAGCGCACCTTCTCGCTGCCGCAACCGTTCTACAGCGACGAGCGGCTGTTCGATATCGACATGCAGGAGATCTTCCAGAAAGAGTGGTTGATCGCCGGCATGACCTGCGAAATCCCGACCAAGGGCAACTACCTGACCCTGCAGGTCGGCAAAAACCCGATCATCGTCATCCGTGGCGCCGAAGGTGTGGTGCATGCGTTTCATAACGTCTGCCGCCACCGTGGCTCGCGCCTGTGCACCAGTGAAAAGGGCAAGGTCGCCAAACTGGTCTGCCACTACCACCAGTGGACCTATGAGCTGGACGGTCGCCTGCTGTTCGCCGGTACCGAAATGGGCGCCGACTTCGACATGAAGCAGTACGGCCTCAAACCGGTGAACGTGAAGACCGCTGGCGGCTACATCTTTATCAGCCTGGCGGAGAATCCACCGGCCATCGATGACTTCCTGTCGACGCTGAACCACTACATGGAACCGTACGACATGGAGAACACCAAGGTGGCAATCACCACCACCCTGGTGGAAAAGGCCAACTGGAAACTGGTGCTGGAAAACAACCGCGAGTGCTACCACTGCAACGCCTCGCACCCGGAACTGCTGAAAACCCTGCTGGAGTGGGACGACGTCACCGACCCGCGCGCCGATCAGGCGTTCAAGGATCACGTCGCAGCCTCCGCCGCAGCCTGGGAAGCCGAAAAGATCCCGTACGCCCACGCCAGTTTCGGCCTGCGCAACCGCATCGTGCGCATGCCGCTGCTCAAGGGCACGGTGTCGATGACCCTCGACGGCAAACAGGGCTGCGCCAAACTGATGGGACGCATCAAGAACCCGGATCTCGGCTCAATGCGCATCCTGCACCTGCCGCACTCGTGGAACCACTGCATGGGCGATCACATCATCGTCTTCACCGTGTGGCCGATCAGCGCCCAGGAAACCCTGGTTACCACCAAATGGATCGTGCACAAGGACGCGGTTGAAGGCGTCGATTACGACGTAGAACGTATGCGCCAGGTGTGGGATGCGACCAATGATCAGGATCGGCGTCTGGCCGAAGAGAACCAGCGCGGGATCAACTCCACCGCTTACCAGCCGGGGCCATACTCGAAGACCTATGAGTTTGGTGTGGTGAATTTCGTCGATTGGTACAGCGAGCGGTTGTTGAGCAACCTTGGGGCTGAGCCTGCGCCTTATCTCAAGGGTGTGCCCGTTCAAGGATAAAAAGCATCACTGGCAAGCCAGCTCCCACAGGGTTCTGCGGTGTACACATAAGTTGTGAACCCCCGAAGCCTTCAGGAGCTAGCCTGCCAGCGATGGCGTCCTGGGATTCTGCTCCGTTGCAATTGAATGAATTTTGATCAATCACGCCACACACCATACCCGCCAAGCCCCCCAGCCTTCCGCAAACAACTTATCCACATACCCACCCACAGCAAATGGGGACAACTGTGGATGACTCGAAAAATAACCCACTGATTTGTGAAGAAAAACCGTGACTTATGCAAAAGCATGGTTTGCGATGACTATTGAACGTTTTTTGACCATATCTCTGTATGCAGCGGTTTGTATGGCTTGCAGAGGATGACGAACACCTTATCCACAGAAGCGCCAACAGAGATCGGGGGTAACTTTACCGACTCTGTGGAAAACCACGCCAAACCGTCATAAACCGAGGCTTTCAGGGTTTTAATGGGTATTCCGCAGCACATTGATCACTATTTAACCAAATGTCTTAAAGCCTTTATATACAAGGCCTGTGGCCAATAGCGAACATCTTATCCACAGAAACGCCAACAGACTTTGGGGGCAAATCGAAAATAAGCAGGAGCCTTATCCACACAAAAAAACCCGTAAAAACCGTGGGTTAGCCTGATCAGTTTTCATACAGCAGGCTACAGGCCCTGTTTTACGTGCCCTACAGAGAACCGCGAACAACTTATCCACAAGCGTGTGCACAGCGATTGTGAGTAACATGCTGCTTGATTGAAATTGCGCAAAAATACTCGGGCGAAAAGTTCATCTACACTCACTTTTGCAGTTATATCCAATGGCCTGGGTTAATGCAGAAGTCCTTGGCGTTATAAAAGGAGGAAGACCAGTGATGTGGCAGGGCACGCCCAGCCATCACTGCGCCAAAGGTTTTACGCTGATTGAATTACTACTGACGTTGGCCTTACAGGCCACGCTTTCGACAGTGGCTTATCCGCTGACGGCGTTGATGGATAAACGCAACCGGGGACTTGACCTGCCACGTTCGTTGCGGGAAATACGCCGTGCGATTGACTCCTGCAAAGAAGCCAGCCACGACAGTCGTATTGAAAAAACTATCAGCGACAGCGGTCACCCGCCCTCTCTTCAGGCATTAGTCGAGAAGGGCATGCCCCGGCACTTGCGCCAACACACCAAAGCCCGGCAAGCCGTGCCGCGCAATTACTCGACCTCCATTCGCCTGACACTGAACCCCTATCGCCCCCCTGACTCTCTGCAAACCCTGCTGGAGCGCCGCTACCTGCGCCGGGCCTTTGCTTGTCCACTGGCCGGCACTGTCGGCCGGGGTGGCGGGCGACAAGCCATTCGAGCCAATCAACTTTCAGTCATCAATCACAGCTTTACAGGGCAAGGCTGTAATCAAGGGTGGATGTTTCTGTCTGGCCCTGGGCAGAACAACTCTGCAACTTGCATCACTCCCGTGGAGATCCGCTAACCAATAATGCCAATTGAACAAGCACACTGATCGTTCCAGCAGTTCGGAACTTGTTTATCTGAATTGAAGGTGGACTAGAGCATGAATAAATACACAAAAGGATTTCTCAAATGGACGCTGGCAGCTTTGTGTTTGGCGCCGACCTTGAGTTGGGCACATGGCGCCCTGGATTCCCCGGCATCACGTGCGGTGAACTGCCAGGCTACCGGAGGCTACTGGCAATCAGAGGATGGTTCCTCCATCGTCGATAAAGGTTGCCGCGAATCAGCCAAACTCTTTAATACCCCTGCCGAAAGAGTATTCGCCGCCCAACAATGGAATGAGGTTGCACACATCCCGGAGATTGATAATCCATCGTTGGATCAGATCAAGGCCATTATCAAAGATGACCAGATCTGCGCCGCGAATGACCCCAGAAAGGCCAGCCTGGATTACCCCACACCCTACTGGACCAAGACCGACGTTGTAGCCGGGCAGGCACTGACCCTGCGACTCATTGGCACCGCACCCCATGTACCCAGCAGGTTCTATGCATTTACCAGTAAACAAGGCCTGAATTCAACACATAAGTGCAACGCTCACCCCTGTATGCACTTCGTACGGCGTCTTCCAGCCCAAGCGCTTGCGCGGGCGTAGATTGATCCTCGCTACTGTCCGATTGACGGCTTCGACGGTCA
>NZ_JAENSQ010000017.1:0-128898 GCF_016613125.1 Pseudomonas sp. MF6776
ACCGTCGAAGCCGTCAATCGGACAGTAGCGAGGATCAATCTACGCCCGCGCAAGCGCTTGGGCTGGAAGACGCCGTACGAAGTGCATACAGGGGTGAGCGTTGCACTTATGTGTTGAATTCAGGTAGTAAAAGCGCCGTCGAAACGTATTCCGTTTTCTGTGTACTTTGCGATCTCAACCGGCTGATCCACGGTATTTTGATCAATGGCAGGTTGAGCGGGTGTGCTGTAAAGCAAAGCATCTCCGTAAATATCACTTGCTGACTCTTGTTCGGTTATGTGTTTTACATTTGTTGTCCTCAAAGAAAAGGGAGTAGCAGTAGTTTCTTTTGTTTGGCTTGCAAGCACAGTAGAAAAATCTAAGTCCCGGGCCTTGAAATTCGGCGTATCAGCGTTTGCAATATTGTTACTCAGGATTTCAGCTCTTTGATTACGATATTTTAATGCTCTTTCTGCGGGGCCAAGCGCTTTTTCGAAACTAATACTCAAGCAATAATCCTCAACAAGCTCACTTAATTTACTACGCGATACCTCCGGATTCACATTTCTGACCAGTAGAGGTTCAAAGACGTAGTCACCTTGAGTAACGAAAACCTACAAAGTTTCGCCCGTTGATATTGTTAGTGAGTAAATATCGATGCGAGCTGGAAGACCGAGACCTTAAGGATTAAATACGGTGTCCTTCAAGAGAAATATCGCAACCTGACGCAACTGTAATATTGGCCTAAGCTTCCCGACAGCGGGTGAGTCTTATAGTCCTATTGAGCCTAATGCTCACCCGCTACCAATCAATGCACCATTGGATTCAGGGGCGGCCAGTACTGATCTGAGGAAACCCCAAATGAACACTATCAAATCCTTGTTCGTCATCGCTGCTCTGACCATTTCATCTTTGGCTATGGCTGAGGGCGGTGGAGATCGGACTTTCGCACGTATGGAATTGGCCAGGAATAATTCGATGGAATCGTACCAGGTAGCTCAAACGCAGAGCTCTCAACCGCCTGTCGCTGAGAGCAAAGCGAAAGCGATGGATCATAAAAACTGCTGAACGATTAGGCGCGCGGCCAAGCTGACAGAAATGTAATCACTAAGGTGGTTTAGATGTGGCAATTTCTGAGCTCGCTTGCTGTAAAAATTCGTCTTTTTAACGGTAAGCGAAGCTCATCTTGCCAACTCACGGGTTGTTTTGAACGGCTCCCTTTTGACTGATTGGAAATAAACGGCATGCATTCCAAAACCTCTAGACGGACATTCGTTAAAGGCCTGGCCGCCGGCGGCATCCTTGGCGGCCTTGGTCTGTGGCGCACTCCTGTATGGGCAGTGACCAGTCCAGGCCTGCCGAGCGTCCTCACCGGCAACGAATTTGATCTGTTTATTGGTGAAACCCCTGTAAACATCACCGGCTCGCCGCGCACGGCCATGACCATCAATGGATCATTGCCAGGACCCTTGCTGCGTTGGCGCGAAGGAGAGACAGTCACACTGCGTGTGAAAAATCGCTTGGACCAGGACACTTCCATCCATTGGCACGGGATCATCCTGCCGGCCAATATGGACGGCGTACCCGGATTAAGCTTCCATGGCATCGCACCCGACGGTATGTACGAGTACAAATTCAAGGTCCATCAGAACGGTACGTATTGGTATCACAGCCACTCAGGCTTACAGGAGCAGGCAGGCGTTTACGGGCCAATCGTTATCGACTCGAAAGAACCTGAACCTTTTCAATACAACCGCGACTACGTGGTGATGTTGACTGACTGGACCGATGAAGATCCTAGTCGCGTCATGGCGAAGCTTAAGAAGCAATCTGACTACTACAACCACCACAAGCGTACCGTTGGCGATTTCATCGACGATGTCAGCAAGCAAGGCTGGTCATCTGCCGTAGCCGACCGAAAGATGTGGGCAGAAATGAAAATGAACCCCACTGACCTCGCAGACGTCAGTGGAGATACTTACACCTACCTCATGAATGGCCAGGCGCCCAACGGAAACTGGACCGGTATTTTCAAACCGGGTGAGAAGCTGCGCCTTCGTTTTATTAACGGCTCGGCGATGAGCTATTTCGACGTTCGAATTCCTGGCTTGAAAATGACCGTTGTGGCCGCCGACGGCCAACACGTCAAACCGGTCAGCGTCGACGAATTCCGCATCGCTGTAGCTGAAACGTATGACGTGATAGTTGAGCCCGCCAGTGAAGAGGCTTACACCATCTTCGCCCAGTCTATGGACAGAACCGGGTATGCACGCGGAACCCTCGCAGTTCGCGAAGGATTAAAGGCACAAGTGCCTGCGATCGACCCTAGGCCTCTTTTGTCCATGGATGACATGGGAATGGGCGGTATGGCTGGTATGGACCATGGCAGCATGGCTGGTATGGGCAGCGGCGACATGTCCGGCATGGCTGGCATGGATCACAGCAAAATGGGGGGCATGGACCAAAGTGACATGACCGGCATGGACGGCGGTGATATGACTAGCATGGCTGGTATGGACAAAGGCGACATGGCCAACATGGCTGGCATGGACCATAGCAAGATGGCGGGCATGGATAAAGGCGATATGTCCAACATGGCCGGCATGGATCACAGCAAGATGGCAGGAATGGGCGGTATGAGCGGTATGGGTGGAGAAATGCAGACTCACCCAGCCTCCGAAACCAACAACCCCTTGGTTGATATGCAAGCCATGACCCCGACGCCAAAGCTAAACGATCCAGGCATCGGTTTGCGGAACAATGGTCGTCGAGTCCTCACCTATTCAGACCTGAAAAGCACTTTCCAGGACCCTGATGGCCGCGAGCCCAATCGCACCATTGAGCTTCATCTGACCGGTCACATGGAGAAGTTTTCCTGGTCCTTTAATGGCATCAAATTCTCTGACGCCGAGCCGCTTCGTCTGAAGTATGGGGAGCGCCTGCGTATCACCCTGGTGAACGACACCATGATGACCCACCCCATCCACCTTCACGGCATGTGGAGCGACCTTGAAGATGAGAACGGCAAGTTCATGGTGCGCAAGCACACAATCGACATGCCACCAGGTACCAAGCGCAGCTATCGAGTCACCGCTGATGCCTTAGGTCGCTGGGCCTATCACTGCCACCTGCTTTTCCATATGGAAATGGGCATGTTCCGTGAAGTACGGGTTGATGAGTAAAGGAGACGATCTGTGAGCACATACCTAAATCGTAAATCGCTGGTCGGTTGCCTCTTTGCCGTCGGCTTGATGGCTGGACTCTCATCCGTGGCGCTGGCAGTCGAAGATAGTAGTGATCATTCACCCGCTACTCCTGCGAAAGCAACGAGCAAGCCTCCAACTTCGACAAATGAGTCAAAGCCCGATCACGGGTCAATGGATCACAGCAAGATGAGCCATGAGTCGATGGGTCATGACCAAAAAACCAAAAAGGCAGATTGAGATCATGACCAGTAAGTTTTTACGTCCAACGTTGATGGCACTGGCAGTCTCTACCAGTCCTGCTTTCTCTTTCATGGCCCAGGCGGCAGAAGAGATGGATCACTCCAAGATGGATCACGGCTCGATGGGAGCTATGGACCATAGCAAGATGGGGGCAATGGATCACAGCAAGATGAGCATGGACAATGGAGCAATGGACGGTATGGAAAGTATGGATGGAGGGGCTACCACCAGCCGAACTCCAATCCCTGTACTGACCGACGCTGACCGTGCAGCCGCGTTCCCTGATGTGGCTGGTCATGGCGTTCACGACAAGAAGGTCAACTCCTTCATGCTGCTGGATAAGTTTGAGTACCAGGATGCTGACAACGGTAGTGCGTTGGCCTGGGATGCAAAAGGATGGATCGGCGGTGACGTTGACCGACTGTGGTTGCGTTCGGAAGGCGAACGTACCAATGGCGTAACGGAAAACGCTGAACTCTCAGCACTTTGGGGCCACTCCATCGGTCCATGGTGGGATGTCGTCACCGGCGTACGACAAGACTTCAAGCCCGGATCACCACAGACTTGGGGAGCGCTCGGTATTCAGGGCATGGCCCTCTATAACTTTGAAGCCGAAGCGACTGCCTATATCGGTGAGAACGGTCAAACCGCTGCTAGATTGGAAGGCGACTACGACATTCTGTTGACCAATCGATTGATTTTGCAGCCGACGGCCGAGGTCAATTTTTACGGAAAGAATGATCCCCAGCGCGGCATTGGTTCCGGATTAGCAAACACCGAAGTGGGGCTCCGATTGCGTTATGAGATTGTCCGCCAATTTGCCCCTTATATCGGGGTGAGCTGGAGCCGTTCCTATGGCAATACGGCAGACTTTGCACGCGAAGAAGGTGAAGATGCCAGCGAGGCTCGCTTTGTCGCCGGTATTCGGATGTGGTTTTGAGAACCGAGCATGAAAATAACACTGAAGGCACTGATAGCTGCTGGTCTGGCCACCGTTTCAGCGGCTGCCGGCGTGGTGTATTTCGGTGTGATCAATGTCGGGGCGGATGATCCGCACTCCGCCCCCGTCTACGCGCTACTTTCTATTGCCCGGGATCGCTCGATAGAAGTGCGGTCGCGCGACATTGAGATCCCCGACCTAAGCCAAGAAGCACTCATCCGTGAAGGTGCTGGCAACTACAACTCTATGTGTGTCGGTTGCCATTTGGCTCCGGGTCTTGTAGGCACGGAATTGAGTAACAGCCTTTACCCCGCACCTCCGAATCTTTCGAAACTGGGCGTCGATGGGAACCCCGCCGCAGCTTTTTGGATCATCAAGCACGGAATCAAATCCACAGGCATGCCCGCGTGGGGCAAAAGCATGGCCGATCCCTACATATGGGGGATGGTCGCATTTCTCCAGCAGCTTCCCTCAATGGATGCAGAGCAATACAAAGCTCTGATCACGAGTAGCGGTGGCCATCAACACGGTGGTGGCGAAAGCGTGATGCACAACCATGAAGGTCAGCATGGAGCTTCCCAGGGGCAAAGTGGTGCAGGTCCTGCCGACCAGAGCGCGGAGGTCCGCGCTCATGATGACGAGAAAAACAAGGCACATGCCCATGGCCACTCCGCAGCGCCGCCTTTAAATGAGCCTGCTGACCACGCCGATCATAAGATTAGGGAAGCTTCAGATGATGCAGTCCCGACTCCAACCGTACAGCTCAAAACACATACACATACTGATGGGAAGGAACATACCCATGCTAAATAACTTTCTTCGTCGCAGACGGGCACTTCGTCTCGCTGCTTTCGTGGCTCTGTTCATCAGTTCAGCCAGTCATGCGGCAGAGTCACTGACGATTGATGTCCATCGCGACGCTAACTGTGGGTGCTGCAAGAAGTGGATCCAGCACCTTGAAGCTAACGGCTTCACCGTCGTTGATCATGTAGAAACCAACATGAGCGCGGTCAAGCAGGATCTCGGTGTTGCTCCACGACTCTCGTCCTGCCACACAGCAATGATCAATGGAAAATTTGTTGAAGGTCACGTGCCCGCCGAGCAAATCATTGCGATGAGCAAACGTGACGACCTTCTTGGGATCGCCGTTCCTGGCATGCCGGCCGGCTCCCCAGGAATGGAAGTGGACGGGAAACATGACGCTTATAAGGTAATCGGCTTGTCCAAAGCAGGCACAGACCACGTCATTGCTGAATACCCCGGAAATTGATCTTCTAACATTGTTCCTGCATGGTCAGGGTCATAGCCGTGCAGAGGACATAGCTCATTTCGAACGTAAAAAAGGCGCCACTAGGGCGCCTAAACCGCCTCCCAAACCAAAGGAAAAACAAGGAGGCGGGATGTATCTGGTGGTTGAGCAATACTTCAAAGCGCGTTAGAAACCTTTCAACTGACAGAGATGATTTCATAAAACGGATAACTTCAGCCTGTCCTGAAAATTATTTCTACGTCAGCGGACAGTAAGCTTGTTCGGACAAACGGAAAATTATGCTGCGCTTAAATAACTCGCATGGTCTAGCTTCCATGTGGGCAGTTGTCGGCCATAACCATATATTCCACGGTGTTAAGCTCGCCGGTAGAGTCTTCGAAGGTCATGCGCGAAGGAGCAACACCACAGGTTTTATTGGCTTGTGTGACACTGATGACCTTCTGGATATCGAGGTTCATACCATATTCATAATGAACAATTTCAGGAGGAGTCTTACCGTTTCTTGAGGCATATTGTTCCATTGCCTGTTGGTTCTCTTGCATCATTCGACCATACACGCGGTCACCGCCTCCTTCAGCCATGGCTAATGAAGATAAGGTCAAAATCGAAGCGACGCAGAACACTTTTATTGCTGTTATTGCTTTCATGATTTTCTCCTAAAGCTCAATTTTCTGAGTTAAAGAGTAACAAGTGAAAGCTTTCAGAAAGCTGCCGCGAAGGTTACTAATGTGAAAGGGGAACCCTACTCCGCGTTTACGCTTTCAAGCCGGATGGCATTTTTGTTATCACCAAATGTTGGCAGACGCTGACGGAACACAGATGACCTCAAAAGGTTATTGGAACTGGTGGCCCCGCCCAATTCCTAGATACGCCGGTAGATCTGAGCAAGGCCTCCGCGTCGACCCCGTTTCTTGCTAGGCTTTCCAGATCCCACTCGAAGAAACTGGAAAATACCAGGAAAACCTTGCTTGCTACCGCCGAAGTCAATCTTACCGTCGAGTAATTCACCGGGAGCTTCATCCTGATGAGTTCAGAGACAGTCCATACCAAAGTTCTTAGACGGAAATGCCATACTGACTCTTGATGAATCTTTATCTGTTGATAAGTAAGGGGGAACCTCTGCTTGCGTAGATCCAGCTCATGAGGTAACGAACCTGGGAGTAGCGATTGCAAATTCCGAATGTTCACTCTCTTCGGATCTTTTGTAACTTTATATAGCTCATCTACGCCCGCTTCGATAAGGGCCGCATACGCGCCGTCTCTTGAGTCGACAGACTTTTCGACCGTAACTGCAACTTTTTTAGGTGCACGGAGTTTTGCCATTAACCATGCGTTATCATTTTCTAGAATCCATTGCGTAGGTTTGTACGCCTTCTTCCAGAGGTACTCGACATCGGCGTCGTTACGTAGCGCTAAAAGCAACTCAATTTTTTGGCGATACCTAGTTTTTTGGCTAGGATGCGATTCTTCGACTTTGGGCGCTCGCGGAGAAACAGAGGCACTCAGCAGAATAGACTCATTCTTCAGAGCCTCTTCAAAGTCATCTGCACTGGAAAACAAATGAAGAGCAATGATCAAATGTCGCGCGAGCGGCATATTTAGCTGACCTTTGTCTGATTTTAGCCGGATCCATTGCTCATGCTTCCCGGTGTTATAGGCTGGATCAATCTGCGACAAAAGCTCATCGCCGTAAGCGCTTTGGATGCTATCGAATAGTTTTGCGATACCTGCATTTTTTCCGAAAATAAATCCGCGTTTCTTGCATTGGCGGACGTAGCACGAACTTAATACCGTACTGCCTATCGGAGGAATATTGCGTTGCAAGATATCGTGTGCGAACAGGGCGACTTTCTGTTCCAGTTTTGAGCCCTTGTGAGTCGCTGCGCTGTTTAAGGGGCTCCAACCGCATGCGCATGGCTCAGTCAGATTGGGAAGTAACTTCAATTTTCGGTAGAACGGGCGAGAGCACTCGGGGCAGGCATGGATCAGTGCGTCGCCATGACGCCAACAGACGGCAACACCGGGTATTTGGTGAGATCGATGCCAGTAGGCAGAACCCCGATCAATCAAATCCTCCTGAACGCAGGTAGGACAAATCTTAGCCTTGCCATGGGTGGACTCTTCTCTGCGGGGCACCCGTACCACCCCGTCATAGCCCAGCGGTCCTACGTTGTTCTCCGGACCCTGCTTAACCCCAAGAAAAGGTCGGTAAGCAGGAAAAGTGGTATTGCTACTGATCAGCTCTGCGAGATTGCTCTCCGATTGCCCCGGCAGTCTGTGGGCGAGCCTCTCGATCTGATTGGGTACGATGCCACCAATGCAAAAGGGTTTCGATGCGAACAAATCGCGGTAGGTTTCTGTCGCGGTTCTGTTGCCTGACAGATAGTGATATCGGGTGACACGAGAGTGCAGCATTTCATCCGGCATCGACACGGGGAAAAACAATAGATCAGACATCATTTACCGATTAAAGGTAGGGCTCGAAGAGAATATGCATCCGGGGGCAGTATATATGCAACCCGTCAAATTCTGTATCCGGTATCGATTTGGAAATGATACCCAGCGGCTCAACTTTTAATCGTAGTGAAATCATCTAAGCCCTGCCGCGATCGTACTCTTGAATACAAAACACGTATCGATAACCCGCGCAGGTCAGCCCATGGCGATTGCAAAACTATTTCTGTTGATCGCGGGTTAATACGTTTTACTTGCTGGTCGTGGTCATCCAGCGTATGCCGTAGCTATTCTGGAAGGTGCAAATTTTCATTAACAGAAAAATAATGTGTTTACGTTGAATTAAATTCAGAACTTTTTAGATCGAGGGAATGGCTGGCTGGATTACAGCCTGGGCCGAATGCTCGCGACCCTGTAGAGCGAAGAGCGTGATATAGGCTTGCCCTCCGAGAGCAATTTGCGTCTAGCCCATCGCAGACGCCTATTGTGAAAGCCTTCGATTGATTCACATATTTTGTCGAGCATTGCTGCACAGAGAGGAAGCTTGCAGAGCTGCTTTTCGAAGCGAGACAGAACATGAAGCTCCCGGCCAATTCTGGTACGCGAGATGCGGACAGGCTTACCCGCAAGAGCATAAAGCGCTTCAGCACACTGACGGACTTCGCGGGCCAGTCTTGCATCGAGGGCAGCGAACATTTCGGTGCTATTTAGACGGGGCGTACGATGGGGGCTTGGGTTTACAGTTGACTCCGAAAGCCACTGCCTATCGTGGCGATACAGCCACGCATACCCCCTGCATGCATGTGCTTTGTAAAAGCGATAATCAGCCTCGAAAGCCGCGCGTCTTGCGCATAGCTCAATGTGAAATCGTGCCTCTCTCCAAGCACCTTGCCCGCCGGCTACATTTCGGATGTGACGATAGACATACGCCAATGAAACGCCTAGAACGGCAGCGATCTTTTTGGAATCAGCTCCCTCAAGAGCATGTTTCCACACAGCGGCTGACGAACAGTCCAGGCCTTCACCAGGAATCACCGGAGAAAGGCGCGTGTGAAGTTGAATGTGAGTTATCGGACCACACGCCACTGCCTGTTTCACCGGGCGTTGACCATGCAGCAAGCTCACCATGTCAATGCCCAGAGCACCGGCCAATAAAATGTATTTGAGCGGATGGTGGGAGGTTATTGGCGTACGAAACAGCTTCGTGACCCATGAGGCGGGTGTGTCTGCACGAACTTCTCCGAGTATAGAAAATTCCCATTCTCGCGGGAGTGCAGCAAAAAAATCGGCCATGTGCTGCGCCAGCATGTGCAGGTGCAAGCGATGGTTATTAGAGGCAAGGTTAAGCTGCGTTGCCCTTTGTAAAAGCGTGTAGCGCACCGCCTCCGCTGACAAAGCACTGACTTCAGACTCGATGACCTGAAGTGAGCGCAACGCTATTTCGTGAAGCGGCGGCATGCTCAACGACGGGGTATCGAGACGTACCGTGTGAGCTTGCACATTCTCATCACTCGGCAGATTGAGTTGTCGAGAGCTGCGGCTGGACCAGCGAGGATCAAGGATACTAAGTGACGTGCCGTGATGCGGACATACCAGCACGCCTGGAAGCATGTGAACCCTGTGCCAGTAAGCAACTCCCCGTTGGGCCTGATCTTGGGCGATACATTCTGGGCATAACCGCACTCGGGAGGCGAATCCAATACGGCTCGCGTTGACGCCCAGCTTCAACATCAAACCCTTCCCATCGGCAGTCATCAGCGTCCGAGCGTGTTCTACCTGGCTCATAGTCAAAAACGGCGCATAGTAGGGTAATAGCGTGTGACGCATGAGGACCTCGGCTATCGATAGCTCGGTACCGCTGGGTAGCGCGTCGACAAACTCCCCTAAATGACTTGGGAATGCCACATTTTGCGAAAATGCTACCGCCGATTTCAGGCCGGCAAATGCTGCTTGGCAATTGCGAACACCGCAAAGACGGGCGTAGCGAGATATCACGCTGTGCAGCGTCTCATCGGGGAACGCGGTGGGGAAGAAATGGAGTTTAAGGTGCACTTCGCCACCCCCCGACTCACGCTTTGTGATACATCGGTGAGAACTCAAACAAGTCCTCGTTGAGCCAGCCCGCAGCTCGCAGAGCATCGAGGGGAGCGTCCTGTTCGCTTAGGGCTTTAGCCTCTGAGTTTTCCACACCAGTTGCAATCGGCGATGGGTGATCCTTCGCAAGAATGGTTGGAGATTGGTCTGCCGGCTTCTCACGGGACACAACGCTTCGAAGCAAGGCGAGGCGATCCTCTCGTGCCAAACCGTCGAAGACCATCATTTCGCTCAGCTGATCCTCAATCGGCAGCAAATCGTCGAACTGCCGCATCCGCTTCGGATCTCGGCTACGCAGAGCTGAAAGGGCTGGCTTTAGAATCTGCATTTTTGAGTTGCTTACCTTCACCAGGACCTCGGCAGTCAGACACTCCGAGCCACTCTGGACCGCATAACGCTGACTCAATACCAGCAGCTTGACCAGGAAATCTGTGACGCCTTGAGTATGCTCATACAGCGTGTCGAAAATCTCGTCAGTCAGCTCAGCAGTCTGCTTGCACCACTGATAGCTCCAGAGATTTTCGACTAACAACCGCCACTCCTCATCCTCTTTTTCGAATCGTTTGAATTCCAGCGTACCGGCACCACAGACTCGGCGGGCAGTCCGCATGGCTTCTGAGAACAGGCTAATCGTAGAGTTCGTGCCACTGAAAACGACCGGGATACCAATGTTGTTAACCAAGTGCAGAAAGAAATTCAGCATGCTCTCCTTACCACCGGTTTTCGCCAGGTGGAGGTTTTGCAGCTCGTCGATTAACAAGGCGCCGATGAAAAACGTGCTGGCCACCTGCTCCATCTGTTGCAGCGCATCATTGATGTTTCGATGCCTGTAGCGCTTGTGATAGTCCTTGTCTCCTAGAGCGTCACCAACCGCATAAAAAAACTGCTGGCAAAATCCAGCCAGCGATCCATCCCGAGGGCAGTCAAGCTTCAGCCAAGTGATTTGGGTATGAACAAACTGCTTTCCCTCATAGCGCTCATGACGGATTGTCTGTGGATAAAGGCTCAAAATGGCGTGGAGTGCCGTCGACTTGCCAATGCCGCTCAGGCCGACGACGGTAAACGTTTCGGCAGTGGACTTGAACGCATCGTGGTAACGCTGAGCCCCCGATAAAGAATGCAAATGCCGGACGGTAGCGGGCGACATCGGGTTACGCCCAACATACCCTCGACGGATGAGCAGTGAAAACAGGGCCTCCAGTTCCAGGTGTAACAAAAACGGCTGTACCACGGTTCTTAATCGGTCGATACAGTGAATTCGAGTGGATCCTTCGAGGGTCAGCTCTTTCGGATCCACCGGCTGAGGAAAATTCGAGATCAGCTCAATAGCCGCCGCCTCCGACAATATAGGAGGCAAAGCTTCGATAAGCGGATTGCCCGCATACTCACTTATGTCCTGTTTGACGTAATTGGCAAACGTCTGCGCACCTTTCATTTTGCCTGTCCTGGCCGAATTCTTTTGAGCAAATCGATAACTTGCGCAGTGCGCTCGCCGGCATATGAGTCATGCGCTTTCGGTGTCGATTCAGATTGAAGTGAAGCTGGCTCCGCCCTGACGCCTTCAGGAACAGCCGCATTTTCACGCTCACGGAGACGTTCTTCTGCGCGGTTCTCGCGGATGTTTCCAGTGGCCTCTGCCTTCGTGGGCGGAGCAGGTTCCAATTTTCGTTCTGCGAGCGCATGGCTGATGATCTGGTGGACCTGATCGCTAAGCTGCACACGGCTTTCCAGCTCGGCTCGCCGGTGAGTAGGCGGTTTTTGGCGATAGGCTTCGAGCAGATCAAAAATCTCGTCCGAGCGGTAATTCGCGTAACCGGCGTCCGATCGTCGAAGATCACAGCGGATAAACTGCTTGGCCTCTCCCTGGATCCAGATGTGCGCCGCAGAGTTCGGATCGAACCAACACTCTATTGACCAAACGCCCCCTTTGCGAGCCTTGGCAAACCAATCTTTCTCTATGGCCATATCACAAACGTAGTGCATGCCGCGAAACATCACGCCGCCCTTTTGAACGGTCGCGCGCTCGCGCGGCAAGAGATGGAGGTAAACCAGCTCGTCGGGACGTTTGTTGGATTCGATCAGGTCGTTTTCGCAGGCCCAATTCCATATCCCGTTGGGCGTAGGTTCAACACCGTCATTCATCATCGCCTGAGTCAGTCGGTCAGGCTGTCGATGGTGCCGGTTATAGTGGAGCACGCAATTGATGAGGATCTGGGTGAACTCTTTGAGGTTTAGCGTGGCATCGAGCCGGTAATCTCGCTCGCCTCGCTCTTTGTCTCGCGCAGCTACCCCGCCAGGTAGCCATCTGATACCCGTCAAATCATTCAAAATGCCAAACCGACTTTCTACCATAGGCTTCCAATCAGGCCGATAAGGCGGAGCCGTGCCCATCTCAATTCCCAAGCCTGACGATAGCCCCTCTGCTGCCAGTGACAACATCTCTCCCCTGTCGGCGTAAATCTGGTGGGGCAGGTGGTGACAATTCCAATCATCTGAATTGATTTCAACGCCGTTCTGAGCGCAGAACTCGACTTTGGGCGTAAACGCGTTGAACAGCGCTTGCCTCGCCCCGTTCCAACTGGGACCTTCCAATCCTACATAGAGGCCAACAATCATTCCGGAGAAACTATCCACAACGATATAAACTACGGGCCGGCCAATGAGCATCCGTCTGGAATAGCTATTGACCAAATAAATATCGGCAATAGTTGCGTCGATTTCGAACTGATGACACGGTCCACGCAGCCAATCGCGAACGGTACCTGAAAGCGGACGGCAGTCCTTTAACCACTTCCTCAACCCTTTACGGCCACGCTCGGTTTCAATTTCGTCGAAAAAAATCTGTCCCCAATATCTGAATTGCCTCAGGCTGGGCAGCTCTAAGCTAGGTAGCAAACGAAGCTCTTCTTCACTGTTTTTAGAGATGTCTCGAACCGAGTAGAATCTCCTCAACATTTCGTCATATGCGCTCGAAATAGAAGATTTTTTATCTTTCACATAAAGGGCATACCCAACTCGGATGCATCGTTTATCAATCGCACTGAGCATCTTGGAAGGCGCAGTAAGAACGCCTTGAAACTTAGGCTTTCGCCCTGGAGGCCTACTTGGATCATATTTTCTATCGGCAACACCTACCGCCGAGTAATTATTAAGCAATGCGTTACGAACTTGACCATAAAACCAATATCGGTAAAGAAGCCGATAAATAGTTTTTCGCTGGATTCCAAGCTCTGACGCCCGTTTGCTAACAAGCCGGCCTAACTCCCCCCGTACAAATATTTGTCCTGGATATTCAGGATCTAGCAGAGGGGCTATGACAGCCCACTTTTCGTCCCGGCCTTGCTTGGCTCTCTCATCCAGCTGGTCCTCAAGGACAAGCATGAACTCGGGGGTGGTAATGGCTGCTGGTTTCGTGTGACCAGACGCTAACGAACGACGCAACTCTTCGAGACCAATGGCGTAGGGCTGCCGGGGTGGGTCTGCTAGATCTATCACCACAGCCAAGTCATGCGTTTCATCTTGGTAAATGAGCCTAGCTTTCGTAGCGATGACTGACAGATCGGTAACAGGCTCAAAAATCTCATTAACGAGGACAGTCATGACATTTTCTCCTTCAACGATCCTTGGACAGGGATCTGGAAAACTTCGAATTCAGGAACTAGACCAGTAAGGTGGAGAGGAGTGTTAATCAAATCTATTTTCAGTACCTTGTTCCAAACCAGATGGAAGAAAATTGCCTGAGCGTCTAGATAGGAAATGGACAGAAGGGACGCTATTTTTCTTAGACAGGTGGCCAAAGTCCAAGAATATTCCCGGCTGTTTGCTAGGCACTCGATAAAACTCGAATGCAAAGGGACTTTCATTAAATCGCGAGGGAGCTTCGAGTATTTTCTGATTAGTCCAAGATTTTTTATCAAATCTCGTGTAAAAAATTCGTCTGTGACGATTTTCCAGTCAACACCTTGGCTTTGCCAAAAGCGCTTCTCAATCTCAAGTTTTTCAAGCGTGCGTTTACTTCCTTTGCCAACTAAATCGGAACGATACTTCACCGTTCTAGCTACCGACTTAAAGTTTCCGTTCAAGTCCTTAACAGTTAGCAGAAAATCTGTTGTCATTACATAGGGCAGTGTTGTTCTAGGGTATCTTGGATAACCTACGTCTATTGCCGACGCTATCGCTTGCGCACGCTCTGTGGGTAGCAACGGGTATTGCTCACGGATATCCACGATGTCTTCAGAAAACTCACACACAAGAAAGTACGAACGCTCGAGATCTGACAGTAGGTGATGAATCCTCTCGATCTTCACACCTTGGATTTTGTGCGAACGACCTATCGACGGGACATCTTGTACCCGCAGCCAAGGCACGTAGCTTGCCCCGGCGCCTTCGCCAAATCCATTTGCAATGTGCCGTTCAATGTCCTGCTGTGATGCAAACTTACGACCTCGCAACCCACGCCTCCTCAGTCGATGCGGACCGCTTCACCTCACGCCGAGAAAAGTCGTAGAAGAACACGACCGCCGTAGCGGCCATATTCAAAGCATTTTCTAGACTACACCCGCAGAGAGTTGAAGCGATGAATCCAGACCAAAGGGAAAGCCTGGAAAGGAAAAACCCCCGTAGATACGGGGGTTTGAGCCTTGTGTCAATCTATGTTCATGAGTGTCAAACTTTATTGTTTTGTGTCAATCTTTATTGTTCAAAACCATCGTCCACATCCATTGTGGATAACTTATTCCACCGTCACCGACTTCGCCAGATTCCGCGGCTGGTCAACGTCCGTGCCCTTCAGCACAGCGACGTAATAGGACAGCAACTGCAGCGGGATGGTGTAGAGGATCGGCGAGAGAATGTCGTGGATGTGCGGCATCTGTACCACGTGGGTGCCTTCGCCATTGGTCATCCCGGCCTTTTCATCGGCGAAGACGACCAGTTCGCCGCCGCGTGCGCGGACTTCCTGCAGGTTGGACTTGAGCTTCTCCAGCAGTTCGTTGTTCGGCGCAACGGTGACCACCGGCATGTCGTTATCCACAAGCGCGAGAGGGCCGTGTTTCAGTTCGCCGGCCGGGTAGGCTTCGGCGTGGATGTAGGAGATTTCCTTGAGTTTCAAGGCACCTTCCATCGCTACCGGGAATTGCGCGCCGCGACCGAGGAACAGGGTGTGGTTTTTCTCGGCGAACAGCTCGGCGACTTTTTCCACAGTACTGTCCATCGCCAGCGCTTCGCCCAAGCGAGCCGGCAGGCGACGCAATTCTTCCACCAGCGTGGCTTCAACGTCCGCCGCCAGGCTGCCGCGCACCTGGCCCAGAGACAGGGTGAGTAGCAACAGACCAACCAGCTGCGTCGTGAACGCTTTGGTCGAGGCGACACCGATTTCGCGACCGGCCTGGGTCAGCAAAGTCATGTCGGATTCGCGCACCAGCGAGCTGATGCCCACGTTGCAGATCGCCAGACTGGCGAGGAAGCCAAGCTCTTTGGCGTTGCGCAATGCGGCCAGGGTGTCGGCAGTTTCGCCGGACTGCGAGATGGTGACGAACAATGTGTCCGGCTGTACAACCACTTTACGATAGCGGAATTCGCTGGCGACTTCGACCTGGCACGGGATCCCTGCCAACTCTTCGAGCCAGTAACGGGCAACCATGCCGGCGTGATAACTGGTGCCGCAGGCAACGATCTGTACATTACGCACCTTGGCGAACAGCTCTGCCGCTTGTGGGCCGAAAGCTTGCACCAGCACTTGGTTGTTGCTCAGGCGACCTTCCAGCGTACGCTGCACCACAGTCGGTTGCTCGTGGATTTCCTTGAGCATGTAGTGGCGAAATTCGCCCTTGTCGGCAGCTTCGGCGCCGTCGGTGTACTGCACGGTCTGGCGCTCGACAGCGGCTCCGCTCACATCCCAGATCTGCACGTTATCGCGGCGAATTTCGGCGATATCGCCTTCTTCCAGGTACATGAAGCGGTCAGTAACCTGACGCAGAGCCAGTTGATCAGAGGCGAGGAAGTTCTCACCCAGACCCAGACCAATCACCAATGGACTGCCACTGCGCGCGGCAACCAGACGATCCGGTTGTTTGCCATTGATCACGGCCAGACCGTATGCACCGTGCAGTTCCTTGACGGTGGCCTTGAGGGCAACAGTCAGATCTGGCTGATCCTTGAGTTTGTGATTCAGCAGGTGAGCGATGACTTCGGTATCGGTATCCGAAGTAAACACGTAACCCAGCGCTTTCAGCTGTTCACGCAGGGCTTCGTGGTTTTCGATGATGCCGTTGTGCACCACCGCGATGTGGCCGGAGAAATGCGGGTGAGCATTGCGCTCGCACGGGGCGCCGTGGGTAGCCCAACGTGTGTGCGCAATACCGAGGCGGCCAACCAGCGGGTGCTCGGCCACCGCGACTTCCAGTTCGCTGACTTTGCCCGGACGGCGCATGCGCTCAAGGGTTTGCTCATTGGTGTACACCGCCACACCGGCGCTGTCATAGCCACGGTATTCCAGGCGTTTGAGACCTTCGAGCAGGATGGCGGTGATATTACGTTCAGCAACTGCGCCGACAATTCCACACATGCTTATTTCTCCTGACTGACAGCCGCGCAAATCACGGTGATACCGCGGGCCTGAATCTGATCGCGTGCATCAACAGGCAGGCGATCATCGGTAATGAGGGTATGGACGCTGCTCCAGGGCAGCTCCAGGTTGGGAATCTTGCGACCGATCTTGTCGGCCTCGACCATCACGATCACTTCACGCGTCACTTCAGCCATGACCCGGCTCAGACCGAGCAGTTCGTTGAACGTGGTCGTACCGCGCGCCAGATCGATGCCATCGGCACCGATAAACAATTGGTCAAAGTCGTAAGAGCGTAGTACTTGCTCAGCCACCTGGCCCTGGAAGGACTCCGAGTGCGGATCCCAGGTGCCGCCGGTCATCAACAACACCGGTTCGTGCTCAAGTTCACTTAAAGCGTTGGCGACGTGCAGGGAGTTGGTCATCACCACCAGACCCGGTTGCTGACCCAGTTCAGGGATCATCGCGGCGGTAGTGCTGCCACTGTCGATGATGATGCGCGCGTGCTCGCGGATGCGTTTTACCGCCGCGCGGGCGATTGCCTGCTTGTACTTGGAAACGCTCTGCGCGGTTTCCGCGACAAGTTCTTGAGGCATGGTGATCGCTCCACCGTAGCGGCGCAGCAATAAACCGTGGCTCTCAAGCGCAGCCAGGTCCTTACGGATCGTAACTTCTGAGGTTTCGAAGCGCTTGGCCAATTCATCCACACTCACCTCCCCCTGCTCGTTGAGCAATGCGAGAATGTTATGGCGGCGTTGAGGCGTGTTGCGTTTCGACATGGCGATGGCTTAAGTTTCGATTCGAAAGATAACGGAAGCAATCAAAACCTATTGACCATAAATCGTCAACCCGGCAAACAAAAAAAATCGCAGACCCCAGCAGTCCTGTGTAGGAGCTGCCGAAGGCTGCGATTCCAGATCTCAAAAAAGACTGTGGATAACTCAGTCCTTTTTGATCTTCTCTGGCCGCTTCCAGCCATCAATGTTCTTCTGCCGTGCGCGGCCTACTGCCAACTGAGCGTTATCCACATTCTGCGTAATCGTAGAACCCGCCGCAGTGGTCGCACCATTGGAGATATCCACAGGCGCCACCAATGAGTTGTTGGAGCCGATGAACACGTCCGCGCCCAACACGGTTTTCCACTTGTTGGCGCCGTCATAGTTGCAGGTGATGGTGCCAGCACCAATGTTGGTGCGTGCGCCAATCTCGGCATCGCCCAGGTAAGTCAAATGACCTGCCTTGGCGCCTTCGCCCATGTGGGCATTTTTCAATTCGACAAAGTTACCCACATGCGCCCGGGCTTCGAGCACGGTGCCCGGTCGCAGACGAGCAAACGGACCGGCATCGCTGCCTTCGCCGAGAATTGCACCTTCGATGTGGCTGTTGGCCTTGATCACCACGCCTTTGCGCAGGGTACTGTCCTTGATCACACAGTTCGGACCGATGACCACGTCGTCTTCGATTACGACATTACCCTCGAGGATCACGTTAACGTCGATCAGCACATCGTGACCCACCGTGACCTCTCCGCGTACGTCGAACCGGGCCGGATCACGCAGGGTCACACCTTGAGCCATCAGACGACGACCGGCGCGCAGCTGGTAATGACGCTCCAGTTCGGCTAGTTGCTTACGGTCATTGGCGCCCTGCACTTCCATCGGATCCAGCGGTTGCTCAGTGGCGACGACCAGACCATCGCTGACGGCCATTTCGATAACGTCGGTCAGGTAATACTCGCCCTGTGCGTTGTTGTTCGAGAGTCGGCTCATCCAGTCAGCCAGCCGATTGGCCGGCACTGCGAGAATGCCAGTGTTGCCTTCGGTGATCGCGCGCTGCGCTTCGCTGGCATCTTTGTGCTCGACGATGGCGGCAACTTTGCCGTCGGCGTTGCGAACAATGCGGCCATAGCCCGTTGGGTCGTCGAGCTCCACGGTCAGCAAACCCATCTGCCCTGGAACGACATGCTTGAGCAGGCGTTGCAGGGTTTCGACTTCGATCAACGGCACGTCACCGTAAAGAATCAGCACAGTGTCGGCAGTAATGAATGGCACGGCTTGGGCAGTCGCGTGACCAGTGCCCAGTTGCTTGTCCTGCAACACGAAGTTCAGATCGTCGGCCGCGAGACGCTCGCGCACCACGTCGGCACCGTGGCCGATTACTACGTGGATACGCTGCGGGTCGAGTTGCCGGGCGCTGTGGATAACATGGCCCAACATGGAATTGCCGGCAATCGGGTGCAGCACTTTCGGCAGAGCCGAGCGCATGCGAGTGCCTTGACCGGCCGCGAGGATGACGATTTCGAGAGACATGACTGGCTACCAATCCTGGAGGTCAGCAACTGCGACCGGGGTTCTAGAATTCGGAAAAGAAAAAAGGGTAGCCGAGGCTACCCTTTTTTATCAATCGCACAACAAGCGGATGACGGATTAACCGCCAAACTTCTTGCGGATCTGCTGGACGGTGCGCAGCTGAGCTGCAGCCTCGGCCAGACGTACGGACGCAGCGCCGTAATCGAACTCTGCGCCACGCTCATGCAAGGCAGCCTCGGCAGCCTTGAGAGCTGCTTGAGCCTGAGCTTCATCCAGATCGGCGGCACGTTGCACGGTATCGGCAAGCACCTTGACCATGTTCGGCTGAACCTCGAGGAAACCACCGGAGATGTAGAACACCTCGGCTTCCCCGCCTTGCTTGATCAGGCGGATCGGACCTGGCTTCAGATTAGTGATCAGCGGCGCGTGACCCAGAGCGATACCAAGATCACCCAGTGCACCGTGCGCAATCACCATCTCGACCAGGCCGGAAAAGATTTCTCCTTCCGCGCTGACGATATCGCAATGGACTGTCATAGCCATCTGATTGCCTCAACCTAAATGAGCGCCCGTTGCCGGGCGCCGGGATTACAGTTTCTTGGCTTTCTCGATCGCTTCTTCGATGCCGCCAACCATGTAGAACGCTTGTTCTGGCAGGTGGTCGTAGTCACCGTTGAGGATGCCTTTGAAGCCAGCAATGGTGTCTTTCAGGGAAACGTATTTACCCGAAGCACCGGTGAAGACTTCAGCCACGAAGAACGGCTGGGACAAGAAGCGCTGGATCTTACGAGCACGGTTAACCAACTGCTTGTCGGCTTCCGAGAGTTCGTCCATACCCAGGATCGCGATGATGTCTTTCAGCTCTTTGTAACGTTGCAGAACGTACTGAACGCCGCGAGCGGTGTCGTAGTGGTCCTGGCCGATTACGTTCGGGTCCAGCTGGCGCGAAGTCGAATCCAGTGGATCTACCGCTGGGTAGATACCCAGGGAGGCGATGTCACGGGACAGAACGACGGTGGCGTCCAAGTGGGCGAAGGTGGTCGCTGGCGACGGGTCGGTCAAGTCATCCGCAGGTACGTATACCGCTTGGATCGAAGTGATCGAACCTTCCTTGGTCGAAGTGATACGTTCTTGCAGAACGCCCATCTCTTCAGCCAGGGTCGGCTGGTAACCTACTGCAGAAGGCATACGGCCCAGCAGTGCGGATACTTCAGTACCGGCCAGGGTGTAACGATAGATGTTGTCGACGAACAGCAGAACGTCGTTACCTTCGTCACGGAACTTCTCGGCCATGGTCAGGCCGGTCAGTGCTACGCGCAGACGGTTACCCGGCGGCTCGTTCATCTGACCGTAAACCAGTGCCACTTTGTCCAGAACGTTGGAGTCCTTCATCTCGTGGTAGAAGTCGTTACCCTCACGAGTACGCTCACCCACACCGGCGAACACGGAATAACCGCTGTGCTCGATGGCGATGTTACGGATCAGTTCCATCATGTTTACGGTTTTGCCTACACCGGCACCACCGAAAAGACCGACTTTACCGCCTTTGGCAAACGGGCAAACCAGGTCGATAACCTTGATGCCGGTTTCCAGCAGGTCGTTGCCGCCTGCCTGTTCAGCGAACGAAGGTGCTGGACGGTGAATGCCCCAACGCTCTTCGGTGTCGATTGGACCGGCTTCGTCGATCGGGTTACCGAGGACGTCCATGATCCGGCCCAGGGTCGCTTTACCGACCGGTACGGAGATGGCTGCGCCAGAGTCGGTAACTTCCAGACCGCGCTTCAAGCCCTCGGTGGAACCCATCGCAATGGTACGAACCACGCCGTCGCCCAGCTGCTGCTGAACTTCCAGAGTGGTGCCGGCATCGCTTTGTACTTTCAAAGCGTTGTAGATGCTCGGTACGCTGTCGCGTGGAAATTCCACGTCGATAACGGCGCCGATGATTTGAACGATACGTCCGCTACTCATAGCTGGATCCTCTGAATATTTGAACCGTTAAACCGCGGCAGCGCCGCCGACGATTTCCGAGATCTCTTGGGTGATCGCAGCCTGACGCGCCTTGTTGTAGATCAGCTGCAAATCGCTGATCAAATCACCGGCGTTGTCGGTAGCGTTCTTCATCGCGATCATCCGCGCAGCTTGTTCAGCCGCGTTGTTCTCGACCACCGCCTGGTAGACCTGCGACTCGACGTAACGGACCATCAAGCCATCAAGCAGCTCTTTGGCGTCCGGTTCGTAGAGATAGTCCCAGTGGTGCTTGAGACCCTGATCCGGGGTTGCCACCAATGGAATCAACTGCTCCACGGTAGGCTGCTGCGTCATGGTGTTGATGAACTTGTTGGACACCACGGACAGGCGATCAATACGGCCGTCCAGGTAGGCATCCAGCATCACCTTGACGCTGCCGATCAGATCATTGATCGACGGCTCTTCACCCAGGTGGCTGATAGCTGCAACGACGTTACCGCCGAAGTTGCGGAAAAAGGCCGCACCCTTGCTACCAACGACACACAGATCAATCTCGACGCCGTTTTCGCGGTTTACCGCCATGTCCTTGACCAGGGCCTTGAACAGGTTGGTGTTCAAGCCGCCGCACAAACCACGGTCACTGCTCACCACAACATAACCAACACGCTTGATTTCGCGGTCGATCATGAACGGGTGGCGGTATTCCGGGTTGGCGTTGGCCAGATGCCCAATTACCTGGCGGATACGCTCCGCATAAGGACGGCTAGCAGCCATGCGCATTTGTGCCTTGCGCATTTTGCTGACCGCCACTTTTTCCATGGCGCTGGTAATCTTTTGCGTGCTTTTGATGCTCGCAATCTTACTGCGAATCTCTTTTGCGCCTGCCATGTAACACCTATCAGGTTAGCAAGCGGGAGCCTCGCGGCTCCCGCTGCGGCTTACCAGGTTTGGGTGGCCTTGAACTTCTCGATACCGGCTTTCATGCCAGCGTCGATTTCGTCATTGAAGTCACCTTTAACGTTGATCTTGGCCATCAAATCGGCGTGATCGCGGTTGAAGTAAGCAATCAGCGCTTGTTCGAAGCTGCCGATCTTGGCGATTTCAATGTCAGTCAGGAACCCACGCTCAGCGGCATACAGCGACAGCGCCATGTCAGCGATCGACATTGGTGCGTATTGCTTCTGCTTCATCAGCTCGGTAACGCGCTGACCATGCTCAAGTTGCTTACGGGTCGCTTCGTCCAGGTCAGAAGCGAACTGGGCGAATGCCGCCAGTTCACGGTACTGAGCCAGAGCGGTACGGATACCACCGGAAAGCTTCTTGATGATCTTGGTCTGAGCGGCACCACCCACACGGGATACCGAAACACCGGCGTTCACTGCAGGGCGGATGCCCGAGTTGAACATGGCCGATTCCAGGAAGATCTGACCGTCGGTGATCGAGATCACGTTGGTCGGAACGAACGCGGAAACGTCGCCAGCCTGGGTTTCGATGATCGGCAGTGCGGTCAGGGAACCGGTTTTGCCGGTCACTGCGCCGTTGGTGAACTTCTCTACGTATTCTTCCGAAACGCGGGATGCGCGCTCCAGCAGACGGGAGTGGAGATAGAACACGTCGCCTGGGTAAGCTTCACGGCCTGGTGGACGGCGCAGCAGCAGGGAAATCTGGCGGTAAGCCACTGCTTGCTTGGACAGATCGTCATAAACGATCAGCGCGTCTTCACCGCGGTCGCGGAAGAATTCACCCATGGTGCAACCGGAGTACGGTGCCAGGAACTGCAGCGCAGGAGATTCCGAAGCACTGGCAGCCACGATGATCGTGTTGGCCAGGGCGCCGTTCTCTTCCAGCTTGCGAACCACGTTGGCGATGGTCGATTGTTTCTGACCGATCGCTACGTAGACGCAGAAAATGCCGCTGTCTTTCTGATTGATGATCGCGTCGATCGCCAGAGCGGTTTTACCGATCTGACGGTCACCAATGATCAGCTCACGCTGGCCACGGCCGACAGGAATCATGGCATCGACAGCCTTGTAGCCAGTCTGTACAGGCTGGTCTACCGACTTACGCCAGATCACGCCTGGAGCAACTTTCTCGACCGCGTCGGTCTGAGTGTTGCCCAGTGGACCCTTGCCATCAACAGGGTTACCCAGTGCGTCGACTACGCGACCCAGCAGTTCCTTACCAACAGGAACCTCGAGGATGCGGCCGGTGCACTTGGCGCTCATGCCTTCGGCAAGAGACTGGTAAGCGCCCAATACTACGGCACCTACGGAGTCTTGCTCCAGGTTGAGGGCCATACCGTAGACGCCGCCCGGAAACTCGATCATCTCGCCGTACATTACGTCGGCCAGACCGTGAATCCGCACGATGCCGTCAGATACGCTGACGACAGTGCCTTCGTTACGGGCTTGGGAGGTCACATCGAGCTTATCGATGCGGCCCTTGATAATTTCACTTATTTCGGAAGGATTGAGTTGCTGCATTGCTCTGCTGCCCCTTCAAACTCAAGATTTCAATGCTTCGGCAAGTTTCGCGATTTTGCCGCGAATCGAGCCATCGATAACCAGGTCGCCGGCGCGGATGACAACACCCCCAATAAGGGCTTTATCTTCCTCGACTTGCAGGCGCACTTCCCGGTTGAGTCGTGCACTGAGAACCTTGGCGAGTTTGTCTTGCTGTTCTTGGTTCAATGCAAAAGCACTGGTCACTTCAACGTCTACCGACTTCTCTTGCTCGGCCTTGTACAGGTCGAAAAGAGCGGCTATCTCCGGCAGAAGCGGGAGACGGTCGTTTTCGGCAACGACATTGATGAAGTTCTGTGCCTTCACATCAAACTTGTCGCCGCACACGTCAATAAACGTGGCGGCCTTTTCTGCGCTCGTCAGTCGCGGGGCCTTGAGCACGCGCTGCATGGTGTCGTCTCGCGACACCGCTGCAGCCAGGCCGAGCATGGCTGACCAATTGGCCAGTTGCTGGTGGGCCTGAGCGTGCTCGAAGGCCGCCTTAGCGTAAGGTCGGGCCAACGTGGTCAGTTCTGCCATGATCGCCCTCGCTTAGATTTCAGCAGCCAGTTGGTTAACCAGCTCTGCGTGCGCGTTTTGATCGATTGTGGCACCCAGGATCTTCTCGGCGCCGCCGACAGCCAGCAAACCCACTTGGGCGCGCAGCTTGTCTTTGACACTGTTCAGTTCCTGTTCGATCTCGGCTTGAGCCTGAACCTTCACACGGTCAGCGTCGATACGGGCCTTTTCAACGGCCTCTTCGACAATCTGGTTACCGCGTTTCTTGGCTTGCTCGATGATTTCAGCTGCTTGAGCCTTCGCTTCGCGCAGTTGCTGACCCGCTTTTTCTTGGGCCAACTCCAGGTCGCGAGCTGCACGGCTGGCAGCGTCCAGACCATCAGCGATCTTCTTTTGACGTTCGTGCAGAGCAGCAATGACCGGAGGCCAAACATACTTCATGCAGAACAGTACAAAAATCAGGAACGCAACGGACTGGCCAATCAGGGTCGCATTAATGTTCACGCCAACACCTCGCAGTTACGTTGTCCATCACATCAAATTACTCGGAAGAATCCGGGTAATTAGCCAGCGATCTGACCAACGAACGGGTTCGCAAAGGTGAAGAACAGAGCGATACCAACACCGATCATGGTTACGGCGTCGAGCAGACCGGCAACGATGAACATTTTAACTTGCAGCATTGGAACCATTTCTGGCTGACGCGCTGCGCCTTCCAGGAACTTGCCGCCCAGCAGGCCGAAACCAATTGCGGTACCCAGTGCGCCCAGGCCGATCAACAGTGCAACAGCGATAGCGGTTAGACCAACTACAGTTTCCATCTTTCCTCCCGACTTTTACGTCGTATGGTTTAGGTTTTTTAGATTAAAGCGGTAAAACAAATCGTTTCAGGTGCCCTGTGAAGAGCCCCTTCCCGTTTGACCGGGAAGGACATCAGACTAGTCGAGACTGGTCTTAATGGTTTTCTTCGTGCGCCATCGACAGGTAAACGATGGTCAGCATCATGAAGATGAACGCCTGCAGCGTGATAATCAGGATGTGGAACACAGCCCACGCCCACTGCAGAACAACGCCCAGGCCGCTCAGCCAGAGCAGACCGCTGCCGAACATCACAGCGATCAGAATGAACACCAGCTCACCGGCATACATGTTGCCGAACAGACGCAGAGCCAGAGAGATCGGTTTAGCGATCAGGGTCACGAATTCCAGCAGGAAGTTCACCGGGATCAGCAGGGCTTGAACGAAGATGTTCTTGCTGCCGAACGGGTGCAGGGTCAGTTCGCCGATGAAGCCGCCGATGCCCTTGACCTTGATGCTATAGAAAATGATCAGTGCGAAAACCGACAACGCCATGCCCAGAGTCGCGTTCGGGTCGGTAGTCGACACGGCGCGGAACGGGATGTGAGGGTCACCGGAGATCAGGATGGCCAACTGAGGAATCCAGTCGACCGGTATCAGGTCGACGGCGTTCATCAGGAACACCCAGACGAAGATGGTCAGTGCCAGCGGTGCAATCACCGGGCTACGGCCATGGAAGCTGTCTTTCACGCTGCCATCGACGAATTCGACCAATACTTCAACGAAGTTCTGCAAAGCACCTGGCTGACCCGAAGTCGCCTTCTTTGCCGCCATGCGGAAAAGAAGAACGAAGATCAGACCCAGCGCAACCGACCAGCCGAGAGTATCGACGTGGAAAGCCCAGAAGCCCATTTCTTTGGCTTCTGCTGCGGTGTGGGCAAAGCCCCAGCCGCCGTTGGGTAGCTGACCGAAGGTCAGGTTCTGCAAGTGGTGCTGGATATAGCCCGAAGCGGTTGTTTCTGCCATGGTTGCCTCAAACGCCCTAAGGTCTCGAAAGTCTTGTTCTCATCAGCAGGGGAGCGAACCAGCTGACCGACTGAGTCAGCACGAACACGCCGAATACTGCTATCGGCGCCAGCGGCTTCACACCTGCAAACACCAGTGCAAAGAGCACTGCCGTCAAAATCAGTTTGCCTGCCTCGCCGGCATAAAATGACCGGACGATGGACTGGGCTGCTCGGGCGCCGGAAAACCGAAATGCCTTATGAGCGAAATATACATTGGGCAGCAAGGCTATCAGGCCTCCGCAAAGTCCCGAGTATCCGGCAACGACTCCGTGCCATTGCCAGAGCGCCAAAGCGGCAATGAGCAAAATGACAAATTGAGCCATTAACACCGGAAAAACCGCCAGGCGATGGAACGGCAGGCGGTTTGGCTTGCGGGTTTCCATCACATTTGCTCTCCAATGGTCGGCTGCCAGAATTCAATAACTTGGCATAATTTGTGCCGACAAAATGCGCGCAGAGTATAGGGGCGGTTCTGCCCCTATTCAACTGTCAGGTAGTGATTTCCGACTGCCCGCTACATGAGGAAATGTTTCAGCGGATGTGAGCGAGCACACCTTGAAGCTCATCGAGCGAGTTGTAACCGATCACCAACTGGCCTTTTCCCTTCTTCCCGTGGCGAATCTGCACCGCAGAGCCTAGGCGCTCGGCCAGACGCTGTTCGAGACGAGCGATATCGGGGTCGGGTTTGGTGGCTTCCACAGGCTCCGGTTTGCCACTCAACCACTGGCGAACCAGTGCTTCAGTCTGACGCACGGTGAGGCCTCGTGCGACAACATGTCGCGCCCCTTCTACCTGTTGATTGTCCGGCAGACCGAGCAAAGCACGGGCATGACCCATTTCCAGGTCGCCGTGAGACAGCATGGTCTTGATGACTTCCGGCAACGCAATAAGCCGTAACAGGTTAGCCACAGTCACGCGTGACTTACCCACAGCCTCGGCAACTTGTTGCTGAGTCAGCTGGAATTCCTGCTGCAAGCGTTGCAGCGCGACCGCTTCCTCAATCGGGTTGAGGTCTTCGCGCTGGATGTTCTCGATCAAAGCGATAGCGATCGCGGTCTCATCCGGCACATCGCGGACCATCGCCGGGATGGTTTCCTGACCGGCCTGCTGGCTGGCGCGCCAGCGACGCTCACCCGCGATAATTTCAAAGCGCCCATCACCAATCGGTCGAACCACGATCGGTTGCATCACGCCTTGCGCCTTGATCGACTGCGCCAGTTCTTCCAGCGCCTGCGGGTCCATGTCGCGGCGAGGCTGGTATTTGCCCCGCTGGAGCAAGTCCAGCGGCAGGTGTTGCAGCTCACGCGTGTCAGCTTGTGCGGCTTGTTCTTCCAGCGAGCTGACAGTCGGACCACTCAGCAGTGCATCCAGTCCACGTCCGAGACCTCGTTTCTTGACGGCCATGGGGATTCCTTAAGTTGCCTGAGCGGCAGCAATGCGTGAATTTTTGCGCTGACGACGAACCATCTCGCCTGCCAGGGCCAGGTAGGCCAGTGCGCCGCGCGATTGCTTGTCGTACGCCAGAGCCGGCATGCCGTAGCTCGGAGCTTCGGCGAGACGGATATTGCGCGGAATGACCGTGTCGTACAGTTGCTCGCCAAAGTGTTCCTTAAGCTGCGCCGAGACATCGTTCATCAGGCTCAGGCGCGGGTCGTACATGGTGCGCAACAAACCTTCGACTTTCAGATTCGGATTCAGCAGTTCGGCGATACGCTTGATGTTATCCACAAGGTCGCTCAACCCTTCGAGCGCAAAGTACTCGCACTGCATGGGGATAATCACCCCGTCAGCGGCTACCAGTGCGTTGAGAGTGAGCATCGACAGCGACGGTGGGCAGTCGATCAAAATGTAATCGTAATTTTCCCGGATCGGCGCCAACGCGCTGCGCAGGCGGCTCTCCTTCATCTGCATTTCCAGCAGAACCACTTCAGCGGCTGTCAGGTCGCGGTTGGCCGGCAGCAGTTGATAACCGCCGTGCTCGGAATAGTGCATGGCCTGAGCCAGATCGCATTCACCGATCAGCAAGTCATAGACCGAGTTTTCCAGACCGTGTTTATCCACACCGCTACCCATGGTGGCGTTGCCCTGTGGATCGAGATCGATCAACAGCACCCGACGCTTGGTCGCGACCAGGGATGCTGCGAGGTTGATGCAGGTGGTGGTCTTGCCCACACCACCCTTTTGGTTCGCTATCGCGAATACCTTAGCCATTCTTGCTTGTGTTCCCAATCATGCCGTGCGGCGCAGTATCAGCAGATGGCGTTGGCCTTGGCAACCGGGTACGGCCAAGGCGTGTTCGCTATCGAGTTTGAAGTCTGCCGGCAATGCTACCAGCTCATCGGCCGGATGAACGCCCTTCATTGCCAGCCAGCGTGTATCGGCATCGCCGAGATGGCGAGTCCAGTTACTGAAGTTTTCCATGCTGCTGAACGCCCGGGAAATGATCCCGTTGAAAGGCTGAGCAGGTTGAAAGGCTTCGACGCGACTGTGGATAACTTGCAGGTTATCCAGTTTGAGTTCGAGTTTGACCTGAGTCAGGAAGCGGGTTTTCTTGCCGTTGCTGTCCAGGCAGGTCACTTGCGAGTCCGGATACAGGATCGCCAAAGGGATCCCCGGCATACCGCCACCACTGCCGACGTCGAGCCAGCGGCCGTTTTCGATGAACGACATCACGCTCAGACTATCGAGCAAGTGACGCGAAACCATTTCGTCCGGATCGCGCACAGCCGTGAGGTTGTAGGCCTGGTTCCATTTGATCAACAAGGCCAGATAACCCAACAGCAATTCGTGCTGGGTTTCAGTGAGATTGATCCCGAGCTCGCGGGCTCCTGTGGATAACTCTTCGGCGTGTTGCGAAGTGACCTTAGAACTCAAGCGCTTTGCTCCAACTGACGGCCCGCGCCGCGTTTTTTCAAATGAATCATCAACAGCGAAATCGCTGCCGGGGTCACGCCCGGGATCCGTGAAGCCTGACCCAGCGTCTCTGGACGAGTCGCGCCGAGCTTGCTCTGGATCTCCTTGGAGAGACCGGAAATGTTGGTGTAATCGATATCCACAGGCAGTTTCGTGTCTTCACTGGCGCGCAGACGGGCGATTTCGTCCTGTTGACGATCAATGTAACCGGCGTATTTGGTCTTGATCTCGACCTGTTCGGCGACCTGTGGATCTTCGGCGCCGTGCCCGGTCACTTCGACCAGACCAGCGTAGTCGATTTCCGGACGACTCAAGAGGTTGAGCAAGTTGTATTCGTGGGTCAGCGGAGTACCGAATTTTTCCGCAATGGCATCGCCCTGTTGCGTGCCCGGGCGTACCCAGGTGCTTTTCAGGCGCTGCTCTTCGAGTTCGATGCTTTCGCGTTTCTTGCAGAAAGCCGCCCAACGCGCGTCATCGACCAGACCCAGCTCGCGACCTTTTTCAGTCAGGCGCAGGTCGGCGTTGTCCTCGCGCAGGATCAGACGGTACTCGGCACGGGAAGTGAACATGCGGTACGGCTCTTGGGTACCCAGTGTGATCAGGTCATCGACCAGAACCCCGATATACGCTTCATCGCGGCGCGGGCACCAGGCTTCTTTGCCCTTCGCACGCAGTGCCGCGTTGGCCCCGGCCAGCAAACCCTGGGCGCCGGCTTCTTCGTAACCGGTGGTGCCGTTGATCTGCCCGGCGAAGAACAGACCGCCGATGACTTTGGTTTCCAAGCTGTACTTCAGGTCACGCGGATCGAAGTAGTCGTACTCGATCGCATAACCGGGACGCACGATGTGCGCGTTTTCCATGCCGCGAATCGATTGCACGATTTGCAATTGCACGTCGAACGGCAAGCTTGTGGATATCCCGTTCGGATACAGCTCATGGGTGGTCAAACCTTCCGGTTCGATGAACACCTGATGGCTTTCCTTGTCGGCAAAGCGGTGAATCTTGTCTTCAATCGACGGGCAGTAACGCGGGCCGATGCCTTCGATCTCGCCGGCAGCGGAATACATCGGCGAACGGTCGAGGTTAGCGGCAATGATTTCGTGAGTACGGGCGTTGGTGTGGGTAATCCAGCAACTGACTTGCCGCGGATGCTGTTCCTTGTTGCCCATGAACGACATCACCGGGATCGGCGTATCGCCCGGTTGTTCGGCCATCACCGAGAAATCCACAGATCGGCCATCGATACGCGGCGGCGTGCCGGTTTTCAATCGACCCACACGCAGCGGCATTTCACGCAGACGATGTGCCAGAGCAATCGATGGCGGATCACCGGCACGACCGCCCGAGAAATTCTGCAAACCGATGTGGATAAGTCCACCTAGGAACGTACCGGTGGTCAATACCACGGAGTCGGCGAAGAAACGCAGACCCATTTGTGTGACAACACCGCGTACCTGTTCCTGTTCAACGATCAGGTCATCGGCAGCTTGTTGAAATATCCACAGGTTGGGCTGGTTTTCCAGAATTTCGCGGACAGCGGCTTTATACAAAACCCGGTCGGCTTGCGCACGAGTTGCCCGTACGGCTGGGCCTTTGCGGCTGTTCAACACGCGAAACTGGATGCCGCCCTTATCGGTAGCCATGGCCATCGCGCCGCCAAGGGCGTCGATTTCCTTGACCAGATGGCTTTTGCCAATGCCACCGATGGCTGGGTTACAGCTCATGGCACCGAGGGTTTCCACGTTATGCGTCAGCAACAGGGTTTTTGCCCCCATACGTGCTGACGCCAGTGCTGCCTCGGTACCGGCATGACCGCCGCCGATGACGATCACTTCAAAACGGGAAGGGAAATCCACCACGCACCTCGTGCCTGCTTAAGTAGGTAATTCAGGAATAGTTTGAGATCAGGTTTCTGAACCCGGTCGACAAGTATAGGGACTTCGCCCTTCCTAAAGAACCCTCTGCACAAAAATTAACCAGCTGTGGAGAACTCGAGCTTAAAAGAATAAAAAAGAAAGAAATTTATAAAACCTTTGTTTTAATGCTTATTCTTACTGGGCATGATTTCTGTGGATAGATCTCTACAGGCCTTATTTTTCAACGTGTACAGAGATTCAAAACCCTGTGGCCATGTGGCCATGAGCGACTTGGATAACCGGTTTAAGCCTGTGGATGAAAGGGGTGGTTATCCACAGAGCGAGTTATATCCAGTTTTCAGGCCCTGTTATCAACTGATCTCAGTGGCAGTTATTCACAGGGCTTAAACCACAGAAAATTGACGAATGAACCACTCGCGCGCAGGCGAAAGTCGCCCTGGGCGCATAAATCTGCCCGGCATTTCTGGAATCAATTCAATGATGAGGGAAACAGACGGGCCGCGAACGGGCCCGCCTGTGAACAGCAGGAGGGATTATTTACCGATGCAGAAGCTGGAAAAGATTCGTCCGAGCAGATCATCGGAGCTGAATGCACCGGTAATTTCACCCAGCGAGTGCTGGGCCTGGCGCAAATCTTCAGCCAGCAACTCACCAGCCCCCGCCAGTGTCAGTTGGGCTCGACCGTGTTCCAGCGCCGCGCTTGCGTGGCGCAAGGCCTCCAGATGCCGGCGACGGGCGCTGAAGCTGCTTTCCGAGGTTTGCTCGTAGCCCATGCAGGCCTTGAGATGTTCGCGCAGCAACTCCAGGCCTTCACCTGCAGATTTGGCACTCAGACTGATGGTCACATGGCCGTCGTCGCTTGTTTCCAGAGCAATTGCTTCGCCCGTCAGATCTGCTTTATTACGGATCAGAGTGACTTTCGCCGGGTCCGGGCGGATCTCGAGAAATTCCGGCCACAAGGCGAACGGGTCCAACGCTTCAGGCGCCGACGCGTCTACGACCAACAGCACCCGATCCGCTTCAGAAATGGCTTTCAATGCGCGCTCGACACCGATTTTTTCCACCTGATCGTCGGTATCGCGCAGACCTGCGGTATCCACAACGTGCAGAGGCATACCGTCGATGTGGATATGTTCACGCAGGATATCCCGAGTGGTACCGGCAATCTCGGTCACGATCGCTGCCTCACGGCCGGCCAAGGCATTCAGCAGACTGGACTTGCCGGCATTTGGACGGCCGGCAATCACCACGGTCATACCATCACGAAGCAAGGCACCCTGGCCGGCTTCGCGCAGTACTGTGGATAATTCGTCGCGCACTTTGTCGAGCATGCTCAATACGTGGCCATCGGCGAGGAAGTCGATTTCTTCTTCCGGGAAGTCGATGGCGGCCTCGACGTAGATACGCAGGCCTATCAGCTGTTCGGTGAGGTTATGCACACGCTGGGAGAATGCGCCTTGCAACGATCGCAGGGCATTGCGCGCCGCCTGTGCAGAACTGGCCTCGATCAGGTCGGCAATCGCCTCGGCCTGGGCCAGGTCGAGTTTGTCGTTGAGAAACGCGCGTTCGCTGAATTCACCTGGGCGAGCCAAACGGCAACCCAGTTCCAGGCAACGCTTGAGCAACATGTCCAGAACGATCGGGCCGCCGTGGCCCTGCAATTCCAGCACATCTTCGCCAGTGAATGAGTTCGGCCCCGGGAAATAAAGCGCCAGACCTTCGTCGAGCACCTGTTGGTCGTCACTGTAAAACGGGCCGTAATGGGCGTACCGCGGTTTCAGTTCGCGGCCGGCGATAGCTTTGGCCGTAACACTGGCCAGTGGACCGGAAATTCGAACAATGCCCACACCACCGCGACCTTGAGCGGTGGCGACAGCTGCGATGGTTTCACGAGGTGTGCTCATAAACCGTAATCCAGACAAAAGTGGCAGATAGCAAAACGCCCCACTAGGGGGCGTTTTGAGTGGTGTTATCCACAGAGCAAGTTACGCCTCGGCTTTTTTCGCCGCCGCTTCGATCTTACGCGTGATGTACCACTGTTGTGCAATCGACAGGCAGTTGTTCACTACCCAGTACAGCACCAGACCAGCCGGGAACCACAGGAAGAAGAAGGTGAAGATGATTGGCATCATTTTCATGACCTTCGCCTGCATCGGATCCGGAGGAGTCGGGTTCAACTGCTGCTGGATGAACATGGTTGCGCCCATGATGATCGGCAGAATGAAGAACGGATCCTTGATCGACAGGTCAGTGATCCACAGCATGAATGGCGCTTGGCGCATTTCCACGCTTTCGAGCAGAACCCAGTACAGCGAAAGGAAAACCGGCATCTGCACGAGGATTGGCAAGCAGCCACCCAGCGGATTGATCTTCTCTTTCTTGTACAGCTCCATCATGGCTTGCGACATTTTCTGCCGGTCATCGCCATGCTGCTCTTTCAATGCGGCCAGTTTCGGCGCTACGGCACGCATGCGCGCCATCGATTTGTAGCTGGCAGCCGACAAAGGGAAGAAAATACCCTTGATCAGCATGGTCAGGAAGATGATCGACCAGCCCCAGTTACCCACAATCGCGTGGATGTGTTGCAACAGCCAGAAAATCGGCTGGGCAATGAACCACAGGATGCCGTAGTCGACAGTCAGTTCCAGACCTGGGGACAACTCTTTCAGCACGGCTTGGCTTTTCGGACCGGCGTACAGAACAGCACTGGTTTCAACTTTGGCACCTGGTGCAGCGGTCATTGTTGGACCGGTGTAACCGATGATGTAGTTGCCTTTGCTGTCTTTACGGGTCTGGACGATGTTGTTTTCGCCCTTGGCCGGAATCCATGCGGTCACGAAGTAGTGTTGCAGCCAGGCTACCCAACCACCGGTGACGGTTTCCTTGAGTTGCGCCTTGTCCATGTCCTTCATGGACACTTTCTTGTACGGCTCCGAACTTGTCCACAGGGCAGCGCCCAGGTAAGTCGCGGTGCCGGTAGCAGTTGTGGACGAAGGATCGCCGCTGTCGTCGCGCTTCAACTGGGCAAACATTGCGCCATTCCAGGGCTGAGCGCTCTGGTTATCCACAATGTAGGAAACGGTTACGTCATACAGGCCGCGTTTCACAGTGAAACGCTTGATGTAATTGACGCCGTCCTTGCTGAACTTCAAATCAACGACCAGTTGGTCCTGACCGTCAGCCAGTTGATAAGTCTTCTTCTCGGCGGAGTAAAGAGGGCGACCAGCCGGATTTGCGTCCGGGCCATTGGTACCGATCAGACCGCTTTGCGCCAGATAAATACGTTCGCCGCCGTTGTCGAACAGCTGGAACGGAACATCTGGACGATCCTGACGACGTGGATACAGAGGCAAGGTCAGTTGAGCAACGTCGCCACCTTGTGGATCGATCGCAAGATCGAGCACGTCGGTTTTAATCTGGATCAGATCCTTGCTGGCAGCCACCGGAATTTCAGCAGGTGCGCTGGTATCGCTAGCGGAGCGCGGAATATCGTCACTGGCGGCAGCATTATTGCCAGTGGCGGTGTCCGGCAAACCGGATGTAGTCGTACTGGCAGCAACATTCTGAGTCGGCAGGGCAGCCTGGCCATAGTCCTGGTTCCATTTAAGAACCATAACGTAGGACACGATTGCCAGGGCGACGATCAGGATCGTGCGTTTGATATCCATGATTACTCGGCCATCGAAGAAGAACGGGAGGTAGGGATAGGTGGAACCGGGTCATAACCACCGGGATTCCACGGATGACAGCGACCTAAACGACGAAAGGTCAGCCAGCCACCGCGCAGAAGGCCATGATTTTCAATGGCTTCATACGCGTAGCAGGAACAACTGGGGTAGAAACGACAGTGGCTGGCCATCAAAGGACTAATGGCATAGCGATAAAACTGGATCGGAACGAGGGCCAGTTTACGCATCTGGACTGTCTACCCCTACAGTTTCGGTTTTGACTGCTGGAACTGGATTGTTACGGGCCAGACGCTTCCAGAGTTTGCCGAAATGCTGAATCAATTCGGGGTTTTCTACATCACCCAAACCTTTGCGCGCGACGATAACAATGTCCCAGCCGACCAGTGAATCCTGGTGCAGACGGAACGATTCGCGCATCAGACGTTTGAGGCGATTGCGCTCAACGGAGAGCTTTACGCTCTTTTTCCCGATAACCAGCCCGAGACGGGGGTGATCAAGATCGTTGTTGCGCGCAAGGAGCAGGAGATTTTTCCCCGGAACCTTGCCGGTAGGGGAGTCAAAGACTGCCTTGAAATGCCGGGGGGTAAGCAGACGCTTTTCCCGACTGAAGTCCTGACTCACCTCCAGTACCGGATTATCAAACTGCCAGACGCGCACGACCTTTGGCGCGGCGACGCGACAGGACTGCGCGACCGTTCTTGGTAGCCATGCGAGCACGGAAACCGTGGGTACGAGCGCGTTTGATGGTGCTTGGTTGGAAAGTACGTTTCATGTCGTGTTACCTGGTTCGTCCACAACGGGCCGGAATGGCCCCCGTTTTAAGAGACCGGGGATTCTAGAGAAAGCAAGGCTTCAGGTCAATTTCCAACCAACGTTTCCTTATAAATAGATCTCAGGACCTTCTTTGGCTGAAACCCTGTTCGCCATAAATAAAAATAAAGAAGGGAATTATTTAAAGCTTTTCTGTAAAGCTTATAAAAGCTAGGGCCACGATCTTCTGTGGATAACTGCCTTGAGGCCATGTTTAACCTGATGTACAGAGAATGACAACTACAGTGGAAAACCGTGGTCAGCCTGTGCTGCACTGTCGGATAACCTGTGTGTGGAATGGGCTGTTATCCACAGGCAGGTTATCCACCGAGTTTAGCCCCCACTTGTCCAATGCCCTTAGAGGCGGTTATCCACAGAGCTTATTCACACACCGTTGGTCGCCTTTTTTCCGTTTAACGCATTGATAAATCATGGACGGGGGGCAACCTGCATGTGGATAAGTGGACAGCTCGCCGCTACAATGGCCGCTTGTTTTTGCCTCACCGGCTTTCAACTTAGGGGATATCCGTGTCAGTGGAACTTTGGCAGCAGTGCGTGGAGCTTTTGCGCGAGGAGCTGCCTGCCCAACAATTCAACACCTGGATCCGTCCACTACAGGTCGAAGCCGAAGGCGACGAGTTGCGCGTCTACGCACCGAACCGTTTTGTACTGGACTGGGTCAACGAAAAGTACCTTGGGCGCGTCCTCGAACTGCTGGATGAGCACGGCAACGGTATGGCGCCGGCGCTTTCCTTATTAATAGGCAGCAAACGTAGCTCGGCACCGCGTGCGGCCCCGAATGCCCCGTTAGCCGCCGCGCAAGCGTCTTTGGCCCATGCCAACAACGCACCGGCAAGCCAGCAGGCGCCGGCCGCAGCGCCAACTCAGGCCAAACGTTCGACGCAGAAAACTGTGGAAGTCAGCGAAGAGCCTTCTCGCGACAGCTTCGACCCGATGGCCGGTGCCGCGTCGCAGCAGGCTCCGGTTCGCGCCGAACAGCGCACTGTGCAGGTCGAAGGTGCGCTCAAGCACACCAGTTACCTGAACCGCACGTTCACCTTCGAAAACTTCGTCGAAGGTAAGTCCAACCAGCTCGCCCGCGCGGCGGCCTGGCAAGTGGCGGACAACCCAAAGCATGGTTACAACCCACTCTTCCTATATGGTGGCGTTGGCCTGGGTAAAACTCACTTGATGCACGCGGTGGGTAACCATCTATTAAAGAAGAACCCGAATGCCAAGGTCGTGTACCTGCATTCCGAGCGTTTCGTGGCCGACATGGTCAAAGCGCTGCAACTGAACGCCATCAACGAGTTCAAGCGCTTCTACCGTTCGGTGGATGCTTTGCTGATCGACGATATTCAGTTCTTCGCCCGTAAGGAACGTTCCCAGGAAGAGTTTTTCCACACCTTCAATGCCCTGCTTGAAGGTGGCCAGCAGGTCATTCTCACCAGTGACCGCTACCCGAAAGAAATCGAAGGCCTTGAAGAACGTCTGAAATCCCGTTTTGGCTGGGGCCTGACCGTTGCCGTCGAGCCGCCAGAACTGGAAACCCGCGTAGCAATCCTGATGAAGAAGGCCGACCAGGCCAAAGTCGACTTGCCACACGATGCAGCGTTCTTCATTGCCCAGCGCATTCGCTCCAACGTCCGTGAGCTGGAAGGCGCGCTGAAACGCGTGATTGCCCATTCGCACTTCATGGGCCGCGACATCACCATCGAGCTGATTCGCGAATCCCTGAAAGACCTGTTGGCGTTGCAAGACAAACTGGTCTCTGTGGATAACATTCAGCGTACCGTCGCCGAGTACTACAAGATCAAGATTTCCGATCTGCTGTCCAAGCGCCGTTCGCGCTCGGTGGCACGTCCGCGTCAGGTCGCCATGGCGCTGTCTAAAGAACTGACCAACCACAGCCTGCCGGAAATCGGTGATGTGTTTGGCGGCCGCGACCACACGACTGTTTTGCACGCCTGCCGCAAGATCAACGAACTTAAGGAATCCGACGCGGACATCCGCGAGGACTACAAGAACCTGCTGCGTACACTGACCACTTGATGAACACCAGCGCAGCTTATTAAGGCAAGGGACTAGACCATGCATTTCACCATTCAACGCGAAGCCCTGTTGAAACCCCTGCAACTGGTCGCAGGCGTCGTTGAGCGCCGACAGACCTTGCCGGTACTCTCTAACGTGCTGCTGGTTGTCGAAGGCCAGCAATTGTCGCTGACCGGTACCGACCTGGAAGTCGAGCTGGTTGGTCGTGTGCAACTCGAAGAGCCGGCTGAAACAGGTTCCATCACCGTGCCTGCGCGCAAACTGATGGATATCTGCAAGAGCCTGCCCAACGATGCGCTGATCGATATCAAGGTCGACGAGCAGAAGCTGGTGGTGAAGGCCGGTCGTAGCCGCTTCACCCTGTCGACCCTGCCCGCCAATGATTTCCCGACTGTGGAAGAAGGCCCGGGCTCGCTGACCTGCAGCCTGGAGCAGAGCAGACTGCGTCGTTTGATCGAACGCACCAGCTTCGCCATGGCCCAACAGGACGTGCGCTACTACCTTAACGGTATGTTGCTGGAAGTCTCGGAAGGCATCATTCGCGCAGTGGCTACCGATGGTCACCGTCTGGCGATGTGCTCGATGAAGGCCGATATCGGTCAGCCGGATCGCCATCAGGTGATCGTGCCGCGCAAAGGCATTCTCGAACTGGCGCGTCTGCTCACCGAGCCGGACGGCATTGTCAGCATCGTCTTGGGTCAGCATCACATTCGCGCCACCACGGGTGAATTCACCTTCACCTCGAAACTGGTCGACGGCAAGTTCCCCGACTACGAGCGCGTTCTGCCGAAGGGCGGCGACAAGCTGGTGCTGGGTGATCGTCAGGCACTGCGTGAAGCGTTCAGCCGTACCGCGATTCTGTCCAACGAGAAATACCGCGGTATCCGTCTGCAACTGGCCAGTGGTCAGTTGAAGATCCAGGCCAACAACCCGGAGCAGGAAGAAGCGGAAGAGGAAGTGGGCGTTGAATACAACGGCGGCTCCCTGGAGATCGGCTTCAACGTGAGCTATTTGCTCGATGTGCTGGGCGTGATGACCACCGAGCAGGTTCGTCTGATCCTGTCCGACTCCAACAGCAGTGCGCTGGTGCAAGAGTCCGACAACGACGACTCGGCTTACGTTGTCATGCCGATGCGCCTGTAAACAGCTGATCCTGGATGTCCTTAAGTCGTGTTTCGGTCACCGCGGTGCGTAATCTGCACCCGGTGACCCTCTCTCCCTCCCCTCGCATCAACATCCTTTACGGCGCCAACGGCAGCGGCAAAACCAGTGTTCTGGAAGCCATTCACCTGCTGGGGCTTGCCCGTTCGTTTCGCAGCACGCGGCTGTTGCCAGTCATCCAGTACGAGCAACTCGCCTGCACGGTGTTTGGGCAGGTCGAACTGGCCGAGGGTGGCCACAGCGCTTTGGGAATTTCACGCGACCGTCAGGGCGAGTTCCAGATTCGCATCGACGGCCAGAATGCCCGTAGCGCCGCGCAACTCGCGGAAATCCTTCCGCTGCAGCTGATCAACCCGGACAGCTTCCGCTTGTTGGAAGGTGCGCCGAAGATTCGCCGACAGTTTCTCGATTGGGGCGTGTTCCACGTCGAGCCTCGGTTCATGTCCACTTGGCAGCGCTTGCAGAAGGCCCTGCGCCAGAGAAACTCTTGGCTGCGGCATGGTACACTTGACGCCGTTTCACAAGCGGTTTGGGACAGGGAACTGTGCCAGGCCAGCGCTGAAATCGATGAATACCGCCGCGCTTACATCAAAGCCTTGAAACCAGTCTTTGAACAAACCTTGAGCGAACTGGTTGAGCTCGAAGGTTTGACGCTCAGCTATTACCGAGGTTGGGACAAAGACCGGGAGTTGAGTGCCGTACTTGCTGGATCCCTGCAACGGGATCAGCAGGTGGGCCATACCCAGGCTGGGCCACAACGAGCTGATTTGCGTCTTAGATTGGGCGCACACAACGCCGCGGACATCTTGTCCCGGGGTCAGCAGAAGCTGGTGGTCTGTGCATTGCGGATTGCCCAAGGGCATCTGGTGAGCCAGGCCCGTCGCGGTCAGTGTATTTATCTGGTGGATGACTTGCCGTCCGAGCTGGACGAGAACCACCGTCGTGCGCTGTGCCGCTTGTTGGAAGACTTACGCTGCCAGGTTTTCATTACCTGTGTAGATCACGAATTATTGAGGGAAGGCTGGCAGACGGAAACGCCAGTCGCTTTGTTCCACGTGGAACAGGGCCGTATCACCCAGACCCACGACCATCGGGAGTGAAGGCATTGAGCGAAGAAAATACGTACGACTCAACGAGCATTAAAGTGCTGAAAGGCCTGGATGCCGTACGCAAACGTCCCGGTATGTACATTGGTGACACCGACGATGGCAGCGGTCTGCACCACATGGTGTTCGAAGTGGTCGACAACTCGATCGACGAAGCCCTCGCCGGTCACTGCGATGACATCAGCATCATCATCCACCCGGATGAGTCCATCACCGTTCGCGATAACGGCCGTGGCATCCCGGTAGACGTGCACAAAGAGGAAGGTGTTTCCGCCGCCGAGGTCATCATGACCGTCCTCCACGCTGGCGGTAAGTTCGACGACAACTCCTACAAGGTATCGGGTGGTCTGCACGGTGTAGGTGTTTCCGTGGTGAACGCATTGTCCGAAGAGCTGATTCTGACCGTGCGCCGTAGCGGCAAGATCTGGGAACAGACTTACGTGCACGGCGTTCCGCAAGAGCCGATGAAAATCGTTGGCGACAGCGAGACCACGGGTACGCAGATTCACTTCCGCCCTTCCGATGAAACCTTCAAGAACATTCACTTCAGCTGGGACATCCTGGCCAAGCGCATTCGTGAACTGTCCTTCCTCAACTCCGGTGTCGGCATCGTCCTTAAAGACGAGCGCAGCGGCAAGGAAGAGCTGTTCAAATACGAAGGTGGCCTGCGTGCGTTCGTTGAATACCTGAACACCAACAAGACCCCGGTCAACCAGGTGTTCCACTTCAACATCCAGCGTGAAGACGGCATCGGCGTGGAAATCGCCTTGCAGTGGAACGACAGCTTCAACGAGAACCTGTTGTGTTTCACCAACAACATTCCGCAGCGCGACGGCGGCACTCACCTGGTGGGCTTCCGTTCCGCACTGACGCGTAACCTGAACACCTACATCGAAGCTGAAGGCCTGGCGAAGAAGCACAAAGTCGCCACCACGGGTGACGATGCGCGTGAAGGCCTGACCGCGATCATTTCGGTGAAAGTGCCGGATCCGAAATTCAGCTCCCAGACCAAAGACAAGCTGGTTTCTTCCGAAGTGAAGACCGCCGTCGAACAGGAAATGGGTAAATACTTCTCCGACTTCCTGCTGGAAAACCCGAACGAAGCCAAGCTCGTTGTCGGCAAGATGATCGATGCAGCACGTGCCCGTGAAGCCGCGCGCAAGGCCCGCGAGATGACCCGCCGCAAAGGCGCGCTGGACATCGCCGGCCTGCCGGGCAAACTGGCCGACTGCCAGGAAAAAGACCCGGCGCTGTCCGAACTGTACCTCGTGGAAGGTGACTCCGCGGGCGGCTCTGCCAAGCAGGGGCGTAACCGCAGGACCCAGGCCATCCTGCCGTTGAAGGGTAAGATCCTCAACGTCGAGAAGGCGCGCTTTGACAAGATGATCTCTTCCCAGGAAGTGGGCACCTTGATTACCGCGCTTGGCTGCGGCATCGGTCGCGATGAGTACAACATCGACAAGTTGCGCTATCACAACATCATCATCATGACCGATGCTGACGTCGACGGTTCGCACATCCGTACGCTGCTGCTGACCTTCTTCTTCCGTCAGTTGCCGGAGCTGATTGAGCGTGGCTACATCTACATCGCTCAGCCGCCGCTGTACAAGGTCAAGAAAGGCAAGCAGGAGCAATACATCAAAGACGACGACGCCATGGAAGAGTACATGACGCAGTCGGCCCTGGAAGATGCGAGCCTGCACTTGAACGAAGAAGCACCAGGCATTTCCGGCCCGGCGCTGGAACGTCTGGTGAATGACTTCCGCATGGTGATGAAGACCCTCAAGCGTCTGTCGCGCCTGTACCCACAGGAGCTGACCGAGCACTTCATCTACCTGCCGGCCGTCAGCCTTGAAAAGCTCGGCGACCACGCTGCGATGCAAGACTGGCTGGCTCAGTACGAAGTCCGTCTGCGTACCGTCGAGAAGTCCGGTCTGGTCTACAAGGCCAGCCTGCGTGAAGATCGTGAACGTGGCGTGTGGCTGCCGGAGGTCGAATTGATCTCCCACGGCCTGTCGAACTACGTGACGTTCAACCGCGACTTCTTCGGCAGTAACGACTACAAAACTGTCGTCACTCTCGGCGCTCAACTGAGTACCCTGCTCGACGAAGGCGCGTACATCCAGCGCGGGGAACGCAAGAAAGCGGTCACCGAGTTCAAGGAAGCTCTGGACTGGCTGATGGCCGAAAGCACCAAGCGCCACACCATCCAGCGATACAAAGGTCTGGGCGAAATGAACCCGGATCAGCTGTGGGAAACCACCATGGACCCAAGCTCGCGTCGCATGCTGAAGGTCACTATCGAAGACGCCATTGGCGCGGACCAGATCTTCAACACCCTCATGGGTGATGCGGTCGAACCTCGCCGTGAGTTCATCGAGAGCAATGCGCTGGCAGTATCCAACCTGGATTTCTGATCCCGGTCAGCACCAAAAAAAGGCCAACGCATTTGCGTTGGCCTTTTTTTTGGCTCCTTGATCTTATTCTTGCGCCGTCGCCACACTTTCCAGCCGATACCCATACCCATAAATCGTCAACAACTGCCAGCCGCGATCCGCCGTCAGCCCCAGCTTGTTGCGCAGTCGATAGATGTGCGTGTCCAAGGGCCGCGATGAAGCGACTTCTTCATGGGGCCAGAAGCGCTCATACAGGTAATCCCGCGACAGCGGTCGGCCGAGGTTGCTGAACAGGCATCGTGCGAGGCGGTATTCGCGTTCGGTCATGACGATCGGTTTGCCCTCACGGGTGACCGTCAACTCGGCGTCATCGAAGGTCAGATCATTGAAGCTCAGCACTTCGGTTGCAGCGCTGCGTGGCTGGCTGTGCCGACGCAATACCGCGGCGACTCGGGCTTTCAGTTCATTGGGCCGGAACGGTTTGCTGACGTAGTCGTCGGCGCCAGCATTCAGGGCCTGGACGATATCGCTTTCGCCATCGCGGCTGGTGAGCATGATCGCCGCCGGTGGCGCCTCCATGTGTTCACGGGTCCAGCGCAACAAGGCCAGCCCGGTGATGTCGGGCAGTTGCCAGTCGAGGATCAACAGGTCGAAGGTTTCCCGGCGCAGCTGTCGCAACAGGTCTTCACCGTGCTCGAAGCTGTGCAGCGACCAAGGCTGTTCTCCGGCTTCGGCCATTTGCTGCAGGGTCTGCTCGACCCGGCGCAGTTCGGCGGGTTCGTCGTCCAGTATCGCAACGCGCATACGCGAGGGTTCCTTGTTGCTGGGGCAGTTGGCCGTCAACCTTAGTCGCTCGACCTTCGCTATTAAAGTAAGCGGCCGCCGTTGGTCGACGTCCGCTATGATTCTTCGGGTCGAGTATCAGACCTGTGACCTATGAAACCATTCACACCCCCCTGCCCTTTTTCCCATGAATGACCGCAGACGGCATGAAAGCCGAGAGCCGAGCCAGGTGCAGCGACTGTTTCGCCAGTTGGTGCGCGAGTGGTTGTGGATAAGTCTAGTGCTGTTGCCACTGACTGCGCTGTTATCGTATCGAGCGCAGGTCAATCTCAATGATGCATCCCCTGGCCTTGGCGCATTGCTCTCGGTAGGCCTGGTGGTTTGCGTTCTTGGGCTGCTGTTATGGCGTCCACGTCTGGCCCTTTGGATGACGTTGATCGGCATGGCCGGCGTACTGCTGACCAGCGTCGGGCTGGCGGAAATCCGCGAGTGGTGGTCACCAACACCAGCGATGCTGGGCATGTTGTTCGGCTATCTGATCTGGAACTGGCGACGCCTGAGTGTGGTGCTGACGTACTTCGGTTGGGAGCTGGCGCGGCTGGACAGCGAACCGAAAGTCTTTCCCGAACGCCGCCGCGCACAGTTCACCGGCGCTGATCACTTGCAGCGCCAGATCATGGCGCTCGAACAAGCCATGAGTCGTACCCGCGATACCCGGCGCTTTATCGCTGACGGTCTGGAATATTTACCCGTCGCCACGCTCATCAGCGATCCCAAGGGCCAGATCCTTTTGGGCAATCGCAAGGCTCGCCAGCTGTTCGATCATGCTTTGGTGGGTAACGACGTTCTCGATCAGTTGGCGCTGCTCGGATATCCAGAGTTGTCCACAGCCCCGCGTCCTCTGTTATCCGCACTGCCGTTGTTGGAATTTCGCGATCACAAGGAGCGCAGCCTGCGCCTTGAGCGCGCTGCGTTGCTGCCTGTAGATGGTGACACCCCAATCGGCTGGTTGCTGAGTTTGACCGACCTGAGTGCCGAGCGCGCCGCCGAGGAGCAACGCGGCGTCTTGCTGCGCTTCCTCTCCCATGATCTCCGTGCACCGCACTCGGCGATCCTCGCTCTGCTTGATGTTCATCGTCATCAGGCCGGGGCGGATGCGCCATTGTTCGAACAGATCGAGCGTCAGGTTCACCGCGCTCTGGATCTGACCGATGGCTTTGTGTTGTTGGCGAGGGCTGAATCCGAAACGTATCAGTTCCAGCCGACGTTGTTTGGAATGCTGGTGCTGGACGTACTCGATCAGGCCTTGCCGATCGCTCAGCAGAAACGCATCGAACTGCTGCACGACATGGACGAGCAGTCCCAGGAACGGCTGGTATCTGCTGACCAAGGCCTGCTGACCCGTGCGTTGTTCAATCTGCTGGAAAACGCCATCAAGTACAGCCCGGCTGACACCACGATTCAGTTGCGCGTCACGTGTCAGGACGATTGGCTCCGTTGCGAGCTTGTTGATCAGGGCAAAGGTATTGCCGCCGAGGAACTGCCCGACCTGTTCAGCCAATACCGGCGCTTTTCCTCGGCTCAGGGCATTGATGGCGTTGGTCTGGGCCTGTCGATGGTTAAAGCCGTGGTCGATCACCATGGCGGCAGAATCGAATGCCGCAGTGTGGTCGATCAAGGTACGACGTTCAGGCTTGAGTTACCGCTGATCATTGAATGAACAGGCACAAAAAAACCGGCTATATCAGCCGGTTTTTTTACATCCAAAAAAAACTTATGCACCTTTTACGGCGTTTTATGAGCTTGAGAAATATATAAGTAAATCAGTAGGTTATATCTAATATTCAAGCTTTTTCAACAAAAGCGTACACAGGTTATCCACAAAATCTCAGACAGCGATCTGACCACTTTCAGCGGGTGCCTGTGGCGCAGGTGGCAATGAGCCCATTTCCCGTTGCGTCTGCTCGTTCCAGGCTTGCACCCGGTCGTTCAATGCTGCAATGGCTCGCGGCCCAGTACCTTCGGCGTACATCGGCTCGCCAATGACCACAGTGATTACTCCAGGCTTTTTGGCCCAACCGGTTTTCGGCCAGAATTTGCCGGCATTGTGTGCAATCGGCAGTACCGGAAGCTCGGCATTCACCGCCAAAGCGCTGCCACTGCGGGAGAATTTTCCGACAGTGCCGTAGGGGACGCGAGTGCCTTCCGGAAAGATCAGCACCCATACATTGTCTTTGAGCAGCTCATCGCCTTTCGCCGCGACTTGCTTGAGCGCAGCTTTCGGATTGTCGCGATCAATCGCGATCGGGCGCAGCATGGCCATGGCCCAGCCGAAGAATGGCACGAACAGCAATTCGCGCTTGAGCACCTGGCTCAAAGGCGAGAAATAAGCGGAGAGGAAAAACGTCTCCCAAGTGCTCTGGTGGTTCGATTGAATCACGCAGGGCCGGTCTGGCACATTTTCCGCGCCTTTGATTTCGTAACGTATACCCAGGAACACTTTGCTCAACCACAAGGCACAGCGGCACCAGTACACGTTGATGAAGCGATAGCGCGCCTTGAATGGCAAAAAGGGCGCGATAAAAAAGCTCAGGCTGCACCACAGTAAGGAGGTGGTGCCCAGCAGCAGGTAAAAGAGAAAGATTCTGATGGCCCGCAGTATCGACATGGCGACGTTTACCGTTACGGGGCAATGCCCGTCTGTTCAAGCGCACTCCCGATCAATCCCTGGTCAGGAATTTCAGAAGTACTCTAGTTGTGGATAAGTTCTGCGGCAATCGCCGCCAGATCGTCAAAAATCAGAGTGCCAACCGGCAGGGTTTTGCCCTGAGTCTTTTCGCCTTTTCCGGTCTTTACCAAAACTGGCTGTGAATCGACGGCTTTGGCGGCCTCCAGGTCACCAAGGCTGTCGCCGACGAACCAGACATTGTTCAGTTCGACGTGGTAATGCGCCGCGATGGTTTTCAACATGCCCGGTTTCGGTTTACGGCAATCGCAACCCTCGTCCGGCCCATGCGGGCAGTACACGATCAGCCCGACTTCACCGCCCTGCTCCGCTACCAATGCGCGCAAACGCGCGTGCATGGCGTCGAGGGTGGCGAGGTCGTAATAGCCGCGAGCAATGCCCGACTGGTTAGTGGCAACCGCCACCGTCCAGCCGGCCTTGCTCAACTGCGCAATCGCCTCGATCGAGCCGGGCAAAGGAATCCACTCCGCCACCGACTTGATGTAAGCGTCGGAGTCGTAATTGATCACTCCGTCCCGATCGAGAATCAGCAGTTTCAACAGCAATCCCTCAACCCAGCAACGAAATGTCAGCAACACCCAGGAACAGGCCACGCAGACGCGCCAGCAGCGCGTAACGGTTGGCCCGCACTTTGGCGTCTTCGGCATTGACCATCACCGCGTCGAAGAACGCATCTACCGGCTCGCGCAATGCTGCAAGGCGTGCCAGCGATTCGTTGTACTGACGCGCCGCAGCCATTGGCTGTACAGCCTGATCCGCTTGCTGGATCGCCGAGTACAGCGAGAACTCGTTGGCATTGTCGAAGTACTTGGCTTCAACCACGCTTGGCACGGCGCCTTCAACCTTGCTCAGCAAGTTGGAAACCCGCTTGTTCACCGCCGCCAACGCTGCCGCTTCCGGCAGTTTGCGGAAGGCCTGCACCGCTTGCACACGCTGGTCGAAGTCCAGCGCCGAACCCGGCTTCAGGGCACGTACCGACAGGTAAGTGGCAACATCGACGCCTTCGTCTTCGTAACGCGCACGCAGACGGTCGAAGATGAATTCCAGCACCGCTTCGTTAAGACCAGCAGCCTTGACCTTGGGACCGAACGCATTCACGGCGAAAGCCACGGCGTCGTTCAGATCGAGATCGAGTTTTTTCTCGATCAGGATACGCAGCACGCCGAGTGCCGCACGGCGCAGGGCATACGGGTCTTTGCTGCCGGTTGGCAGCATGCCGATACCGAAGATGCCGACCAGTGTGTCGAGCTTGTCGGCAATGGCGACGGCTGCACCGGTCAGGGTCGCAGGCAGTTCAGCACCGGCACCGCGCGGCATGTACTGCTCGTTCAGCGCCAGCGCGACGTCTTGCGGCTCGCCGTCATTGAGGGCGTAGTAGTAGCCGGCGACACCTTGCATCTCCGGGAACTCGCCGACCATTTCGGTGGACAGGTCGCACTTCGACAGCAAGCCTGCGCGGGCAGCCCACGAAGCGTTGCCGCCGATGCGTGCGGCGATATAAGCCGCCAGTTTCGATACGCGCTCGGCCTTGTCATAGACGCTGCCGAGTTTTTCCTGGAACACCACGTTCTTCAGGCGATCGTTGAACACTTCGAGCTTCTGCTTCTTGTCTTGCTTGAAGAAGAACTCGGCGTCGGTCAGGCGTGGGCGAACCACTTTCTCGTTACCGGCGATGATCTGCTGCGGGTCTTTGCTTTCGATGTTGGCCACGGTAATGAAACGAGGCAGCAACTTGCCGTCGGCATCCAGCAGGCAGAAGTACTTCTGGTTGTCCTGCATGGTGGTGATCAGTGCTTCTTGCGGCACGTCGAGGAAACGTTCCTCGAACGAGCACACCAGCGGCACCGGCCATTCGACCAGCGCGGTCACTTCGTCGAGCAGCGCCGGCGGAACGATTGCGGTGCCTTCCTGACGGGTCGCCAGCTCTTCGGTGCGCTTGCTGATGATCTCGCGACGCTCGTTGGCGTCGGCCAGAACATAAGCGGCACGCAGGTCGGACAGGTAGCTTGCCGGCGAACCGATGCGCACGTTTTCCGGATGGTGGAAGCGGTGACCACGGGAGTCACGGCCAGCCTTCTGCGCGAGGATGGTGCAGTCGATGACCTGGTCACCGAGCAGCATCACCAGCCATTGGGTCGGACGCACGAATTCTTCTTTGCGTGCACCCCAACGCATGCGTTTCGGGATCGGCAGGTCGTTCAGCGAATCTTCGACGATGGTCGGCAGCAGGCTCGCGGTCGGCTTGCCGGCGATGCTCTGGCTGTAACGCAGTTTCGGGCCGCTCTGATCGATTTCGCTCAGGTCGACGCCGCACTTCTTGGCGAAGCCCAACGCTGCCTGGGTCGGATTGCCTTCGGCGTCGAAAGCCGCCTGACGTGGCGGGCCGTCGAGGTTGATGCTGCGATCCGGTTGCTGGGTGGCCAGCGCGGTAATCAACACAGCCAGACGACGCGGCGCGGCGTAGACGGTTTTTGCTTCATAGCTCAGGCCGGCAGCTTGCAGGCCCTTGTCGATACCGGCGAGGAACGCGTCAGCCAAAGTGTTCAGCGCTTTGGGTGGCAGTTCTTCGGTGCCCAGTTCAACCAGAAAATCTTGCGCACTCATTGTGCAGCCTCCAGCTTGGCCAGTACTTCGTCACGCAGGTCCGGGGTCGCCATCGGGAAGCCCAGCTTGGCGCGCGCCAGCAGGTAGGCTTGCGCAACGGAACGCGCCAGGGTGCGTACGCGCAGGATGTATTGCTGACGCGCGGTCACCGAGATTGCCCGGCGCGCATCCAGCAGGTTGAAGGTGTGCGAGGCCTTCAGGACCATTTCGTAGCTCGGCAGCGGCAACGGCTGGTCGAGTTCGATCAGGCGCTTGGCTTCGCTTTCATAGAAGTCGAACAGTTCGAACAGTTTGTCGACGTTGGCGTGTTCGAAGTTATAGGTGGATTGCTCCACTTCGTTCTGGTGGAACACATCGCCGTAGGTGACTTTGCCCATCGGGCCGTCAGCCCAGACCAGGTCGTAGACCGAATCCACGCCCTGCAGGTACATGGCCAGACGCTCGAGACCGTAGGTGATTTCGCCGGTCACCGGGTAGCACTCGATGCCGCCCGCTTGCTGGAAGTAAGTGAACTGAGTCACTTCCATGCCGTTCAGCCAGACTTCCCAGCCCAGACCCCAGGCGCCGAGGGTCGGCGATTCCCAGTTGTCTTCGACGAAGCGAATGTCGTGAACCAACGGGTCCAGGCCGACATGCTTGAGGGAGCCCAGGTACAGTTCCTGGAAGTTGTCCGGGTTCGGCTTGAGGACTACCTGAAACTGATAGTAGTGCTGCAGACGGTTCGGGTTTTCGCCGTAACGGCCGTCAGTCGGACGGCGGCTTGGCTGCACGTAGGCGGCGTTCCAGGTTTCCGGGCCGATGGCGCGCAGGAAGGTCGCGGTGTGGAAAGTGCCGGCGCCTACTTCCATATCGTAGGGCTGAAGTACCACACAACCTTGCTCGGCCCAGTATTGCTGGAGCGCGAGGATCAAGTCTTGGAAGGTACGCACGGCTGGCGTAGGCTGGCTCACGAAATTCACCTGTTTCTTGGGCTGCGATTTAAAGAGCGGGAGTATACCCGATTCAGTCGCACCTCCACCCCCTGGAGCCTTATGCCACGCTGCTTTTGGTGTACCGAAGATCCGCTGTACATGGCTTATCACGATCAGGAGTGGGGCACGCCGCTACGCGATGCGCAGGGTTTGTTCGAGTTGCTTTTGCTCGAAGGGTTCCAGGCCGGGCTTTCCTGGATCACCGTGTTGCGCAAACGCGGGCGCTATCGTGAGGTGTTGTTCGGCTTCGATGTGCAACGTGTGGCGCAGATGAGTGACGCCGAAATCGAAGAATTGATGCTCGATCCTGGGATCATCCGCAACCGCCTCAAACTCAATGCCGCCCGGCGTAATGCCCAGTCCTGGCTGGCGCTGGAAGATCCGGTGGCGTTTCTCTGGTCGTTCGTCGGCGGCCAGCCGATCATCAATCATTTCAAGGATCGCAGCGAAGTCCCGGCGATCACCCCCGAAGCGCTGGCGATGAGCAAAGGCCTGAAAAAGGCTGGCTTCACGTTCGTCGGTCCGACCATTTGCTACGCGCTGATGCAGGCCTCGGGCATGGTCATGGATCACACCCGCGACTGCGACCGCTACGCGCAACTCGTCAACGGCGGTTAGAATGGCCGCCTCGCGCACAGCACAAGATCAGGAGTGACCTGTGGAAAAGTTTAAAGGCGCCTTGCTGGTAGGCGCTCTGCGGCTGTTTGCCCTTCTGCCATGGCGGGCGGTGCAGGCCGTGGGTTCGGCAATTGGCTGGATCATGTGGAAAACCCCAAACCGCTCCCGCGATGTAGTGCGGATCAACCTCGCTAAATGTTTTCCACAGATGGACCCGGCCGAGCGCGAGCGTCTGGTCGGGCAGAGTCTGAAAGACATCGGCAAGTCCCTGACCGAAAGCGCCTGCGCGTGGATCTGGCCGGCCCAGCGTTCCATCGACCTGGTGCGCGAAGTCGAAGGTCTGGACATCCTCAAGGACGCACTGGCCTCGGGCAAAGGCGTGGTCGGCATCACCAGTCATCTGGGCAACTGGGAAGTGCTCAACCACTTCTATTGCAGCCAGTGCAAACCGATCATTTTCTACCGTCCACCCAAGCTCAAGGCTGTGGATGAATTGCTGCGCAAGCAGCGCGTACAACTGGGCAACAAAGTCGCGGCGTCAACCAAGGAAGGCATTCTCAGCGTCATCAAGGAAGTGCGCAAAGGTGGTGCAGTGGGCATTCCCGCTGACCCGGAACCGGCCGAATCAGCGGGGATCTTCGTGCCCTTCTTCGCCACGCAGGCGCTGACCAGCAAATTCGTGCCGAACATGTTGGCCGGTGGCAAAGCCGTTGGTGTGTTTCTGCATGCGCTGCGTCTGCCCGATGGCTCCGGCTATAAAGTGATCCTCGAAGCCGCGCCAGAGGCCATGTATAGCACCGATACCGCCGAGTCCTGCGCTGCCATGAGTAAAGTCGTCGAGCGTTACGTGGCGGCGTATCCGAGCCAGTACATGTGGAGCATGAAGCGCTTCAAGAAGCGTCCACCGGGCGAAGAACGCTGGTATTAACCGATTTGGCACACTCTGTGGATAACGTGTAGGCGTTGCCGCAGGTTCGGGACGTGACCGGACGATCGTTTGATCTTCCTCCCGTTATCCACAAAAGAAGTTCAGCGAAGGGCGCATGAAGATGTCCGAACACCGCAAATCATTCCGTATCAAGATCAGCCACGACAGCTTCGGCGATTGCCTCGGCCAGACCCGCAATCTGTCGCCCACCGGCGTGTATGTCCAGCATCCGCGCCTCGCATCGTTGCCCAAAGGCGCGGTGGTCTATGGCCAGGTGCAGGATTTACCCACAGGCGCGCCGCGAGTGCGGATGGAAGTGGTGACGGTGGATGCCGAGGGCATCGGTCTTCGTTACTTGTGAATAAGATCCGCTGATCTACTGCGCCTGACGATCAAGCTTCTTCAAAAACACCGTCATCTCTTTCTCGGCCTGCTTGTCGCCATGAGCACGAGCGGCTTCCAGACCGTGTTCCCACGCCTGACGCGCGGCGGCGTGATCGCCCAGCGCCAATTGCGCCTTGCCCAACAGTTTCCAGGCTGCCGAGTATTTCGGATCGAAACCGACACAGCGCTGGAAATGCTCGGCGGCCTTGGCGTTTTCCCCAAGATCCAGATAACCCTTGCCCAGACCGAAGCGCAGCAATGAGTTATCCACACCCTTGGCGAGCATTTTTTCCAGGGATTCGAGCATGGGTGGATTCCTTTTCGGGTCTGTCAGGGAAGATGTGTGGCGCCGCCATCGCTGGCAAGCCAGCTCCCACAGGGATCTCTGGTGGGCATCACATTTGTGAACAACCAAAAAACTGTGGGAGCTGGCTTGCCAGCGATGGGGCCAGTCTGATCACCAGATAATCCGGATCAGAAGAAGCTCAACCCCACATGGAACAGCTTCTCCACATCACGAATATGCTTTTTATCCACAAGGAACAGAATCACATGGTCGCCCGCTTCGATCACCGTATCGTCGTGGGCAATGATCACCTGATCATTGCGGATCACCGCGCCGATGGTGGTGCCCGGCGGCAGGCCGATTTTCTCGATGGGCTTGCCAATGACCTTGCTCGATTTGGCATCGCCGTGGGCAATCGCCTCGATCGCTTCCGCCGCACCGCGACGCAATGAATGCACGCTGACGATATCGCCACGGCGCACGTGGGCCAGCAGCGTGCCGATGGTCGCCAGTTGCGGGCTGATGGCAATGTCGATGTCGCCGCCCTGGATCAAGTCGACGTAAGCCGGGTTGTTGATGATCGTCATCACCTTCTTCGCCCCCAGCCGTTTGGCCAGCAGCGACGACATGATGTTGGCTTCGTCATCGTTGGTCAGTGCGAGGAAAATATCCGCGTCGGCGATGTTCTCTTCCATCAGCAAATCGCGATCCGACGCGCTGCCCTGTAGCACCACGGTGCTGTCGAGGGTGTCGGAGAGATAGCGGCAGCGCGCCGGATTCATCTCGATGATCTTCACCTGATAACGGCTTTCGATGGCCTCGGCCAGACGCTCGCCGATCTGCCCGCCGCCGGCGATGACGATGCGCTTGTAGGTCTCGTCGAGACGGCGCATTTCGCTCATCACTGCGCGAATATCCTCACGCGCGGCGATGAAGAAGACTTCGTCATCGGCTTCGATCACCGTATTGCCTTGCGGCAAAATCGGTCGGTCGCGGCGGAAAATCGCTGCGACGCGGGTCTCGACGTTCGGCATGTGCTCGCGCAATTGCCGCAATTGCTGACCCACCAACGGCCCGCCGTAGTAGGCGCGCACAGCCACCAGTTGCGCCTTGCCTTCGGCGAAGTCGATCACCTGCAAAGCGCCGGGATGCTGGATCAGGCGTTTGATGTAGTTGGTCACTACTTGCTCGGGACTGATCAGCACGTCGACCGGAATGGCTTCGTTCTGGAACAGCTGCTCTTCGCGGTTCAGATAGGACGCTTCGCGCACCCGGGCGATCTTGGTCGGGGTGTGGAACAACGTGTGGGCGACCTGACAGGCGACCATGTTGGTTTCGTCGCTGTTGGTCACGGCCACGAGCATGTCGGCGTCGTCGGCGCCGGCCTGGCGCAGCACCGATGGCAGCGAGCCACGGCCCTGCACGGTGCGGATGTCGAGGCGATCGCCGAGGTCGCGCAGGCGCTCGCCATCGGTGTCGACCACGGTAATGTCGTTGGCTTCGCTCGCCAAGTGTTCAGCCAGCGAACCGCCGACCTGTCCTGCACCAAGGATGATGATTTTCATCCAGTCACTCCAATGAATCCGTTTAGCCGCGTGCGGCAGCGATCTTGATCAGTTTGGCGTAGTAGAACCCGTCATGTCCGCCCTGCTGGGCCAGCAGTTGGCGACCATGGGGCTGCTTGATCCCGGCAGTCGTGGCCAGGTCCAGCTCGCGTGCGCCAGGGGTGCGCTCGAGGAACGCGGCGATGACTTCGGTGTTCTCGGTCGGCAGGGTCGAGCAGGTGGCGTAAAGCAGGATGCCGCCGACTTCGAGGGTTTTCCACATCGCGTCGAGCAACTCGCCTTGCAGTTGCGCGAGGGCGACGATGTCGTCGGGCTGACGGGTCAGCTTGATGTCCGGATGACGGCGGATCACGCCGGTGGCCGAGCACGGCGCGTCGAGCAGGATGCGCTGGAACGGTTTGCCATCCCACCACTTCTCGATATCACGACCGTCAGCGGCGATCAGCTCTGCGCTCAAACCGAGGCGTTCGAGGTTTTCTCGCACGCGCACCAGACGCTTGGCTTCCAGATCCACCGCCACCACGCCGGCCAGTGCGGGCTCGGCTTCGAGGATGTGGCAGGTCTTGCCGCCGGGTGCGCAGCAGGCGTCGAGCACGCGTTGGCCCGGCGCCAGATCGAGCAGATCGGCGGCCAGTTGAGCGGCTTCGTCCTGCACGCTGATCCAGCCTTCGGCGAACCCCGGTAGGCTGCGCACATCGGCAGCGGCTTCAAGAATGATGCCGTCGCGGCTGAAGACACACGGTGTTGCCACGATACCGGCCGCAGTCAGGAGACCGAGATAGGCGTCGCGGCTGTGATGGCGACGGTTGACCCGCAGGATCATCGGCGGATGCGCGTTGTTCGCTTCGCAGATCGCTTCCCACTGCTCTGGCCAGAAGGCCTTCAGGGATTTTTGCAGCCAGCGCGGGTGAGCAGTGCGTACCACTGGATCGCGCTCCAGCTCGGCGAAAATCGTTTCGCTTTCACGCTGGGCATTGCGCAATACGGCATTGAGCAGGCCCTTGGCCCAAGGCTTTTTCAGCTTGTCGGCGCAACCGACGGTTTCACCGATGGCTGCGTGGGCCGGAACGCGGGTGTAGAGCAACTGATAGAGGCCGACCAACAGCAACGCCTCGACATCGGCATCCGCAGCCTTGAACGGCTTCTGCAGGAGTTTTTCCGCCAGTGCCGACAGCCGTGGCTGCCAGCGCGCGGTGCCGAACGCCAGATCCTGAGTGAAACCGCGATCGCGATCCTCGACCTTGTCCAATTGCGTCGGCAGAGAGCTGTTGAGCGAGGCTTTGCCGCTCAGTACGGCGGCGAGAGCCTTGGCGGCGGCCAGACGAGGGTTCATTGCGCGTCCACCGCTACGCCAAGAAGGGTGCCGACGGCGAATTTTTCACGACGGCTGTTGAACAGGTCGCTGAAATTCAGCGCCTTGCCGCCCGGCAATTGCAGACGGGTCAGGCACATCGCTTGTTCGCCGCAGGCGACGATCAGGCCGTCCTTGCTGGCGCTGAGGATTTCACCCGGTGCGCCTTTACCGTCGGCAAGTGTTGCCGCCAGCACTTTCAGCGCTTCACCGTTGAGGGTGCTGTGGGTGATCGGCCATGGATTGAAGGCGCGCACCAGCCGTTCCAGCTCAATGGCCGGACGGCTCCAGTCGATGCGTGCTTCGTCCTTGTTCAGTTTGTGCGCGTAGGTGGCGAGGTCGTCGTTCTGCACTTCGCCCTCAAGAGTGCCAGCCGCCAGGCCGGCAATCGCCTGCACCACGGCAGGCGGGCCCATCTCGGCGAGACGGTCGTGCAGCGTGCCGCCGGTGTCTTCGCCGGTGATCGGCGTGACGACCTTGAGCAGCATCGGCCCGGTGTCGAGGCCGGCTTCCATGCGCATCACGGTCACGCCACTTTCGGCATCGCCCGCTTCGACGGCGCGCTGAATCGGCGCCGCTCCGCGCCAGCGTGGCAGCAAGGATGCATGGCTGTTGATGCAGCCCAGACGCGGAATATCGAGCACCACTTGCGGCAGGATCAGACCGTAGGCGACCACCACCATCAAATCCGGCTTCAGCGCCGCGAGCTCGGCTTGTGCGTCAGCGTTGCGCAGGGTCGGCGGCTGCAACACCTGGATATTATTTTCCAGCGCCAGCTGTTTAACCGGGCTCGGCATCAGTTTTTGCCCGCGACCGGCTGGACGATCCGGCTGGGTGTAGACCGCAACGATCTCGTAAGGGCTGCTCAGCAGGGCCTTGAGGTGCTCGGCGGCGAATTCCGGAGTACCGGCAAAAACGATGCGCAGTGGCTCAGTCATTGAATGGCTCTCTATGGCAAAGCTTCATAAAAAGAAAAAGGCTTGCCGCAGCAAGCCTTTGAAGGAGGGCATCAAGCGTTCTGGCGATGGAGCTTTTCCAGTTTCTTCTTGATCCGGTCGCGTTTGAGCGTGGACAGGTAATCGACGAACAATTTGCCATTGAGGTGGTCGCATTCGTGCTGGATGCACACGGCGAGCAGGCCTTCGGCAATCAGTTCATAGGGCTTGCCGTCGCGGTCCAGCGCCTTGATCCTGACCTTCTGCGGACGGTCGACGTTTTCGTAGAAGCCGGGCACCGAAAGGCAGCCTTCCTGATACTGATCCATTTCCTCGGTCAGTGATTCGAACTCGGGGTTGATGAATACCCGCGGCTCGGAGCGGTCTTCGGAAAGGTCCATCACGACGATACGTTTGTGCACGTTGACCTGGGTCGCGGCGAGGCCGATGCCCGGCGCTTCATACATTGTTTCAAACATGTCATCGACCAACTGACGCACTTCGTCGTCCACTACAGCCACAGGCTTGGCGATAGTACGCAGACGCGGGTCCGGAAATTCGAGGATGTTTAAAATGGCCATAGGCTGATTGCTGCACGTGTTGAGTAAAGTCGGGTCGATGGCCTGGCAGGTCCGAAGATGCAGGCTACCGTTGTGAAGCGTAGCTTGTGCATTTTGCTCAAGCGAGCCACGGGGGCTCTGACGATTCACGCGAGCGCACATGATAAAGGGATTCACTGCATGAGGAAAACACTACTCGCCCTGCTGCTGTTGGCTTCGGCTGGCGCGGCGCAGGGGCAAGTGCAACTCAGGGATGGTTTTCCACAGCAATACACGGTGGTTTCAGGGGACACTCTCTGGGATATTTCCGGCAAATACCTGCGCGAGCCCTGGCAGTGGCCACAACTGTGGCGGGCCAATCCGCAGATCGAGAACCCCAACCTGATCTACCCCGGCGACACGCTGACGCTCAGTTACGTCAACGGCCAGCCACGCCTGACCCTCAATCGCGGCGAGTCGCGCGGCACCATCAAGCTCTCTCCACGCATTCGCACCAGTCCGGTGGCCGAGGCGATTCCCAGCATTCCACTCAAATCCATCAACAGCTTTCTGTTGAGCAATCGCATCGTCGACAAGGCCGAAGACTTCGACAAGGCGCCGTACATCGTCGCCGGCGATGCCGAACGGGTGCTCAGCGGCACCGGCGACCGCATTTTCGCTCGTGGCCACTTCGACCCGGATCAGCCGGTTTACGGCATCTTCCGACAGGGCAAGATTTACACCGATCCGCAGACCAAAGAGTTTCTCGGGATCAACGCCGATGACATTGGTGGTGGAGAAATCGTTGCCACCGAGGGCGATGTCGCCACCCTCGCCCTGCAACGCACCACACAGGAAGTACGCCTCGGCGACCGCTTGTTCAGCGGCGAAGAGCGCTCGATCAACTCGACCTTCATGCCCAGCGCGCCGACCAGCAACATCAACGGCGTCATCATCGACGTGCCGCGCGGTGTCACCCAGATTGGCGCGATGGACGTGGTCACCCTGAACAAGGGCAAGCGTGACGGCCTGGCTGAAGGCAATGTGCTGGTGGTGATGAAAACCGGCGAAACCGTGCGCGACCGGATCACCGGTCAGCCACTGAAAATCCCCGACGAACGCGCCGGATTACTGATGGTGTTCCGCACCTACGACAAACTCAGCTACGGCCTCGTCCTTAACGCATCGCGCTCATTGGCGGTGCTCGACAAGGTGCGAAATCCGTAGCGTGCTTAACAAGTTACCAACAGAGTTATCCACAGCTTGCTCCGAATGGTTCGGGGCTTATAACGATCAAGGATTGATCCTTTATGCTGCCTGTCTGTACACCGGTTTCCCCTGCGGAACTGGAAGCGCGCCTGCGCCTGCACCGCTTGCCGACAATCGGTCCGAAGCGCTTTCTCAAATTGCTCGAAGCCTTTGGCTCGGCGTCCAAAGCCATCAGCGCCCCGGCCAGTGCCTGGCGTTCGCTGGGATTGCCGGCGGCCTGTGCCGAGGCGCGGCGATGTCCTGAAGTGCGCGATGGCGCAAGCCACGCAATGCGCTGGCTAGAGCGGCCCAATCAACATTTACTGATGTGGGATCAAGCGGATTATCCGGCGCTGCTCGCACAGATCCCGGATCCGCCGCCGTTGTTGTTCGTCGCGGGTGACCCACTGATTCTTGAAAAACCGCAACTGGCGATGGTTGGCAGCCGCCGTGCCTCGCGTCCGGGAATGGACACCGCCGCAGCCTTCTCTCGCTGCCTGGCGGGCGCCGGTTTTGTCATCACCAGTGGTCTGGCGCTGGGCATTGATGCCGCCGCGCATCAGGCCGCGCTGGATGTCGGCGGGCAAACAGTGGGTGTGCTGGGCACCGGCCTGGAAAATTTTTATCCACAGCGCAATCAGCGGCTGGCCGATGCGATGATTGCCTCGGGCAGCGCAGTGCTTTCGGAGTTTCCGCTGGATGCCGGCCCAAGCGCCAGCAACTTCCCGCGGCGCAACCGGATCATCAGTGGTTTGTCCCTTGGCGTGCTGGTGGTCGAGGCGAGTGTGGCCAGCGGTTCGCTGATCACCGCGCGGTTGGCGGCGGAACAGGGACGGGAGGTTTACGCCATTCCCGGCTCGATTCATCACCCCGGTGCACGCGGCTGTCACCAGTTGATTCGAGATGGCGCAGTGCTGGTCGAAACCATAGAGCACATCCTCGAAGCCCTGCGCGGCTGGCAGCATTTACCGATGTCTATGGACACGCCCAAAGAGACTCATCCACTGCTCACGCTGCTGCACGCCGCACCGCATACCAGCGAAGGCTTGGCTGATAGCAGTGGCTGGGCCTTGCCCAAAGTGTTGGCGGCCCTCACGGAACTGGAAATGGATGGCCGTGCGGTGTGCGAAAACGGTCGCTGGCTGGCCAGGACGAGCTAGGTTTTACAAGGAAGATCGGTAAACTGCGCGAAACCTGTTTGTGGAGAGTTTTTTCATGGTCAACAGTTGGCGTGTGCAACAAGCCGCGCGAGAGATTCGCGCCGGGGCGGTGATTGCCTATCCAACCGAAGCTGTCTGGGGGCTGGGTTGCGATCCGTGGAATGAAGAAGCGGTGGATCGACTGCTGGCGATCAAGAACCGTTCGGTCGACAAGGGCCTGATTCTGGTCGCCGACAATATTCGCCAGTTCGACTTTCTGTTTGAAGACTTCCCGCAAGACTGGATCGACCGCATGTCCAGCACCTGGCCAGGGCCGAACACCTGGCTGGTGCCGCATCAGAGCTTGTTGCCGGAATGGGTCACCGGGGTGCATGACACCGTCGCGTTGCGTGTCAGTGATCACCCGCAGGTGCGTGACTTGTGCTCAATGGTCGGGCCGCTGATTTCGACATCGGCCAACCCGCAAGGACGTCCGGCGGCGCGCACGCGCTTGAGGGTCGAGCAGTATTTCCGCGGACAGATTGACCTGGTATTGGGTGGACAACTGGGTGGGCGCAAAAACCCCAGCGTCATCCGTGACCTGGCCAGCGGTAACGTCATTCGTCCTGACTGACATTCCGTTTCAAGCTTATATAGATATAGGTGGCACTCCTCGGCTTTCAAGGCGAGGAGTACTACATATGGCTGCGATTTTTCCTTCAAGTAACTATTAAAATACAACAACTTTTTGTTTATATCTGTCTTTAATGTGTCGGACTAATCGACGAGCATCCAGTTTCAGTAATTTTTCCTACGTCATTATCAGAAATCGCGCAGTGGCGATATTTCTAAAAGCATCCATCATTTCAATGCGCTCAGAAAACTTCGATAAGTTAACGTCTGCGGAGAAGGAATGGATACTACGGAATTACAACTCACGGATTATCTGCAGGCACTTCAGTCGACATTAAAACGTCAGCATGAAAATTGTCATGTGGTTACTCTCGAAGCCGGATCAGACACGCGAGAGTTCGAACGGTTTATTGGTCGGCAGTTTCGACTGCGATTGCAACACTACATGCTGACCTCCAGAGCCCGTTTGCTGGAAACAAGCTTGGCGATAACGGCCCGCAGCACGCACTTTCTGCTCTATCAACAAGACCAGTTGATGGCGGTATTGAGAGTGACGCCCTCACCGTTTGAATGGGCATCACTGGCGCATCAGCATCTTTCGCCAACCCAGGCGCTGTCGCGTCATGTCGAGTTCAGCCGGTTGATCACCCTCTCCCAGGGTCACCTGCCGGTGTCGGTCAACTGCCTGCTGGCATCGGCCACCGAATGGGCGATCAAGCGCGGTTATGAGGGCGTCACCGCCCTGTGCCGATCACCCCAGCGGCGGCTGTTCCAGCGCTTCGGCCTGACATCAATCACCACCGACTCCCTGCATATCGAACAACGCGCCCGCGGCGATTACTGGCTGCTCTCAGCGCAATGGCCGCAGATCCTCGCAGCCGTTCAACAACCCGCCCACACCGCCCTCAATTCACCGGAGAGTCACGATGACCGCGCATGTCAGTTTTGAACAACAGCTGAGCCTGCTGGACGAACGAATCGAAAATGTATGGGCCGATATTCTCGATAACTCGCGGCTGGTTAAAGCCATCCGCGGCGGCAGCGTTTCGAAGGCCTTGTATGCGATTTACATGATCGAGACTTTCCACTACACCGCACACAATGCGCGAAACCAGGGTTTGGTGGGCGTGCGCCATGCCGATAATCCGGTGTATGCAAAATTTTGTTTTGAGCATGCGGCGCAAGAGGTCGGCCATGAGAAAATGGCACTGCATGACGTCATGAGTCTGGGCCTCAAGAATGAAGTCTTCGATATACCGACGGCGCTACCGGCCACCGAAGTGTTAATCGCCTATTTATACTGGATATCTTTTACCGGTAATCCACTGCAACGGCTGGGGTACAGTTACTGGGCAGAAAACGCTTATCAATTTATTAATCCGCTTATTAATGGCTTGAGCGAAACATTGTCGTTAAAACCGGCGCAGCTGACATTCTTTATCGCTCACTCCGATATTGATATCGAACACTTCAACGAAATCAAACTCATCCTGCAGCGAACTTGCAAAGATCAATCCGATTGGGACGCCGTTGCTACCGTGATGGAAACCAGTTTGCGTTTGACCGGCAACATGCTTGAAGCCGTCTATGAGCAGTACGAGGCCTGGCAAAACGGCCTCGCACCACGCTATGACTTCCTGCACGCACTGGATAACTCATGAGTCCTTCACGGCGATTTTCCCGAACGACGCACGGGGGCAGGCATGGCTGACTATTTCGAGCGACTGAACTATGCGCTGGGGGATGAAGACACCGCACTGGAGTTCGCCATCCTGCCCCCGCGGGCCAGGCACGTGGTCGGCGTCGCGGGAAGTGGCGGACGGCTGCTGCCGCTGCTGGCCCGCAACCCCGCACGCATGACCTGCATCGATGTAAGTGCGCCGCAATTGGCGTTCACGCGACTGCGCTTTGCTCTGCTGGAACAGACCGATTACACATCGTTTATGGACTTCATGGGTTACCACCCAGGGGTTTTGCCGTCGCGACGCCAATCCATACTTGAGCAACTGGATCTGCCGCGTGTCGATCGCCACTGGCTGGCGGAGTTTTTCCAGACACGTCATTGGCAGGCGCCGATCTACATGGGGGCCTTTGAGCAGACTTTGCAGCGATTGGCGAAGGTCAATCGACTGTTTACCGGCGGGGCGGGGAGAGAGATTTTTCAGTGCTGCGATCTCGGCGAGCAAACCGATTATTACCGAACCCGTTTTCCCCTCAGGCGCTGGCGTGCTGTGATCTCGCTGCTGGGCAACGCAGCAGTGCTCAATTCGTTGTTGTACAAAGGTTCGTTTCCACCCAACAACCTGGGTATCAGCTCCCGCGCAGCGTATCTGGATATCTTCCACACCTTGTTTAACACGCAGATCGTGCGCGAGAGCTTCTTTCTGCAAATGCTGTTTTTTGGTGAGCTGCGCTACCCCGAAGGTTTCCCGCTGGAGTGCGATCCGCGGATCTTCAAGCGTGCCCGAGAGGCCATTCAGCAGTGTGAGTTGCGCATCGTGCAGGCCGACATTATCGATTGCGCCGCCAAACACACGGACGTCGATTTCGTATCGCTCTCGGACGTGCCTTCCTTCATGCCCCAGGTCGCTGGAGCGAGTGTCTTGCAACGGCTGCGGCCGTCCCTTGCCGAAGAGGCGTTGCTGGTCATGCGTGGACATTTGCACATCGTCCAGCCCGATTGTGCAGGCTTCTGCGATATCACTGCCCAGTACCAGGACGCGATCGCACGAGAAAAAACCCAGCTCTGGCGCGTGCAGGTCTACCGCCAGACGACACCTTTGCAGGTATCCCGATGAACAATCAGCACCCAACCGTCAACTGGGTAAAAAACCGTGTGCGTCAGGCTCGTGACGATCAGCAGCAGCTGTTCGATGCCGGCCTCAATGGCTTGAAACTGGTGAGCCGTGAGGGCAAGACCATCGAATTGAGCAGCGGTGAGCGGCTGACCGAGTTTCTCTCATGTTCTTACCTGGGACTGGAGTGCGACCCGCGTCTGATTCAAAGCGCGGTAAGCGCCGTGAAATCCTTCGGCGTGCAATTCGCCGCCGCACGAACCCGCGTACTGCTACCGCCCATGCGCGAACTCGACGAGCAGTTGAACCAGATATTCCAGGGCTACACGGTGACCTTCAACTCGGTGGGCAGTGCGCATCTGGGCTGCCTGCCGTTACTGGGCTCAGGCGAGTTACCGTCCTATCCGTTGCGTCGTGGCCCGGGCTGGATCGTCGACCGGGCGGCCCATGCCTCAATGCAGGTGCTGCAAGGGATCCTGTGGCAGTTCGGCCCTGTACAGCGATGCGACTGCAATGACGTGGACCAAGTCGAACAGGCTTGCTCCACGGCGGTAGCGGCAGGCAATACACCCATCATCCTTACGGACAGCATTGGCTCGATGCGGGGTTTGTATCCGATCAATCGACTGTTGCAGCTGGCGGAGCGCTTTGAAGGCTATCTGTATGCCGATGACGCCCACGGCACCTCGATTCACGGCGTAACAGGCGGAGGTTATGCACTCGTTGCTGCTGGTGAGCAACGGCGCGACCGTCTGATTCTTCTGTCCTCGCTGTCCAAGGCATTTGGTGCCACGGGCGGAGCGATCACGGTCTTTACCGAAGCCGACGCTGAAATGATCCGCCGCCATGCGTCGACCTATACCTTCGGTGGGCCATTGTCGATGGGCGGTGTCGGTGCGGCGGTAGCGTCTGCGGACATTCACCTTTCGCCGGAGCTGGGACAGTTGCAGGCGGCTCTGTGGCGAAATGTTGCCCTGATCGACAACCTGCTCGGGCCGGTGCTGGGCAACCATGAAGTCGCCTCGCCCATTCGTTTCGTCCGCGTCGGCGCCGAGCGTGATGCCATCAGTCTGGCGTTACACCTGCGGCGAAAGGCCATAGCCGTTACCACCGCCATGTTTCCGGTGGTGGCCAAAGGCGAAGCGATTCTGCGTCTGGCCGTCAGCGCGAATCACAACCAGGCCCAATTGGAGAGCCTGGCCAATGCAGTCCGTGGCGGTTTCGATGAGTTGGGCATTCGCCAGGGTGGTCGTGACGATGAGCGATGATCCCGTGCTCTCTGCCAACCAGGCCTTTGCGCACAAATTGGCCCATGCGCAGTCACTGTCGTGGTTCTGTGCGCTGTGTCCGCAGATCCTCCAGGTGCACAGCCTGAAGGATTTGCAGCGCCTGCCGGTTCAGGCCGTGGAGGACGAACATGGCGGTGTGTTGTTTTCCGCGCTTGGCGAAGCGTCGCACCGTGCGCCGGGTGGCGGCCTGACCCTGACGTCGGGCGGCAGCACCGGCAACCGCAAACACATCACCCATTCCTGGACGTTCAACGCCAGCATCGTGCCGCTGGGGGCGCGAATGTTTGGCGTGGCGGACGAACGCCCGGGTGTGGTCATCAATTGCCTGACCGCGGGCGAAATGCAGGGGGCTTTCCAGTACGCCGCGGCGATCGTGCAGCATGTCGGCGCACGTCTGCTGCCCGCCGGTTCATTAATGGGTGTTCAGCGAATTGCCGGGTTGATTCAGTCGCAAGCGGCCGATGCGCTGATTTGCACGCCTTCCTTCGCCGCGGCGCTGTTCAACCACGATGAAATCGACGCACAGCAATTGGTCAGCCTGAGATGGCTTTACTACATCGGGGAACCCTGCGCTCCTCAATTGCGCGAACAGCTTGTCCGGGACTGGCCAGCGATAAGGCTCCGGTCGCTGGGCTACAGCTCGACGGAAACCGGCCCCATCGGCTATCAATGCGCGCACCTTGGACACGGTTTTTATCATCTGCACGCCGATGCGATGTTCATCGAAGTGGTGGACTCTCTCACCTTGCAAGCAGTGGCCGTGGGCGAAAGCGGTGAGTTCCTGCTGACATCCTTGCTGCCCGATCACGTGCCGCTGTTGCGTTACCGGATTGGTGATCGTGGGCGAATCCTGCGCAATGGGGCGAATTGCGCCTGTGGCAGCGCCTTGCCCGTGTTGCAACTTGAGGGGCGGGTAGAGACATCGATCAAGCTGGGGGGCGCGCTCATCACGCAGCGACAGGTGATGAGCGTAATCGCACAGGCGTTGCCACAGCTGGCTTCTAACGACATTCAGGTACAGATCAATCGACAGGCCAACGGTGTGCGCATGTGTCTGGTCATTGCTCAGGACAAACTGCCTTCCGGCGCAGAAGCCGCCATCGAACAGGCGTTGCACAACGAGGCGCAGGCAAGCGCATTGCTCAGGCTGCCCGGTGTTTTGGGATTGCAGGTGCAGCGTCTGGCTCGCAGCCGTTTCGAAACAACTGCTGCGGGCAAGACGCCGTTTTTTATTGAGTTGGAGGCTACCACCGACTCACCGGGGTAGCGTGTTTTCAGGGGAGCAGGATGGTCGAACCGGTGGTGCGCCGAGCCGACAACTCGGTCTGCGCCTTCGCCGCTTCAGCCAATGGATAGCGCTGGCTGATATCGACCTTGAGCTTGCCGCTGATGATCATCTCGAACAGTTCATCGGCCATGCGCTGCAGGTTCTGCGCATTGTTGGCATAGGTCGCCAATGTAGGCCGGGTGACGTAGAGCGAGCCCTTGGCGGAAAGGATGCCCAGATTCACGCCGTCGACTGCGCCGGAAGCATTGCCGAAGCTCACCACCAACCCACGAGGCGACACGCTGTCCAGCGAGGTCAGCCAAGTGTCCTTGCCAACCCCGTCATAGACCACCGGGACTTTCTTGCCGTCGGTCAATTCCAGCACGCGTTCGGCAACATTTTCGTGGCTGTAGTCGATGGTCGCCCAGGCACCGTTGGCCTTGGCCAGTTCGGCTTTTTCCTTCGAGCTGACGGTGCCGATCAGTTTCACGCCCAGCGCCTTGGCCCATTGGCAGGCCAGCGAACCCACGCCCCCCGCTGCGGCGTGGAACAAAATGGTCTCGCCGCCCTTGAGTTCATAGGTCTGACGCAGCAGGTACTGCACGGTCAAACCCTTGAGCATCACCCCGGCGGCGGTTTCGAAGCTGATCTGGTCCGGCAGCTTCACCAGATTGGCTTCAGGCAGGACGTGCAATTCGCTGTAGGCGCCCAGCGGGCCGCTGCCGTACGCGACGCGGTCTCCGACCTTGAACCGGGTAACGTCGCTGCCCACCGCCTCAACAATGCCTGCACCTTCCGCGCCCAGGCCGGACGGCAAGGCTGGCGGTGCGTAGAGGCCGCTGCGGAAATAGGTGTCGATGAAATTCAGGCCGATAGCCTTGTTGGCTACGCGCACCTGATTCGGGCCGGGCGCGGCGGGTTCGTAATCAACAAACTCGAGCACTTCGGGACCGCCGTGGGCGCGGAACTGGATACGCTTTGCCATCTGCCTGCTCTCCTTGGGTCTTTTGTAAGGTCCCTATCCAACGCTTATGCATGATCTTCGTCAACTGCGGCGCGTTGGCCTGCGGTGGTATGCTACGCGCCCATTTGCGCCGACCCCCGCCTGCGGGTTGCCGCGTAGTGATGCCCCGATTCAAGGTGAAGCCATGACGACCCGCACCGACGCCGTAAAGGCCTATCTGCTCGACCTGCAAGACCGCATCTGCGCCGCACTCGAAACCGAGGATGGCGGCACGCGCTTCGTCGAAGACGCCTGGACACGGCCTGCCGGCGGTGGCGGTCGTACTCGCGTCATTGAAAACGGCACGCTGATCGAAAAGGGCGGCGTCAACTTTTCCCACGTCTTCGGCAGTGGTCTGCCACCGTCGGCCAGCGCCCATCGCCCGGAATTGGCCGGTCGCGGTTTTGAGGCGCTCGGCGTGTCGTTGGTGATTCATCCGCACAGCCCACACGTGCCGACCTCTCACGCCAACGTGCGTTTTTTCATCGCCGAGAAAGAAGGTGAAGAGCCGGTCTGGTGGTTCGGCGGCGGCTTCGACCTGACGCCGTATTACGGCAACGAAGAAGACTGCATCCATTGGCACCGCGTCGCCGAACAGGCCTGCGCGCCATTCGGCCCGGACGTCTATCCGCGGTACAAGGCGTGGTGCGACACCTACTTCCACATCAAGCATCGCCACGAACCGCGCGGCATCGGCGGCTTGTTTTTCGATGACCTGAACGAGTGGGATTTCGACACCAGTTTCGCCTTTATGCGCGCCATTGGTGATGCCTACATCGACGCCTATCTGCCAATCGTGCAGCGCCGCAAGCACGATACGTTCACCGCCCAGCAACGTGAGTTCCAGGAGTACCGCCGTGGCCGCTACGTCGAGTTCAACCTGGTTTACGACCGTGGCACGCTGTTCGGCCTGCAATCGGGCGGGCGTACCGAGTCGATCCTGATGTCGCTGCCGCCGCAAGTACGCTGGGGCTACGACTGGAAGGCTGAACCTGGCAGCGAAGAAGCACGCCTGACCGAGTACTTCCTGCAAGACCGCGACTGGCTGACTCAAGCCTGAGGACATCTGATGGATCGTTACGTCGTTTTCGGTAACCCGATCGGCCACAGCAAATCGCCGATGATCCACAAGCTGTTCGCCGAGCAGACCGGCGAGAGCCTCGAATACGCCACGTTGCTGGCGCCGCTCGACGACTTTTCCGGCTGCGCTACGGCGTTTTTCCGCGAAGGTCGCGGTGCCAATGTCACTGTGCCGTTCAAGGAAGACGCCTACCGCCTGGCTAACAGCCTGACGGCCCGCGCGCGACGGGCTGGTGCGGTGAATACCTTGAGCAAACTGGCCGACGGTTCGCTGCTTGGCGACAACACCGACGGCGCCGGACTGGTGCGGGATCTGACGGTAAACGCCGGGTTCAGTCTGACCGGCAAACGCATCTTGCTGCTCGGTGCCGGTGGCGCCGTGCGTGGAGCGCTGGAGCCGTTGCTGGCGGAGAAACCCGCCTCGGTGATCATCGCCAACCGTACGGTAGACAAGGCCGAGTTGCTGGCGGAATTGTTCTGCGATCTGGGGCCGGTGTCGGCCAGCGGCTTTGATTGGCTGCGCGAGCCGGTGGACGTGATCATCAACGCCACTTCCGCCAGCCTCACCGGCGATGTACCGCCGATTGCGCCGAGCCTGATCGAACCGGGCCAAACCCTGTGCTACGACATGATGTACGGCAAAGAACCGACCGCGTTCTGCCGTTGGGCCAGTGAGCACGGTGCGGCGGTGTCGATGGATGGTTTGGGCATGCTCGCCGAGCAAGCTGCCGAGGCGTTCTATTTGTGGCGCGGCGTGCGTCCGGACACGGCGCCGGTTCTGGCCGAACTACGCCGCCAGTTGGCGCAGTAATTACCCATGTGGGAGCGAGCCTGCTCGAGAAAACGGCGGCACATCCAACATTGATGTGTCAGATAGTCCGCTTTCGCGAGCAGGCTCGCTCCCACAGGGTTTTGCAGTGCTTGTCGGGTCAATCCTCAAACCGGATCGGGCATTTCTCTGGGCCTTCCAGCTTGCGCAGTTCCTCCACCACCTGCGGCCGCGCACCGCGCAAAGTCAGGCTGCGACCCTGGCCCAACAGGCGCCGCGCTTCCTGATGCAACATCTCCACCCCCGAATAGTCGATGAAGTTGATCTGCTGCGCCTCGATCACCACCCGCGCGCCGTGCATGCGCTGTAAACGCACTTGCAGATAATGGCTGGCGCCGAAGAAGATCGAGCCGCCGACCCCCAGCACATCATCTTCGCCATCGCGCCAATGCTGCACCCGCGGCTGCGAAGTGCGCTTGAGGTAGAAGAACAGCGACGCCAGCACGCCGGCGTAAATCGCGGTCTGCAACTCCAGCAGCAGAGTCGCCAGGCAGGTCAGCGCCATCACCACGAATTCGGCGCGGCTGACCCTGAGCAACGATCGAATTCCGCGATGATCGACCAACCCCCAGGCGATCAGCAAAATGCTGCCGGCCATGGCCGGAATCGGGATGTGCGCGATCAGCCCGGCACCAAAAATCGCAAACAATGCCACCCAGATCGCCGAAAACACGCCTGCCAGAGGGGAGCAAGCGCCGGCCTCATAACTGAGACCCGAGCGGGTGAACGAGCCCGCCGACAGCGATCCGGAAAAGAACGCCCCGACAATGTTTGAAAGGCCCTGCGCGCGCACTTCCTGATTGGCATCGAGCAACTGCTGCGAACGTGCAGATATCGAACGGGCAATCGACAGGCTGGTGACCAGCCCCAGCATGCCCACCGCCACCGCGCTGGGTAGCAGGCGCAGGATCAAATCCAGATCCAGCGGCAACCCGCTGAACGGCGGCAAACGCCCGACAAATGCGCTGACCAGATGCACGTCGCCGAACATCGCCGGCCACAGCCATACCAGCAGACTGGCCAGCACCAACGTTATCAACAACGTCGGCCAGCGCGGCAACCACTGTTTCAGCACAACGCCGACTGCCACCGTGGCCACTCCGAGCAGCAACGAAGGTTTATCCACAGCCCGAAGGTGTTGCAGCAGATCCATCAAACTGTCCAGCGCCGTGGCTTTGGCGGGCAGATCCAGCCCCAGCAGATTCGGTAATTGCCCAATGGCAATCACCACCGCCGCACCAAGGGTGAAACCGAGCACCACCGAATGCGAGACGAAGTTCACCAGCGCGCCAAACCGGAGCAAGCCAAGCAGCCATTGAAATACCCCGGCGAGGAAGGTCAGCAACAGGATCAGGGTGACGTAGTCCTGGGATGCCGGTACGGCCAGTGGACTGACGCTGGCGTAAAGCACGATCGAAATCGCCGCGGTCGGGCCGCAGATCAGATGCCACGACGAACCCCACAGACATGCGATCAGCACCGGGATGATCGCGGCGTAGAGGCCATATTCAGGTGGGAGACCGGCGATCAGCGCGTAGGCAATCGACTGAGGTAACGCGAGAATCGCACCGCTGAGGCCAACGATCAGATCCCGTCCGACGCTGGCGCGGGTTTGCCGGGGTAGCCAGGTGAGGAACGGAAACAGTGAGCGGCGACTGGGAAAGGCCATGGGTCCTCGCGGTTTGGGTTTTGCTGCAAGGGTAACAGGGTGTCAGTTGGGAAAGCCCCTCACCCTAGCCCTCTCCCAAAGGGAGAGGGGACTGACCGAGGTGTCTGGTTGAGCTACGCCGACGTGAAAAATCTGCGTCGAACTCAATGCTGAATACACCAGAGATCGGCTCCCTTTCCCCTCGCCCCCTCTGGGGGAGAGGGCTGGGGTGAGGGGGTAGAATCTCAAGCCGAGCACAATTCCAGCAACCCCACGATCAGAGCTTGGCTTTAACCGCCGCCAGCGCATCCTTGCCATCCAGCGTCTTCACCCCCTCCAGCCACTTGTCCAACACCGCCGGATTAGCCCTGATCCACGCCTTCGCTGCCTCGGCATTGCTGACCTTTTTGTTCACTACCTCGGCCATGATGCTGTTCTCCATCTCCTGAGTGAACGCAAGATTGGTCAGCAATTTACCCACATTCGGACACGCTTCGGCGTAACCCTTGCGCGTCAGGGTGAACACGCTGCCGGTGTCGCCAAAGTATTTCTCGCCGCCCTTCAGATAATGCATTTTCAACTGCACGTTCATCGGGTGCGGGGTCCAGCCGAGGAAGGTGACAAATTTCTGCTTTTTCACCGCCCGTGACACTTCGGCGAGCATCGCCTGTTCGCTGGACTCGATCAGTTTCCACTGACCCATGTCGAAGTCATTCTTCTTGATGATCTCCTGCAGCGAGATATTCGCCGGGGCGCCCGAGCCGATGCCGTAGATCTTCTTGTCGAACTTGTCGGCAAACTTGTTCAGGTCGGCAAAGTTATGCACACCCGCATCCCACACGTAGTCCGGCACGGCGAGGGTGAACTCGGTGCCTTCGAGGTTCTTCGCCAGTTGCGTGACATCGCCGGTAGCCACGAATTTATCGTAGAAGCCCTGCTGCGCCGGCATCCAGTTGCCGAGGAATACATCCACCTGACCGTCCTTCAAACCGCCGAAGGTGATCGGCACCGCGAGGGTGTCGACCTTGGCCTTGTAGCCCATGCCGTCCAGCAGAAACCCGGTAATGGCGTTGGTTGCGGCGATGTCGCTCCAGCCGGGGTCGGCCATTTTTACCGTGGCGCAGCTTTGCTCGGCGAATGCCGAGGTACTGCTCAGCGCTATCAGGCCAAACGTCACTGCTGTGGATAACTTGCGCATGGACTTCCCCTTCACATTATTGGTTTTGGCAGGGTTGTGGATAACGGGCCTTGCGCTCCAGATCATCGAGGTCGATGTGGTTGCGCATGTACTGCTGACTGGCGTCCACCAATGGCTGGTGATCCCAGCTCTTCAGCTTGCCGATGGTTAACGCATCGGCGACAAAACGGCGGCGGCGCTGGCTGGCGAGAACGTTCTGGTGAATTGCCGGGATATCCCACTTGGCCCGCGCTTCGACGAGAAAATCGTCGAAAAGCTGGCGATGCAGTGGCGATTGGCTGAGTTCTTCCGTTTCACGCGGATCGTTGTCTACGTCAAAGAGTAGGCAAGGGTCGCTTTCGCTGTAGATAAATTTGTAGGCGCCACGGCGGATCATCATCAGTGGGCTGATCGTGCCTTCGGCCATGTACTCGCCGAACACTTCGTCATGACCGCCCTGCCCTTGCAGGTGCGACACCAGCGACCGCCCATCCAGCGGCAGACCCGGCTCCAGCGTGCCGCCAGCCAGTTCGACGAAGGTGGGCAGCAGGTCTGCTGTGGACACCGCAGCGCTGATCCGACTCGCGCCAAACTGGCCTGGCGCACTTATCAACAGGGGAACGCGCGCTGCCATCTCGTACCAGTGCATTTTGTACCAGAGGCCTTTCTCGCCAAGCATGTCGCCATGGTCGCCGGAGAAGACGATGATGGTGTCGTCGATCAGCCCTGTTTCCTCGAGGGTTTGCAGAAGTTTGCCGACGTTGGCATCGATATAGCTGCAAGCGCCGAAGTACGCACGGCGCGCGTCGCGAATCTTATCCACAGGCAAGGGTTTATCCCACAGGTCATACACCTTGAGCAGCCGTTGCGAGTGCGGATCGAGTTCTTGTTGAGCCGGCGTTGTAGGCAATGGGATATTGGCATCGTCGTACAAATCCCAGAATGCCTTGGGAATCGTGTACGGATCGTGTGGGTGTGTCATCGACACGGTCAGGCAGAACGGCTGATCGCCATCTTCGCGAATGTGATCGAACAGATATTGCTGCGCCTTGAACACCACCTCTTCATCGAAGTCGAGTTGATTGGTGCGCACGCACGGTCCGGCTTGCAGCACCGAAGACATGTTGTGATACCAGCTCGGCCGCACATCCGGCTCGTCCCAATTCACCGACCAACCATAGTCGGCGGGATAGATATCGCTGGTCAGCCGCTCTTCGTAGCCATGCAACTGATCCGGGCCGCAAAAATGCATCTTGCCCGACAGCGCCGTGCGATAGCCGAGGCGACGCAGGTAGTGGGCGTAAGTCGGCACATCGGCGGGGAAATCGGCAGCGTTGTCGTAAGCGCCGATCTTGCTCGGCAGCTGTCCGCTGACCAGGGTAAAACGCGACGGCGCGCACAACGGGCTGTTGCAGTAAGCGGCATCGAACACCACGCCTTGGGCGGCCAGGCGGGAAAGATTGGGCAGTTTGATCGGCGAAGGCCCGTAGATCGGCAACATTGGCGCGGCCATCTGATCGGCCATGATGAAAAGAATATTCTTGCGCTTCATGTGATCGCGGCATTCCATAGTGAATATTTATGCGACATTGCTGCGATCGAGCATGGAGTCCATGCTCTGTCGGGTAAAGCCCGCGCCGGGCAATGACTAGGATAAGCACAGCTTATGTATGAAGCTCTTGGTGATCTGTCGCTCGACTTGTTGCGCGCCTTTGAGGCCGCTGCCCGGCATCGCAGTTTTACCGCCGCCGCAGTGGAGCTTGGCACCACGCAACCTGCGATCAGCCAGCAGATCAAACGACTGGAAGAGCAACTGGGCTCACGGTTGTTCGATCGAATCTACCGTGGCATTGAGCTCACCGAAGTCGGCACCATCCTGTTCGAGCAAGTTACCCTCGGTTTGCAGAATATCGACGCCGGTTTGAGTGCGATCAGCGCACAGCAGCAACATGAGGTACTGCAAGTCGCTACCGATTTTGCCTTCGCTGCGTATTGGTTGATGCCGCGTCTGCATCGCTTCCATGAAGCCAATCCACACGTCGACGTCAGCCTGGTCACCAGTGAGCGCAACCACAACATGCTGCGCACCGATATCGACGTGGCGATCCTGTTCGGCGATGGCCGTTTCAAACAGGGTGAAAGCCATTGGCTGTTCAGCGAAGAAGTGTTCCCGGTGTGCAGTCCGCTCTTGCTCAAGGATCGTGCCCTGCCCTTGACCGCGCAGGCACTACTGGAACTTCCGCTGCTGCACCTGCGGGGGGAGAACAGCAGCAATTGGTTCGACTGGAGTGGGCTGTTCCGCGAACTGGGCATCACTACCCCGCCGGCGCCGGGGCAATTGCGTTTCGACAATTACACACTGCTGATCCAAGCGGCGATCGGCGGCCAAGGCGTGGCGATTGGCTGGCGTCACCTTGTGGATAACTTGCTCAGTCAGGGCTTGCTGTGTCGACCGATTGCCGAGACCACGCTGTCGCGCCTTGGCTATTACGTAGTGTTGCCGCAGCGCAAACGGCGTGGAGTGTTGATTCAGCAGTTTGTCGATTGGCTCATGGAGGAGCAGGCCAGCAGTGCCGAATCCCTTACCGGGCTCGCGTTGCCTTCGATTGCGGTGTGATCAATCAGTCGGACGCCGCGACAAAATTCACATGCTGACCCACATGCAGATTCAGTCGCAGCTCATCGGCAATTCCCACTGCCACGCGATTCAAGCGTTCCAGCGGTTCTGCCAAACCCGGCTCAAGATTGCCGCCGACCTGACTGAAATGCTCAATGGTCAGCCCAGCCACGCCTTGCGGCGCATTGACCAGCGTCCAGTGCAGTGGACTGCTTTGCACCGCTTCACGAATTTCTTCGGCAGCGTGACGTTGTAAGCGTTCATCCAGCTCCGGCTCGTCGAGTACCGCAAACTCCCCCACCAGAAACAGCCGCGACACATTGGCCGCTTGCAGGCCGTCGACCAGAGCATCAACGGCTAGTACCTGTTCGACCGGGCCAAGCACCACCGAGCGTTCAACATGATCGCTACTGAACGGCAGCCCCGGGGCATCGAGCAAACAGATCACCGCGGAACTGCCGGCGACACTTTGATTCACCCGCTCGCAATCGAACAGGTCACCGCTTTTGGTGCGCAATCCTGGACGCGGCGCGAGCGCGGTCAGGTCGTCGAGAATGGCGATGACTTCGTGCTGTCGGCGCAGCAGTTCAGCCATCAACGCAGCGCCCAGGCTACTCATGGCACCATAGAGCACCACTTTTACCACCGGGGTTTCGGCATTTTTCATGGCTGATCCCTTTTGTTATCCCTTGTATGACGTGTGACATACGGGCTACGTCGAGGGTTCGAACCGATTCAGAGGGTTTGCGATGCAAGCGATCAAGGGCTACCACGCCCACGTCTATTTCGACGCCAATACGATTGAACAGGCACGGGCACTGTGCGAGCGGGCCGCGCAATTGTTTCCATTGAAGATGGGCCGCGTCCACGAACGACCGGTCGGCCCGCACCCGGACTGGAGCTGCCAGTTGGCCTTCGGCCCCGAGCTGATCGGCGAGGTGCTGCCGTGGCTTGCCCTCAATCGCAAAGGCCTGGTGGTGTTTCTGCACCCGGACACCGGCGATGACTGGGTCGATCACACCGAGCATGCGATCTGGATGGGGGCGATGCGGACGCTGGATTTGTCTGTTTTTTAATCAGGTCGTTGATACGCCCGACGCGTTTCTTCGCGCTCGCACCTCAGCTGCTCGTGCGCAAATCGACTTTAATCGCATCCGACGACCGGTTGACCGTTCATTCAAAGGTTTCGCCCGCGAAAGGTAGCTGAAAGCTTCCCCGATTAGGATCGCCCTCACTTCCGGCAACAGACCGGTTGGCCAACGCGTGTGATACCTCGCTCGCCCGGCCCAATTAACAACAACAATGGTGATTCTGATGTCCTCTGTAGCCCGCCTCTTCCCGCGTTTTCTTGTTGCCACTCCACCCGTACGCCTCGTGCTTCCCGTTCTGCGCTGATCTCGCCCGATCCGCTCACTCAACTAGCCGCGCTACGCCTGGAGTAATCCCATGCTGACTTTCCTTGGCTTCGCCATGGTCATCACGTTCATGTTCCTGATCATGACCAAGCGCCTGTCCGCGCTGATCGCCCTGATCATCATCCCGATTCTGTTTGCGCTGTTCGGTGGCTTCGCGCCGAAGATCGGTCCGATGATGCTCGAAGGCATCACCAAGCTGGCGCCGACTGGCGTGATGCTGATGTTCGCCATTCTCTATTTCGCCCTGATGATCGACTCCGGCCTGTTCGACCCGGCCGTGCGCAAGATCCTCAAACTGGTCAAGGGCGACCCACTGAAAGTTTCGGTCGGCACCGCCGTACTGGCGCTCGTCGTTTCCCTTGATGGGGACGGCGCGACCACTTATATGATCTGCGTGGCCGCGATGCTGCCGCTGTACAGCCGCATTGGCATGAGCCCGCGGATCATGGCTGGCCTGATCATCCTCGCCGGTGGCGTGATGAACATGACCCCATGGGGCGGTCCGACCGCTCGTGCGGCGAGTGCGCTGCATGTCGATCCTTCGGACATTTTTGTGCCGATGATCCCGGCCATGGCCGCTGGCGTGGTGGCGATCCTGCTGATTGCCTATTTCTACGGCAAACGCGAACGTGCGCGTCTGGGCGAGTTGCACCTGATCGGCGACGAGATCGATCACAGCGAAATCAGCGTTTCGCAGTTCCCGGATGCCCGTCGTCCGAAGCTGATCTGGTTCAACGGCGCCCTGACCTTCGGCCTGATGTGCACGCTGATCGCCGGCCTGTTGCCGCTGCCGGTGTTGTTCATGGTTGCATTCAGTATCGCCATGATCGTCAACTACCCTTGCCTGCAACAGCAGAAGGATCGCGTCGCGGCGCACGCCGGTAGTGTGCTGGCAGTGGTCGGGCTGATCTTTGCGGCCGGCATCTTCACCGGTATCCTGACCGGCACCGGTATGGTCGATGCAATGTCGAAGAGCCTGTTGGCAGTGATCCCTGATTTCCTCGGCCCGTACCTGGCGGTAATCACGGCGCTGGTGAGCATGCCGTTCACCTTCTTCATGTCCAACGATGCGTTCTACTATGGTGTGTTGCCGGTGTTGGCCGAAGCCGCCAGCCACTACGGGATTACTGCGGTGGAAATGGCCCGTGCCTCGATCGTCGGCCAGCCCGTCCACTTGCTGAGCCCGTTGGTGCCATCGACTTATCTGTTGGTGGCGTTGGCCGGGATCGATTTTGGTGACCATCAGCGTTTCACCCTGAAATGGGCGATCCTGGTGTGTATCTGCATCCTGATTGCTGCACTGCTGTTGGGGACTTTTCCGCTCTTCAGCACTCTATAAGTCCAAGACTCACTGCACAGAGTCCCGGCTTCGCTGTTTGAAGCCCGGACTCTTTGTGGTTTAACAATCGCTCAAAGGAATACACATGGAATGGCTGACCAACCCTGAAATCTGGGTTGCCTTCTTTACCCTGACCGCCCTGGAAATCGTCCTCGGTATCGATAACATCATCATGATTTCGATCCTGGTCAGCCGCATGCCCAAACACATGCAGCAGCGCACCCGGATTTTCGGTCTGGCGCTGGCCATGATCACGCGGATCCTGTTGCTGCTGTCGATTACCTGGGTCATGCGCCTGACGGCCGACCTGTTCGTCGTGTTCGGCCAAGGCATCTCCGGCCGCGACCTGATCCTGTTCTTCGGTGGTCTGTTCCTGCTGTGGAAAAGCTCGCAAGAGATGTACCACGCACTGGAAGGCGAAGACGAAAGCGAAGAAACGCCAAGCGGCAAGGGTGGCAACTTCCTCTACACCATCATCCAGATCGCGATCATCGACATCGTCTTCTCGCTGGATTCGGTGATCACCGCAGTCGGCATGGTCTCGCACGTTCCAGTCATGGTTGCAGCGATCATCGTTGCGGTGCTGGTGATGATGCTGGCGGCCGGGACTATCAGCGATTTCATCGACAAACATCCGTCGCTGAAGATGCTGGCGCTGTCGTTCCTGCTGGTGGTCGGTACTGTGCTGATCGCCGAATCGTTCGATGTGCATGTGCCAAAAGGCTACGTCTACTTCGCGATGGCGTTCTCGCTGGCAGTGGAAGCGATCAATATCAAACTGCGTGGCGCGATGGCCAAGAAGAAACAACAGCAAGATCCGGTGAAACTGCGCAAGGACATTCCGGGCCAGTAACCCGGTAGTCCAGCAGTCAGTAAAAAACCTGTGGGAGCTGGCAAGCCAGACTCCCACAGGTTTTTTTGTCTTTGATGCTTGAAAAACCGTAGTTCACGCAGACAGAAGAACCTGTTGGAGCTGGCTCGCCAGCGATAACGGGGTGTCAGTCGACATCAATGTTTGCTATGCCGACGTCATCGCTGGCAAGTCAGCTCCCACAGGGTTTTGCCTTGTTTGTGGCGAACGTGAATGAACGCCTTTTCATGACACTTTTGTTTCAATCCCCACTTTGGCTGTGCAATGCTGGCGCACAGACCGTTAGCCAACTACAGCTTAAGTATCAGAACGTAGAAACCGCGCGGCACCGTCAACTTGCTCCTCTGGAGCGCTGCTATTTCAGGGGGTTTGCATGCTCACCCTGCTCAATCTGCTTTCCGCCGTCGCCCTGCTGATCTGGGGCACGCACATCGTTCGAACCGGCATCCTGCGGGTGTACGGCACCCAGTTGCGCCATGTGATTGGCCAGAACATGTCGAAAAAATGGCTGGCCTTTGTCGCCGGTATCGTCGTGACCGCGATGGTGCAGAGCAGCAACGCCACCGCCATGCTCGTCACCTCCTTTGTCGGCCAGGGCCTGATGGCGCTGACCCCGGCGCTGGCGACCATGCTCGGCGCCGACGTCGGTACGGCGTTGATGGCCCGGGTGCTGACCTTCGACCTGTCTTGGCTGTCGCCGCTGCTGATTTTTGTCGGGGTGATTTTCTTTCTGTCGCGCAAACAGACGCGGCTCGGGCAGATGGGTCGCGTATCCATCGGTCTGGGGCTGATCATTCTCGCGCTGCAATTGATCGTCGAGGCCGCTGCGCCGATCACCCATGCGCAAGGGGTGAAGGTGATTTTTGCCTCGCTGACTGGCGATATCCTTCTCGACGCCTTGGTCGGCGCGCTGTTCGCGATGATTTCCTACTCCAGCCTCGCCGCCGTCCTGCTCACCGCCACACTGGCCGGGGCAGCGGTGATCAGTCTGCCGGTGGCGATCGGTCTGGTGATCGGCGCCAACATCGGCAGCGGCATTCTCGCGTTCATGAGCACCAGCATGCAGAACGCGGCGGGCCGGCAGGTGGCGCTGGGCAGTTTGTTGTACAAGCTGATCGGCCTGCTGCTGATCATCCCGGTGCTCGATCCGCTGGTGCACTGGATCGACAGTCTCGATTTCAGCCCGCAGGAGATGGTCATCGGCTTCCATCTGCTCTACAACACCGCGCGTTGCCTGATCCTGCTGCCGAGTGTCGGGCCGATGGCGCGGCTGTGTGCCTGGCTGCTGCCTGAACGGCCGGAGGTCAACGGCACCGCCAAACCGCGTCATCTCGACGCGACCGCACTGGTCACGCCAAGCCTTGCGCTGGCCAACGCCGCGCGGGAAACCCTGCGCATGGGCGATCTGCTCGACAACATGCTCGATGCCACTCTCGATGTGTTGCGCGGCAAGCAGACCGCCGTCACTCAGGAGGTGCGCAGGCTGACCGACGACATCGAAGCGCTGTACAGCGCAATCAAGCTGTATCTGGCGCAGATGCCGCGCGAGGATCTCGGCGAGCGGGACAGTCGACGCTGGGCCGAGATCATCGAGTTGGCGATCAACCTGAAACTGTCCAGCGATGTCATCGAACGCATGCTGCGCAAGATCCAGCAGCAGAAGACTTCGCAACGTCGTTCGTTTTCCGAAGAGGGCCTGGAGGATCTGGCCGTGCTGCATCAGCAGCTCATTGCCAACCTGCGGTTGGGGCTGTCGGTGTTTCTCAGTGGCGACCGGGAAAGTGCCCGGCAGTTGTTGCGCGAAAAACGTCGTTTCCGCGCACAGGAACGCCGTTTGGCCCATGCGCATGTCAGCCGATTGCAACGCAAGATCGTGCAGAGTATTGAAACCAGTTCGCTGCATCTGGAGTTGATTGCGGATATGCGCCGGCTCAATTCGCTGTTCTGCGGCAGTGCGTATGTGGTGCTGGAAACAGCGGATACCGGCGCGCTGGCGGCGGATGATATGAGCGACATTACGCATTCGCCTTGAACGTCTGCGGTTGTGGTCAGTCAGTAACTCAGAGTTCAGCCTCAAGGCCGTCATCGCTGGCAAGCCAGCTCCCACAGGGTTTTGTGCGCCATAGATCCCTGTTTGAGCGGGCTTGCCAGTGAAGAGGGCCTGACTGACGACACGGATCTCCAAATCAGCCGTATGGAAGCCTGTTATGCGTTGCCTGTTGTTCGCCTGTCTGTTGCTCGGTTCTCTACCCTCCTTCGCCCTGGATCGTTTTCAGGTCGAAGGCTATGCGTTGCCCAACGGTTTGCAGTTGATGCTCAAGCCCGGCACCGAGCGTGGGCATGTGGCGATCCGCCTGGTGGTCGGCGTCGGTCTCGACGATTTCGACTGCGACGAAAAAGAGCTGCCGCATCTGCTCGAACACCTGCTGTTTAGCGGCATTGACGCCACTGGCGAAGGTGGTCTCGAAGAACGCATGCAGGCCCTGGGCGGCGAATGGAACGCCTTCACCAGCAATGCCGACACCACCTTCGTCATCGAAGCCCCGGCCAAGAACCAGCGCAAGGTGCTCGACCTGCTGCTGGCTCTGCTGACCCAGACCCGCATTGACGACAACGCGATCAACGCCGCCAAACGCGTGGTCGAGCGTGAAGACGGCGGCCATTACACGCGCCTGCAACGTTTTCTTGATCGTCAGGATCTGGGCCACACCGCGAGCAATCAATTGGCCGTCGAACTGGGCCTGAAATGCCCGCAACGCGCCGAAGTCGATCATCTGACCCAAGAGCAGTTAGAGAAGGTGCGCCAGGCCTGGTACGCCCCAAACAACATGACCCTGATCATCGTCGGCGAACTCGACAAACTGCTGCCGGCTTATCTGGAACGCACGTGGGGCGCCCTCGAACCGGTCGAACCCAGCGAGCACCGTCCGCTGCCGGACATCAGCACCAGCGCCGCCCACGAGCGAACCCTCACCCGCGGCTTCATGGGTGATGGCGCCAAGTTGCACTGGTTGGTGCCGGAGCCGGTGCTGGACGATCAGTACGACCAGACCTTCGATATCCTCAAGGATTACCTCGACTGGGCGCTGTACCGGCAGATTCGCCTGAACCACGGTTTGTCCTACGGGCCGTGGGCCGAACGCGAAGTGTTCGGCGGCGTCGGCTTCATGAGCCTCAACGCTGACCTGGATCGCGATGACGTCGACGAAGCCATTCAGGTCCTGGAAGACCTCAAGGCGGACTTGCTGAAAAACGGTCTCGACCCTGACACCTTCGCCCGGATCAAACAGGCCGCCATCGCCCATCAGGCCTGGGCGGTACAAGGCAACAGTGCGATGGCCGATTATTACTGGAGCGCGCTGAGCGATTATCAGGACGGCCGCTTCGCCAACCCTGCGCGGGACCTGCAAGGCGTGACGCTGGAAACGGCGAACAAGGCGATGCGTGAGTTGATGTTGCAACCGGGGTATCTGCGGATCGAGAAGCCGCTGATCAGTGATGATCAGGTGTTGTGGGTAGCTGCAGGTGGAGTGGGTCTGGTGCTGCTGATGTTGATTGGCTGGCGCTTGCATCGTAAGCGCGCGTGAAGATCAAAAGATCGCAGTCAATACACCGAATAACTGACTGCCAACCTCGCCACGTGGCCCGGTGGGCGCTACTCTGTCGAGGTTTTTTCCCCTATCGTTGTGAACCGCCAAAATGTCCAGACTGACCCTCCTTATCCAGCGCATTATCGAGCTGATGAAGCGCTACCCCGGGGTCATTGCGCTGGGTGGTTTCATCTCGGGGGTCGGCAGTTTCATGCTGGTCGATCGCCAGCAGGGACTGGCGAGCTGGATCACGGTGATCATGCTGCTCAGCTGGATCTGGCTGATGTTGGAAAACACCCTCACCGGCCTCTTCACGCGGGTGTTCAAACGGGAAATTCCTCAACCGCTGCTGCGTTATGCGACGCAGATGATCCATCAGGAAAGCCTGTTTTTTGTCCTGCCGTTCTTTTTCATCACCACGACGTGGAACAGCAGCCAACTGATTTTTACCGGCCTGCTCAGCGTCGCTGCGCTGATCTCCATCGTCGACCCGCTCTATTACAAATGGCTGGCGCCACGGCGCTGGGCGTTTCTCGCGTTGCACACTCTGACCCTGTTCGCCGCCCTGCTCACGGCGTTGCCGGTGATCATGCACCTGACCACCTCGCAAAGTTTCAAATGGGCGCTGGGGATTGCCGTGCTGCTGTCGTTCCCTAGCCTGGCGTCGATCTTCCCGATCCGCACCGTGCGCAACGCGCTGGCGATTCTGTGCATCACCGTGGGCATCGGTGGCGTCGGCTGGGCATTGCGTTCGTGGGTGCCGCCGGCGACGCTATGGATGACCGATGTGGCAATCAGCACGCAAATGCAGGATCGCACCCCTGGCGCCAGTCTCGATAAGGTCAGCGCCGAGCAGATCCGCAACGGCGGCCTCTACGCCTACACCGCGATCAATGCACCGCGCGGGCTTGATGAGCGGATTTATCACGTCTGGCAGTTCAACGGCAAAGAGGTCGATCGCATCGCCCTCGACATCCACGGCGGGCGCAAGGAAGGCTACCGGGCGTGGACGCACAAACAGAATTTCCCCGGCAACCCGGCGGGCAAATGGCAAGTGCGGGTGTTGACCGAGGATGGCCAACTGATCGGTGTGCTGCGCTTTGAAATCACCGACAGCACACCGGTCAAAGAAAAGTAATCCGGTTCGTGCTATTACGTTAGTTCGCTTAGAAGCCGAACAAGCACGGAGCTTATGACCAGCAGCTCGATGACAGGCAGCGCCCAATTGGACACGTCCAACACCCCTGCCCGCCTGCGGATCAGCGGAGACTGGACGCTTGCCCATTACACCGAGCTCAAACATCTGAGCGAAACCCTGCGCGGCCAGTACGACACCGACACGCCCATCGACCTCAACGGCCTCGGCGCCCTCGACACTGCTGGCGCGTCATTGCTGGTGGAATTGCTCGGCTCCGAGCGCCTCGGCAAGTCCGCCGAACATCCCGATTGCACAATCTCCAGCGCCGACCGCGCGCTGCTGCAGACCGTGTATCAGTCGTTGACCGATTTCTGCGTGCCGATCAAGGAACCGGAAATCAGCGTCAGCGTGCAATTGCTGACGCGCATCGGCCGCGCCGTCGACACGGTCTGGCAAGACACCCTGCAACTGCTCGGCTTCGTCGGGCTGATTCTGGAAACCATCGCTCGTGGCCTGTTTCGGCCCAAGCGCTGGCGTATCACGCCGATGATCGCGCACATCGAACAGACCGGTCTCGACGCCGCGCCTATCGTGGCGTTGCTGACCTTTCTGGTGGGGGCTGTGGTGGCGTTTCTCGGCGCGACGGTGCTGGCCAGTTTTGGCGCGAGCATTTTCACCGTCGATCTGGTGGGTTTTGCCTTCCTGCGTGAGTTCGGTGTTTTGCTCACCGCGATCCTGATGGCCGGGCGCACCGCCAGTGCGTTCACCGCGCAAATCGGGTCGATGAAGGCCAACGAGGAAATCGACGCGATTCGCACCCTCGGCCTTGATCCGATGGAGCTGCTGGTGGTGCCGCGCGTGCTGGCGTTGCTGGTGGCGCTGCCGCTGCTGACCTTTCTGGCGATGATCTGCGGAATCATCGGCGGTGCCGTGGTCTGCGCGGTGTCGCTGGATATCTCGCCGGCGATGTTCCTCTCGCTGCTGCAAAGCGACATCGGCGTTCAGCATTTTCTGGTCGGCCTGGTGAAGGCGCCGATCTTCGCGTTTCTGATTGCGGCAATTGGCTGCCTGGAAGGCTTCAAGGTCAGTGGCAGCGCCGAATCGGTCGGCGCACACACCACGTCGAGTGTGGTGCAGTCGATTTTCGTGGTGATCGTGCTCGACGCGGTGGCTGCGCTGTTCTTCATGGAGATGGGCTGGTGAGTCGTCTACCCCGTGCGCCCTCGGAGGCGGTGATTGAAGTCCGTAACCTGTGCAACCGCTTCGGTACGCAGAGCGTGCACGAGAACCTCGATCTGGATTTGTACAAAGGCGAAATCCTCGCCGTGGTCGGCGGTTCCGGCAGCGGCAAATCGGTACTGCTGCGCAGTATTGTCGGCCTGCGCCGGCCCAGCGAGGGCATCGTCAAAGTGTTCGGCCAGAATCTGCCGAGCCAGGCGGAGCATGAGCGCTCGTTGATCGAACGACGCTTTGGCGTGCTGTTTCAGAAAGGTGCGCTGTTCTCATCGCTCACCGTGACCGAAAACGTCGCCCTGCCGCTGATCGAACACGCGGGCCTGAGCCGCGAAGACGCCGAGCATCTGGCCGCCGTCAAACTGGCGCTGGCCGGGTTACCGCTGTCGGCGGCAGACAAATACCCGGCGTCGCTGTCCGGCGGCATGATCAAGCGCGCCGCTCTGGCCCGGGCCTTGGCGCTGGACCCGGACATTCTTTTTCTCGACGAACCCACCGCCGGCCTCGATCCGATTGGCGCTGCGGCGTTCGATCAGTTGATCCTGACCCTGCGTGATGCGTTGGGTCTGAGTGTGTTTCTGGTGACCCACGACCTCGACACGCTCTACACCATCACCGACCGCGTGGCGGTGCTGGCGCAGAAGAAAGTGCTGGTGGCCGATGCCATCGACGTCGTCTCGGAAACCGATGACGCGTGGATTCACGAATATTTCCACGGCCCGCGCGGCCGCTCGGCGCTGGACGCCGCCAAACTGCTCAACGAGGTCTGACATGGAAACCCGAGCGCATCATGTGTTGATTGGCCTGTGCACCGTGCTGGTGGTGGCCGGCGCCCTGCTCTTCGGCCTGTTCCTGGCCAAATCCAGTGTCGACACCGAGTTCAAGGATTACGAGGTGGTGTTCAACGAGGCGGTCAGTGGCCTGTCCAAGGGCAGTTCGGTGCAGTACAGCGGGATCAAGGTCGGCGACGTGGTCAGCCTGCGCCTCGATCCGCAGGACCCACGGCGGGTGCTGGCGCGGATCCGTCTCGGCGGCGACACGCCGGTGAAGGAAGACACCCAGGCCAAACTGGCGCTGACCGGGATCACTGGCACGTCGATCATCCAGCTCAGCGGCGGCACGCCGCAGAGCCCGACCCTCAAGGGGCATGACGGCAAGCTCCCGGTGATCATCGCGTCGCCCTCGCCCATCTCGCGGCTGCTCAATGACAGCAACGACTTGATGAGCGGCATCAGTGCGCTGCTGCACAATGCTAATCAGATGTTCTCCGAGGATAACGTCGAACGCGTCAGCAGGACCCTCGCCCATCTCGAACAGACCACCGGCACCATCAACGATCAGCGCGGCGACATTCGCCAGGCCATGCAGCAACTGGCGAGCGTCGGCAAACAGGCCGGCAGCATGCTCGAACAGACCTCGGCGTTGATGCGGAACGCCAACGGCCTGCTCAACGATCAGGGCAAACAGGCGCTGGGCAGCGCCGAGCAGGCAATGAAGTCGCTGGAAGACAGCAGCGTCACCATCAATGCGTTGCTGAACAAGAACCAGAACTCCCTCGACAGCGGCATGCAGGGCCTCAACGGCCTGGCGCCGGCGATCCGCGAACTGCGCGAAACCCTGTCTTCGCTGCGGGCCATTTCCCAACGTCTGGAGGCCAACCCCAGCGGTTACCTGCTGGGCAGTGACAAGAACAAGGAGTTCACGCCATGAAGCTGACCCGCCTCGCCCTCCTCGCCACTGGCCTTACGCTGATCAGCGCGTGCACGATCTTCCCCGAATCCGAGCCGCTGGACGTCTACCGCTTGCCGGCAGCACAGGCGCCCGCCTCGCGCGGTTCGCTAGCGACGCAGCAGTGGTCGCTGCGCTTGAACAAGTTGCAAGCCAGCGAAGTGTTGAACCGGCCGACCATCGCCGTGATCCCGCAGGGTGACGTGATCAGCAGCTACAAGGCTTCGCGCTGGAGCGATCCGGCGCCGGTATTGCTGCGCAATCGGCTACTCGATGGTTTTCAGCGCGATGGCCGGGTGACGTTGCTGAGCACCGATGACAGCAACTTTCAGGCGGATCTGGAGCTGGGCGGGAATTTGCAGGCGTTTCAGACCGAGTATCAGGGCACCCAGGCCAGCGTCGTCGTGCGCCTCGATGCGTTACTGGTGCGCGGCTATGACCAGCGAATCCTGGCCAGTCGCCGGTTTGAAGAACGTCAGCCGCTGAGCGATGTGCAAGTGCCGGCGGTGGTCGCCGGGTTTGGCCAGGCCAGTGATCGTCTCACCGCCAAAGTCGTCGCGTGGGCCGTGGACCAAGGTCAGAAACTGGCCCCCCAAAGACCCTGAGCTCGACACAATCCCTGTGGGAGCGGTGGCGGTGTGTCAGTCACCAGAGGTTCTGGATGTGCTGCCCTCATCACTGGCAAGCCAGCGCCCACAGGGGTCTCTATCAGCCGAAGAACCAGTAGCACACGGTGATGGCGCCGATCACGCCGGCCAGTTCCGCCAACAGCGCGCAACCCACGGCATGCCTTGCGCGCTGAATCCCCACCGCACCGAAATACACAGCCAGCACATAGAACGTCGTCTCGGTACTGCCCTGCACCGTCGCCGCGACGAGCGCCGGGAAGCTGTCCACGCCCGAGGTCTGCATTGTCTCGATCAGCATCGCCCGCGCAGCACTGCCGGAGAACGGTTTGACCATCGCTGTGGGCAGCGCATCAACGAAGCGCGTGTCCCAACCGGCCCATTCGACCAAATGGCGAATCCCGTCGAGACCAAAATCCAGCGCCCCGGATGCGCGCAATACGCCAACGGCGCAGAGCATTGCGACCAGATACGGCAGCAGGTTCTTGGCAACGTCGAAGCCTTCCTTCGCGCCTTCAACGAACGCCTCGTAAACCTTCACTTTGCGTAAAGCACCGATCACCAGAAACAGCATGATCAGCCCGAACAACGTGAGATTGCCGAGGATCGACGAAAGCCCCGCCAGCGCCGTGGCCGACATTGTCCCCAGCAGTGCCATGAACGCGCCGAGGATCAGCGCGCCGGGAATCAGATACGCCAGCACCACCGGGTCCCAGATCCGCAGACGCTGCATGAAGGCCACCGACAGGAAGCCGACGATGGTCGAGCAACTGGTCGCCAGCAGAATCGGCAGGAACACCAGGGTCGGATCCGGCGCGCCTTGCTGGGCGCGGTACATGAAGATCGTCACCGGCAGCAGGGTCAGGGAGGAAGCGTTGAGCACCAGGAAAAGGATTTGCGCGTTGCTGGCGATGGTCGCGCTGGGGTTGAGTTCCTGCAACGCCTTCATGGCCTTGAGGCCGATCGGCGTGGCGGCGTTGTCCAGACCCAGACCGTTGGCGGCGAAGTTCAGGGTGATCAGGCCGAGGGCCGGGTGGCCGGGCGGAACCTCAGGCATCAACCGCAGAAACAACGGCCCCAACACCTTGGCCAGCCAGTCGACGATCCCGGCCTTTTCGGCAATGCGCAGGAAACCCAGCCACAGGGTGAGCGTGCCGAACAGCAGCACCATGACCTCGACCGAGAGCTTGGCCATGGCAAAAATGCTTTCCACCATCGCCGCAAAAATCCCGGCATTACCGCCGACCAGCCACTGCACCAGCGCCGACACGGCTGCCACGATGAAGAAGCCAAGCCACAGGCCATTAAGCATCAGTCAAATCCCCCGGAAGATGCGGCGAATGATAACGGGGTCGCCAGAAACGACAAACCCCGGATTTCTCCGGGGTTTGTTTATAACGGCTGGCGGTGATCCCTGTGGGAGCGGGCTTGCCCGCGATGGCGGTGTGTCAGTCAACAAAGATGTTGAATGTGCTGGCCTCATCGCTGGCAAGCCAGCTCCCACTGGGTCTTGGATTACTGCTTGGAAATCTCGCCGGCCGGCAGTTTTTCCTTGCTGCGCCAGTGCGGCAGGGAGTTCCAGTAGCGCTCGCCCTTGGCGTCGTCGTACATGCCTTCCCAGCGGGAGATAACCAGCACGGCCAGAGCGTTGCCGATCACGTTCAGCGCGGTACGGGCCATGTCCATGATGCGGTCGACACCGGCGATGAACGCCAGGCCTTCGAGCGGAATACCAACGCTGCCCAAGGTCGCCAGCAGCACCACGAAGGACACGCCCGGTACGCCGGCGATGCCTTTGGAGGTGACCATCAGGGTCAGCACCAACAGCAGTTGCTGGCTGATCGACAGGTCGATGCCGTACAGCTGGGCAATGAAGATCGCGGCGATGGACTGGTACAGGGTCGAACCGTCGAGGTTGAACGAGTAACCGGTCGGTACCACGAAACTGCAGATGGCTTTCGGCGCGCCGTAGGCTTCCATCTTCTCGATCACGCGCGGCAGCACGGTTTCCGAGGAGGCGGTGGAGTAAGCCAGTACCAGTTCATCCTTGAAGATGCGCATCAGCTTCAACACCGAGAAGCCAAACAGCTTGGCGATCAGGCCCAGCACCACAAAGGCGAAGAAGGCGATGGCGACGTAAACCAGGATCACCAGTTTGGCCAGCGGTACCAGGGAAGCGAAGCCGAAGTTGGCCACGGTCACCGCGATCAGTGCGAATACGCCGATCGGGGCGTAGTTCATGATCATGTGGGTGACTTTGAACATGCTTTCCGAGACGCCCTGGAACATCTTCACCAGCGGCTCGCGCAGGTCCGACTGCAGGCTCGACAGACCGAGACCGAACAGCACGGAGAAGAAGATGATCGGCAGCATTTCGCCGCGGGCCATGGCCGCAAAGATGTTCGACGGGATCAGGTTGAGGATGGTCTCGATGAACGCGTGTTCATGCTGTACTTCGGCAGCAGTCGCCTGGTACTTGGAAATGTCCACCGTACCCAAGGTGCTCATGTCGATGCCGGTACCCGGATGGAACAGGTTGGCCAGCACCAGACCGACGACGATGGCGATGGTGGTAACGATTTCGAAATAGATGATCGTCTTCAGGCCGATACGCCCGAGTTTCTTGGCGTCGCCCACGCCGGCGATGCCGACGATCAGGGAAGAGATGACAATCGGGATCACGATCATCTTGATCAGACGGATAAAGATATCGCCTGCCGGTTGCAGGACGTTGCTGATCCACCAGGCCTTCTCGGCACTGAAATGGTTGAGCAACGCGCCGATTGCAATCCCCAGAACCAGACCGATGAGGATCTGCCAGGCGAGGCTAATTCTTGCCTTCTTCATTATCTTTACCCTTACTTGCGTTTGACTCAGGCACATGCAGGAACTGGAACGCTTTTTAGCGGAAAAGTCTGTGCATCTGCCTCCGTATAAGGTGCCCCGAAGCGCGTATTGACGGCTCTTCGGCAGGCGAAAAAAGGCGCAACTATTCCGATGCAAGGTTGCGCCGTCTAATGCCGTAAACGCCTACCCTATGCCGAATCGGCATGAGCTTTTTTAAATGAAACTGGCGTCCCAACCGGTTCGATTGTGACATTTCGGCCGGCATAAGTGCCGTGAACCGGCCATCGCAGCGTAAATTGATTATTTTTTGAGCGAGGAATTTCGACGGAAATTTCAGGAAAAAGCCTACATATCGAGACCCGAAGTCCGACTGTTTAAAAGGTCTCTTTCTCGATATACGGTCGCCAGGAAACACCGCGTAATGTTTTCGCGCGCAGTGTGGGCGATAAAAAGAAGGGGCTGAACGCTCTGGATCAACGTTTTGCTTGAATGAAAGCTTGGCGCAAGCCCGTCGAACCCCTTTGGATTGACGAACTTGCGGCAGCTTTTACCCTGACCCGGCCCTTGCGCAGGCACTCCCTGTACCCGTAGGTCACTCCGACTCTGTAGCAGTCAGAACGTCCCGGCCCCCTGGTCATGCGCCGACCGTCATCGGGTGGGCGCAATAGAGGGCAGCGCAGGCGCTGCCCTCATGTTCAAACTCAGTACCACTTCGGATCTTTTTTCAATGTTTCCATCAACAGATCCTGCATGCCCTGATCAGGCTTGCCGAAGAACCTGTAAGTGGCATGTCGCGTTGGCGACTTGTCGGACGGCAGACCTTCAGGCACATCAACCAGCATGCCGTAGGCATCGTCCTTGTCGAAGCTGAACGCAACGATCAAGCGGTGATTGAGGCACTTGTCTGCATTTTCGCAGAGCGGGCCAACAAGGTATTTGTCGCCATCTTCTTCCACGGCATTCATCTGCTGTTCGGAAGTGCCGGACAGGTTCATCACCCAGTCCGGCAGGCGTTCTTCCTTCTTCACCACGCCTTGCCAGGTTTCCCTGTACTGCGAGTCGGAACTTAACAGTTCGTTGACCCGCGCCTGGCCGTCGTTGGCCGCCATCGCCATGGCACTACCGCCCAGAAGCAGGGCGGCTGCCAGTGTCTTCGAAACGCTCATCGTCAACCTCGGCCGCGACGGCCCATGAAGAACGACACAACGAACATCACCAGGAACACGACGAAGAGAATCTTGGCGATACCCGTGGCGGTGCCCGCGATACCACCGAAGCCCAGTACCGCAGCGATGATGGCAATGATCAAGAATGTGATTGCCCAACTCAACATGGTGATTCTCCTTACTTCTCTATTTAGGGATGTTGCGTGTTCCGGCGCATCGCGCCCGAATCCGGTTAATTCAATTAAAAGACCCAGCGCTCTTCACGCGGCAGCTGATCCATTGGCTGCGCCTGGTCGACGTCCATCATGCGCATCGAAGCGCTCTCGGCCGCAGTGTTGCTGACGGCACTGAAGTGCTTCTGCGTGCTGTGCTGGATCGAGATCAGCGGCTCAGGCTTCTGGCTGTTTTCCCAGCTCAGGTATTGCTGACACGCGATCAGGGTGATCAACAGCGCGAGCACGCCAAACAGACCTTGCTGGATATGCAGAGGCGAGATACGCATTTGGGCGGCACGTTGGCGAGTCATCCTGGGTTCCTCACGCTTATTCGGTTGGGGCAGTTCTGATCTGCCCGGGATGAACAAGGTATTGCAGCCTGCATGCCAGTTTTTTATCTAAAAAATAATCAATAAAATCAATAGCTTATATTGCACTGAGAAAATCCACGGGACGCATCCTGCACGATGCAGCATCTGTGGTCGTGCGCATTGCACGATTTTTTCGTAGGAGAATTCATTCTTATGGAATTGAGAGCAGGGCGCAGATGTCAGAAAAGTACGCAGGTAAATGCCTGCAAGGCAGTGATTGTTTAAAAATTCAACAAAATCAGTGGATTAGCCGTAAAGGCAGGAGAGGGCTACCCTCCTATGGCTGGCATCGTTCAGAATCAACCATGCAACTTGCCCGATTTTTCCGGGACTAACTCAAGATCAATCACTATGGAGCGTAGGAAAAATGGAATCTGCCACTGAGCAACAAGGCCGCATTCTGCTGGTGGATGATGAATCCGCCATCCTGCGAACTTTCCGCTATTGCCTCGAAGACGAAGGCTATACGGTGGCCACCGCCAACAGCGCGGCTCAGGCCGAGGCACTGCTGCAACGTCAGGTTTTCGACCTGTGCTTCCTTGATTTACGTCTGGGCGAAGACAACGGCCTCGACGTTTTGGCGCAGATGCGCATTCAGGCACCGTGGATGCGAGTGGTGATCGTCACCGCTCACTCGGCTGTCGACACGGCCGTGGACGCAATCCAGGCCGGCGCCGCCGACTACCTGGTCAAACCGTGCAGCCCGGACCAATTGCGGCTGGCGACTGCCAAGCAATTGGAAGTGCGCCAACTCTCCGCGCGTCTTGAAGCGCTGGAAGGCGAAATCCGCAAGCCCAAGGACGGCCTCGATTCCCATAGCCCGGCGATGAAAGTCGTCCTGGAAACCGCGCGGCAAGTGGCGGGTACCGATGCCAACATTCTTATTCTTGGCGAATCCGGCACCGGTAAAGGTGAGTTGGCCCGAGCTATTCACGGCTGGAGCAAACGCGAGAAGAAATCCTGTGTGACCATCAACTGCCCGTCGCTGACCGCCGAGTTGATGGAAAGCGAGTTGTTCGGTCACAGTCGCGGGGCGTTTACCGGCGCCAGCGAAAGTACCCTGGGTCGAGTCAACCAGGCAGACGGCGGCACACTGTTTCTCGACGAGATCGGCGATTTTCCCCTGACGTTGCAACCCAAGTTGCTGCGCTTCATTCAGGACAAGGAATACGAGCGGGTAGGTGACCCGGTGACTCGCCGCGCCGATGTGCGGATTCTGGCGGCGACCAACCTCAACCTCGAAGACATGGTGCGCGATGGTCGCTTCCGTGAAGACTTGCTGTATCGCCTCAACGTCATCACCTTGCACCTGCCACCGCTGCGCGAGCGGGCCGAGGACATTCTGACGCTGGCCGATCGCTTCCTCGCGCGCTTCGTCAAAGAGTACGCACGCCCGGCGCGCGGTTTCAGTGACGAGGCCCGTGAAGCGCTGCTCGGCTACCGTTGGCCAGGCAACATTCGCGAGCTGCGCAACGTGGTCGAGCGGGCGAGCATCATCTGCCCGCAGGAACGGGTGGAGATCACTCACCTGGGCATGGCTGAGCAACCGGCCAACAATGCGCCACGCGTCGGTGCCGCGCTGAGCCTGGATGAGTTGGAGAAAGCCCACATCGGCGCAGTACTCGCCACCGCCGGCACTCTGGATCAAGCCGCGAAAACCCTGGGCATCGACGCCTCGACGCTGTATCGCAAGCGCAAGCAGTACAACCTGTGAGTGCCCGACGATGAAACTGGCGATGAAGTTGCGGACCCGGTTGTTCCTCAGCATTTCCGCGCTCATCACCGTGGCCCTGCTTGGGCTGTTGCTCGGGCTGGTCAGCGTGATGCAAATGGCCGGCACTCAGGAAACATTGATCCGCAACAACTTTGTCACCCTCGACCTGGGGCTGAAACTGCGCCAGACCCTCGGCGATCAGCTGATCATGATGCTTGCCGAGAAGCCTGACCCGGAGGCGTTCGAAGCGTCCAAACAACATTATTTCCAGTTGCTTGACGAAGGCATTGCTCAGGAGGAGAAGGGTGATGGCCGTCATTACGGGTTCTCGCAGGCCAAATCCGATTACCTGAAGTTTCTCCAGGTGTTTGATCAGTCCCGTGACCCGGGTTCAGCCCTAAGTGGCAACAGCGACCTTCGTGAGCGTTTCAATACCTTGCGCAATGGCTTGATCGCCGAGCACAAGCACGCGCTCGACAACATTAATTCGGTACAGCACGCGGCCCGCGACCGGGCGTTGCTGATTGCGAGCCTGCTCGGGTTGGTCGGGCTGGCGGTGTTGATCATCGGGTTCATTACCGCGCACGGGATTTCCCGGCGCTTTGGTGCGCCCATCGAGGCGCTGGCCAAAGCGGCCGATAACATCGGCCAGGGCAATTTCGAAGTGACGCTGCCGATCTCCTCGGCGATGGAAGTGAATTTGCTCTCGCGCCGGTTCGGGCTGATGGCTGAGGCGCTGCGCGAGCATCAGGCCACTAACGTCGATGAGCTACTGGCCGGTCAGCAACGCTTGCAGGCGGTGCTCGACAGCATCGACGACGGCTTGTTGATGATCGACCGCCAAGGCCATCTCGAGCACCTCAACCCGGTCGCCCAGCGCCAATTGGGCTGGGACGACGACCGTCTCGGCCAGGGCTTGGGCAGCGCACTTGAGCGGCCGGAACTGGATGAGCAGCTGCAACTGGTGTTGCGCGGCGGCACGCTGGAGCGGGCGCCGGAAGACTTGAGCATCGAAGTCGATGGCGAGTCGCGCCTGCTGACTTATAGCCTGACTCCGGTCAGCCACACTCAAGGTCACATTCTTGGCGCGGTGATGGTGTTGCACGATGTCACCGAGCAAAGAGCCTTCGAGCGGGTGCGCAGCGAGTTTGTGCTGCGCGCGTCCCATGAACTGCGAACGCCGGTCACCGGCATGCACATGGCGTTCGGGCTGTTCCGCGAGCGTGCGAAGTTTGCGCCGGAATCTCGCGAGGCCGACCTGCTCGACACCGTCAACGAAGAAATGCAGCGCCTGATGCAATTGATCAATGACTTGCTCAACTTCTCGCGCTACCAGAATGGCTTGCAGAAACTGACGCTCGCGCCGTGTTCCATCGAAGATTTGCTGGCGCAGGCGCAGTTACGCTTTGCCGATTTGGCGGCGGAAAAAGGCATCGATTTGACTGTGGAAGTACAAGGACCATTGCCGCGCTTGCAGGCTGACCAGGCACAGCTTGATCGGGTGCTCGACAACCTTATCGATAACGCCTTGCGCCATACCGCCCGTGACGGCCAGATCCGTTTGCAGGCACGTCGCCATGGCGAGCGGGTGATCATCAGCGTCGAAGATAATGGCGAAGGCATTGCCTACGGCCAGCAAGGACGGATCTTCGAGCCGTTCGTTCAGGTCGGGCGCAAGAAGGGCGGGGCCGGGCTCGGTCTGGCGCTGTGCAAGGAGATTGTTCAGTTGCATGGTGGACGGATGGGCGTTTATTCGCGGCCGGGGCAGGGCACGCAGTTTTATATGGCTTTGGCGGTTTAGGCTTCGTCATCCATCCGGCGCCCTGCAATTCGCCGTCCGCGGGTGATCAGTTCGATGAACTGCACTGCACTCAGGGCATGGGCGAACAGCCAGCCCTGACCGAACTTCACGCCTTCGCTGCTGAGCAGTTCGGCTTGCGATTCCAGCTCGATCCCTTCGGCAATCACCTTCAGATCCAGGGCCTGCGCCATGTGAATGATGTGCGGAGCGACGCCGCTGCTGGCGGCGTCATGGCCGAGCGCGTCGATGAACGCCTTGTCGATTTTCAGGCAATCCACCGGCAGGGTTTGCAGGTAGGCGAGGCTGCAATAGCCGGTGCCGAAATCGTCGATCAGCACTTGATGGCCCAGATCGCGCAGCGCTTGCAGGTTATCCCGGGCGACCACCACATCAATCAAGCCGCGCTCGGTGACTTCGAAGGCAATCTGCTTGGCTGCCACTCTGTGCAGGGCCAGCAGCCGCGCCATGACCGGGCCGATGCGCGGCACCATCACGTCGCATGCGGCAAGGTTGACTGAGATATACAGCTGCGGATTGGCGCGCAACACTGGCCCCAATTGCTCCAGTAGGCGCTGAAGGACAAAGTCGGTCATCTGGCGAATCTGCCCGGTATTTTCCGCCATCGGGATAAACAGGTCCGGGCTGGTCAATGTGCCGTCCGGACGGCGCCAACGCAGCAAGGCTTCAGCGCCGACGCAGTTGCGGCTGTCGAGGTCGAAGATCGGTTGATAGAGCACTTGCAGTTCGCCGCGGCGGATGGCGCCGTGCAGTTCGGCATCCAGTGACTGGCGCTGGCGCACCAGCAAAAATATGCAGAACCCCACGACAGCGCCCAGCACCAGGCAGGCCGGGACTATCCACCACCAGATGGTGGGGATCTGCATGCCGGTGCGCGGCGTGATCAGCACCAACTGATATTCCGGGTTGTCGGTGGGCATGCGGTAGATCAACCGATTCTGGGTGACTTGCAGGGCGTCGCGGCTTTTTGGCGGCCAGGGTTCCGCTGGTGGCCATGTCTGCGCAGTGCCGAGCACCGGAATTGCGCGGGAGCCGTGGTCCAGCACCACCAGCAGGCTGCTGCCGGGTGACAGGTCGACCATGTCGGTCAAATGCCCGCGTGATGTAGCCACCCGAAAATTGCCGCGCCCCAGCATCAATGCTGCGCGGTTTTCGTCGGGTTCGGTTGTGGTGTTCAGCCAGTAGCTGTAGGTCGGGCCTTTGATGTCCGGCGCGCGGTTAACCGACAGACCCTCTTCGCGCGGACGATTGGAGCAGACTCGCGAGGCGTCCATATAAGCCGCTTCATAGACGAAGCGATAGTTGAAGGTGACTTGCCGCAGCGTGGCGATCATCTCGTCGTCACAACTGCGCAACGGCTGGGCTTCGAGGTCGTCGAGGCTTTCGCGTAGTTGTCCGAACAACTGCTCGAGCCGGGCGAGAAAGCGTTCGCCCTGAGCGTTCATTACCTGGCTTTCACTTTGTTCGACCTGGCGCATCGCCACGAACATCGCGCCGCTGAATAACAGGCCTGCACTGAGGACGGCCGCGATCATCGCCAAAAACCCTGGGCGATAAAACCAGCTACGCAGCGTCGCTCGGGTAGCAACCATCATGGAATATCCGAAGAATTACCAATGAGTTATAGCTGCTGATTGGAAGTTCGCCCTGACCGTCGGGCGGGCGTCATTATTTTGTCTGATTTAGAACCAGCAGCAACGCCGCCGTTTGCGCGTCCGGGGTGCCGTCAAACCGCGAAGGGCGGAAGTGCATCTGGAACGCGGCGAGGACGTGGCGCGTCGCGACGTCCAGCTCGCCAGTTTGCGGCGTCTCATAGCCCAGATGGGCCAACTGCGCCTGAAACCAGCTGATGCCTGGCAGCTCGCCGCTGGTGAACAACGCTTGCTGGCGCGCTACGGCCTGTTCGTTCGGCCACACGCCCAAACCTTCGGCGGCGAGACGCTTCCACGGGAACAGTGGCCCTGGATCAAGCTTGCGCAGGGGCGCGATGTCGCTATGACCGATGATGTGCTGCGGGCTGATGCCGTTGCGCTTGCTGATGTCTTTGAGCAGGACGATCAGCGCTTGAATCTGCGCTTCGCTGTAGGGATACCACAGGCGCCCGGTTGGGGTGTCTGTGAAACCAGGGTTGACGATTTCGATACCGATGGAGCTGGAGTTGAGCCAGGTGCGGCCCTGCCATTGGCTCTCACCGGCGTGCCAGGCGCGCTGGTTTTCGTCCATCAGCTTGTAGACAGTGGCGCGCTGGTCGTCACCGATCAGGTAGTGGCTGCTGACTTCACCGTGGGTCAGCAACTGAAGCGAACGCTCGAGGGAAGCCGAGGTGTAATGCACGACCACGAACTGGATACGGCTGTCGTAGTTGGCGGAAGGATGGCTGGTGTCATAACGCGGACCGCTGGCACAACCGGCCAGAACGAGTAGCGACGCGAGGAGGGCAAAAAATTTCATGGCAGAGGGCAATTACGCAAGACAGTAATGCAACAGTGTAACGTACTGCCTTGGGTCCAGACGGTCAGCGAGCGGATTTAAACAAAATGGAACAATTTCTCAGCCCAGCTCAACTCGATTGCGCCCGCCATTTTTAGCCCGGTATAGCGCCTGATCGGCTCTTTTAAGCACCAGATCGCTGTGTTCTCCTGGCTTGAACGATGCCAGCCCCATGGAAATCGTGATCGTCACCCGTTCACCCTTGAAATGGAACGGGCACGCTTCGATCGCTGCGCGCAGGGTTTCCAACATTTTTGCACCGACCGCTGGCGGGGTGGCCGGCATCAGCAGAACGAACTCTTCGCCGCCGAAACGTGCGATGAAATCGGAACCGCGCAGGCGTTTGCGCAACACCGTGGCAATGATCTTCAGGACTTTGTCACCGGCCAGGTGGCCGTAGTTGTCGTTGATTCGCTTGAAATGATCAAGGTCGAGCATTGCCAGGCTCAGTGTGTTGCCGTGCTGCTGCCATTGCTTGATCTCATGCTCGAGACGTTCGCTCCAGGCCGCGCGGTTGGGCAGGCTGGTGAGCGGATCGATAAGGGCTTTCTGGCGTTGCTCTTCAAGGTGTTCGCGAAAGCCCTGGGCTTCTTGCTCCATGTGCGCCACGCGCTCGGAGAGGCCTTTGAGGCGCGTCGCGACTTCCTGTTCCCGGGCATCGCGCTGCTTCTGGTGTTGATCCATGGTGCCGAGCAAGCCTTCGAGATGATTTTCCAGCACCTGCTTGAGGTCATCCAGGTCGGCAGCCTCCTGGACACTGGTCTGCAAGCCGTCGACTTGCTCCCGGATCTGAGTGTCCATCGCCCGCGCCGCCGAACTGTTGTCGGCATGGCCTTCGCTGGCGGCTTGCAAATTGCTCTGGAACGCTTCGAGGCGTTCGTTGAGTTGCTGCAGATACGCTTCGAATTCGTGCTGACCGCTGTCGGTAATCGCCAGCATCAACGTCGCCAGATCGTCGAGGATCGGGATCAGTTCGTACCAGTTCAAGCCATGCTTGAGCCGCTCGCGCATGGCTTCGGCTTGTGGGCGATGTCGTTCGGGCAGGGTCAGGTCGTCGAGCAGGCCGATCAGCGTGTCTTCGATGTGTTTGGCCACGGAGCTGTAGGACGGCTCCGGGGAATCCGGCAGGGCGAAGAGGATGTCGTGCTCGGATTGCTCCGGATCAATCGCCGCCAGTGCTTGAGCGATGGGCGGCGGCAGGGGCAGGGTGTCGAGGAACAGCGGCTCTGGATCGCCGGGGTGGATCAATTCGTCGGGGTTGAAGGCGACAGGTAAAACAACTGGCGTCGGAGCAGGTGTTGGCGCGGTTTCGGGCTCGGATTCGACTGCGTCTGCTTCATGTGCAGCTTTGATCACTTCGCTGGCCACCGTTGGCGGCACGAAGGTCGTTATTTGCGGTTCCCGCTGAGGCGCAAGCGCAGGTGTCTCGGAAATCGCGGTTGGCGCGGCGTCCTGGGTAACGGCAGCGGCCACCGGGGGCTCAGTGACTGCGACAGGCTCTGGGGCGGGTTCGTCTGCAGGTGCAGGTGCAACTGCCGGTTGTGCCGTCGGCGCAACTTGAGCTTGCGCTGTCGGTTCCGGCGCCTCCTCGCTGTCTCGGCTGCCGAAAAGCCTTTGCAGCAACCCTGGCCGGCCAGGTTCGGCGGGTGTCTCCACCTGACTCAACGCCTTGCCCTGCAGGCCGCTGAGTTCACCCAGCAGCAGCGGCAGTTCCCTGGCCTGACCGACACGGCCATCCAGTTGTTTGGCAAATTTCTTCAGGGGCTGGGCGACTTCCCGTGGCAGCGGCAACGCTTGCAGCTGAGTCACCAGCGCGTTCAGTGCAGTGCTGACCTGATCGATCCGGGTTTCGCGACGCTGCTCGGAATCGAGCACGGCTTTTTCCAGGCGCGGCAACAGAGCGGCGAGGCCGGCGTCCATGTTGTCGGAGCGCACCACGTCGCGCATTTCTTTCATGCATTGATCAACGACGCGGTCGGTGCCCTCAGCGGCCAGCGTGCTGCGCACCAGGCCTCGGCGCAGCAGGTCGAGCCTTGCGGCCCAGCGACGTTCGAGTTTGTCCTGTTGTTCGATGCTTTTGAGGTATTTCTCTTTCCAGCGCTGGGCTTCGTCGCTCATTCAGGGGTTCCGCGAGGGGCAGGACTCAACGCGGGCAATGCATCGGCCGTGAGCGAACCCGGCAGACGAATCTCTACCGCGACCGGCAGGTGATCGGAAATCGGTTGTGCCAGCACTTCGACCTTTTCCAGGGTCAGGGTCGGGCTGAGCAAAATATGATCAAGGCAGCGCTGAGGACGCCAGCTGGGGAATGTCGCTTCCACCTGCGGGGCCAGCAGGCCGAGATCGCGTAAGGGCGACTGTTGTAGCAGATCGCTGGCATGGGTGTTCATGTCGCCCATCAATATCTGATGTTTGTAGCCACCGATCAAATCACGAATATAGGCCAGTTGCAGGCTGCGCGTTCGCGCGCCAAGGGCCAAATGCATCATCACCACCACCAGCGCTTCCGGGCCTTCGCCGAAGCGCAGCAGGATCGCGCCGCGACCTTTTGGGCCGGGCAGCGGATGATCCTCGATCGCCCACGGCTTGAGGCGACTGAGCACGCCATTGCTGTGCTGGGCCAGTCGACCGAGGTTGCGATTGAGTTGTTGATACCAGTAGGGGAAGGCGCCGAGATGGGCCAGGTGTTCGACTTGATTGATGTAGCCCGAGCGCAGGCTGCCGCCATCGGCCTCCTGCAATGCGACCAGGTCGAAGTCGCCGAGCAGGTCGCCGATCTTCTGCAGATTGCCTGAGCGCCCGGTGTGCGGCAGCAGGTGCTGCCAGCTGCGGGTCAGGTAATGCCGGTAACGCTCGGTGCTGATACCGACCTGAATGTTGAAACTGAGCAAGCGCAGACGATGATCCGCTGGCAGGCCCGTGGACGCCAGGTGATGCTCGTTGACTTGCGGATCATGCAAGCCAACGATGCGTTCGGTCTTCCAGCGGCGCATGGCGGTTGCCGCGCTTAGTTGGCAGCAGCCTTGTTGGTGGCTCGCTCTTTGGCAACCAGTTGGTCAGCCAGTTTCAGCGCTTGCTCGGCACCACCGGCGGAGCCGATGTCGAAGCGATATTTGCCGTTGACGATCATGGTTGGCACGCCGGTGATTTCATACTTCTTGGCCAGTTCGCGAGCCTTTACGATCTGACCCTTGATGGCGAAAGAGTCGAAAGTGGCGAGGAACTTGTCCTTGTCCACGCCTTGAGTGGCGAGGAAGTCAGCCATGTCGTTCTTGTCGATCAGCTTCTTGTGCTGCTTCTGGATCGCTTCAAACACAGCGCTGTGAACCTTGTGTTCAACACCCATAGCTTCCAGCGTCAGGAACATCTGGCCGTGAGCGTCCCATGGGCCGCCGAACATGGCTGGAATACGCACGAAGTTGACGTCGGATGGCAGTTTTTCAACCCACGGATTGATCACTGGCTCAAAGGAGTAGCAATGCGGGCAGCCGTACCAGAACAGCTCTACCACTTCGATCTTGCCAGGCACGGCAACCGGCACCGGATTGCTCAGCTCTACATAAGGGGCGGCAGGGGCTTCAGCGGCCTGGGCAGTCACGCCGAACAGGCTGGCAGCGACGAGGGCGGCGCTGATGATCAGATTACGCATGCTTTACTCCTGGACAAATTGGGTCGCCTCGCGCGACCTGTTTTCAGACAGGCCTTGGCGGGCATGAGTTCTGTAGTGTAACGGCAGCGGCCACAAAAAAGGGCGGCCAAAGCCACCCTTTTTATACTTGCTGCGACGGATTAATCGAGCGTTAACGTTGCGCGAGATGTCCGTTGCAGCCAGGGCTCTTAGTGCAGGCCCTGAATGTAGCTGGAGACCGCGGCGATGTCTTCATCACTCAGGCGCTTGGCAATGGTCTGCATGGTCATCGTGTCACCATCGTTGGTACGGCCGCCTTCTTCCTTGCGGAAATCGGTCAGCTGTTTGGCGATGTATGAAGCGTGTTGACCACCCAGGTGCGGGAAGCCGGCAGCAGCGTTGCCGCTGCCATTGGGCGAGTGGCAACCGGTGCAGGCTGGCAGGCCCTTGGTCAGGTTGCCACCACGGAACAGGGCTTCACCGCGCGCCACAAGCTTGGGATCGGCGGCGCCGACGCTGCCTTTCTGGCTGGCGAAGTAGGCAGCCATGTCGGCCAGATCCTGATCGCTGAGGTTGGTCAGCAGACCAGTCATTTCCAGAACTACGCGCTTGCCCGACTTGATGTCGTGTAGCTGCTTGGTCAGGTAGCGTTCACCTTGACCGGCCAGTTTTGGAAAGTTTGGCGCCATGCTGTTCCCGTCCGGGCCATGGCAGGCTCCGCATACAGCGACTTTCGCCTGACCTGCTGCGGCATCACCTGCAGCATGGGCGAAGCCAGTTATTCCCACGGTCAACAGCAGACTCACGATCAATTTGTTCATCAGCTAATCCAACTACGGCTAAGGGTTAAGAGTTATGGACCGGGCTTACTCGCTCATCCAAAGGATGATGGCTTGGTAATCCTCGGCACTGCAGTCCATGCACAAACCACGCGGCGGCATCGCCTTGAAACCCTGGGTCACGTGTTGCACCAGCGTCTCCATACCTTTCGCCAACCTCGGCGTCCAAGCTGCCTGATCGCCTCTTTCGGGCGCCATGGGTAGTTGGCCGGAATGACAGGCACTACAAACACGGTTGTACACGGCTTCCGGATCCTGTGTAGCCTGTGCGCTGCAAAGCGGCATCAAGACTCCGGCAGCCAGCAGCCATTTAAACGACCTTTTCAGGGTTGAGAGCGTTTTGCGTTCTAATGCGCAATCAAGGTCTGTCGCTCTCGTAAACTTCGTCCTTCGCTGGGACAAAGCACACACAAAATCTGCGGCATTATATACTGGCGTCACTGAAACGGAAGCGACACCGCGTTCCGCGCCCATTCCCGGCGCCGCCCACATCGGAAATCCCATGCAGCTCAAAAATCCCATCCTCGGCCTGTGCCAACAGTCCACGTTCATGCTCAGTGCTGCCAAAGTCGATCAGTGCCCCGACGACGAAGGCTTTGAAGTGGCATTTGCCGGTCGTTCAAACGCCGGCAAATCCAGCGCCCTGAACACCCTGACTCACGCCAGCCTGGCGCGTACCTCGAAAACTCCGGGTCGCACACAGCTGTTGAACTTCTTCAAGCTAGACGAAGATCGTCGTCTGGTCGACCTGCCGGGCTACGGTTATGCAAAAGTACCTATCCCGCTGAAGATGCACTGGCAGCGTCACCTTGAGGCTTACCTGGGTGGCCGCGAGAGTTTGAAGGGTTTGATTCTGATGATGGACATCCGTCATCCAATGACCGACTTCGACCTGCTGATGCTCGACTGGGCGGTTGCGGCCGGCATGCCGATGCACATTCTGCTGACCAAAGCGGACAAGCTGACCTACGGCGCAGCGAAGAACACGCTGCTCAAGGTTCAGGCGGAAATTCGTAAGGGTTGGGGTGATCTGGTGACTATCCAGCTGTTCTCGGCGCCGAAACGCATGGGCCTGGAAGAGGCCTACACTGTATTGGCGGACTGGATGGAACTGGCCGACAAAGGCGCCGAAACGGCGTCTGAGTAAAAGGATTTCAAAATCGTCTGTGGTGTCTTGCGTAGCACCACAGCCGATTTTTGGGCAAAAAAAGCCCCGGATTTCAGTGGGGAGGGAGAAATTCCGGGGTTTAAGTTCCGAACCGCTAGGGCGGGGTTCAGATATCTGCCAACACTTAACACAACATAGGAGCATTGAAGGGCTTCACCAGCCATTCAGTAACTCTGAGTAGCGAGCTGCAAGATTAGTTCAGATTTTTTTCAAAAAGCTTTGGAATAAGCCCAAGCGCTATTCGGACTAAGCACCGTTCAACGGGTTTGCCGCGGCGTGAAGCCGCAGCAAAACCGACTCAAAATGGTTTAGTGCGCCTCATCCCAGTTATTGCCCACACCCACTTCGACCAGCAGCGGCACATCCAGCTTCGCCGCTTCGCTCATGTGCTGACGAATTTCGGCGCTGACCTGATCAACCAGATCCTCGCGAACCTCCAGCACCAGTTCATCGTGCACTTGCAGGATGACTCGCGCGTCCAGCCCGGAGGTCGTCAGCCAGTTATCCACCGCGACCATGGCTTTCTTGATGATGTCGGCTGCCGTGCCTTGCATCGGCGCGTTGATTGCCGTGCGTTCAGCGGCAGCGCGTTCCTGCGGCTTGTTGGAGTTGATTTCCGGCAAGTACAGGCGACGGCCGAAGAACGTTTCGACATAACCCTGATCCGCAGCCTGCGCGCGGGTGCGATCCATGTACTCGCGAACGCCCGGATAACGCGCAAAGTAGGTGTCGATGTAAGCCTTGGCGGTCTTGGTGTCGACGCCAATGTCCTTGCCGAGTTTCTGTGCGCCCATGCCGTAGATCAGGCCGAAGTTGATCGCCTTGGCGCCACGGCGCTGGTCGGAAGTCACTTCGTTGAGCTCGACCTTGAACACTTCGGCAGCGGTGGCGGTATGCACATCCAGATTGTTGCGGAAGGCGTTCATCAAGCCTTCGTCCTTGGACAGGTGGGCCATGATCCGCAGTTCGATCTGCGAATAGTCCGCCGCCAGCAGTTTGTAGCCTTTTGGCGCGACGAAGGCCTGACGGATGCGTCGGCCTTCAGCGGTACGCACCGGAATGTTCTGCAGGTTCGGATCGCTGGAGGACAGACGCCCGGTCGATGCCACGGCCTGATGGTACGAGGTATGGACGCGCCCGGTGCGCGGGTTGATCTGCTCCGGCAGGCGATCGGTGTAGGTGCTTTTCAGCTTGCTCATGGAGCGATGCGCCATCAGCACTTTCGGCAAGCGGTGATCGTCCTCGGCGAGTTTTGCCAGCACTTCTTCGGCAGTGGACGGCTGGCCCTTGGCGGTTTTCTTCAAAACCGGCAGGCCGAGTTTTTCGTAGAGAATCACGCCGAGCTGCTTGGGCGAGCCCAGGTTGAACTCTTCCCCAGCGATTTCGAACGCTTCGCGCTCCAGCGCGACCATCTTGTTGCCCAGCTCAATGCTCTGGATACCGAGCAGCTCGGCATCGACGAATGCGCCCTGGCGTTCGATGCGCGCTAGTACCGGTACCAATGGAATCTCGATGTCGGTCAGCACGCTGGCCAGGCTTGGAATGGCGCTGAGTTTTTCGAACAGCGTCTGGTGCAGACGCAAGGTGATGTCGGCGTCTTCGGCGGCATACGGCCCGGCCTGTTCCAGCGCGATTTGATCGAAGGTCAGTTGCTTGGCGCCTTTGCCGGCGATGTCCTGGAAACTCACGGTGGTGTGGTCCAGGTACTTCTGCGCGAGGCTGTCCATGTCGTGGCGGGTGGCGGTGGAGTTGAGCACGTAGGACTCAAGCATCGTGTCGAAGGCGACGCCGCGCACGGTGATGCCTTCGTTCTGATCGCCGCCGATGGCGCAGTTGGCCAGAATGTTCATGTCGAACTTGGCGTGTTGGCCGACCTTGAGTTTGTTCGGGTCTTCCAGAATCGGCTTGAGCGCGCGCAGTACAGTGTCGCGATCCAGTTGCTCCGGCACGCCGATGTAGGAGTGGGTCAGCGGAATGTACGCCGCTTCGTTGGCCTGCACCGCGAACGACAGACCGACAAGCTGCGCCTGCTGCGCATCGATACCGGTGGTTTCAGTGTCGAAGGCGAACAGTTGGGCGTTTTTGAGTTTTTCCAGCCAGACGTCAAAACGCGCCTGATCAAGGATGGTTTCATAAGCCGCTTCAGCCGGGGCGGCCGGGGCTTCGGCCTCTGGCGCGCTGAACAGATCACCCGCCGGCTCAGGCGCCGCAGCGCTGCTCAGCTCCAGGCGTTTGGCGTCGCGATCGAGATCGTTGATCCAGCTTTTGAATTCCAGCAGCGTGTACAGCTCGTAGAGCTTGGCCGGATCTTCGGCGCGCATCTGCAAATCGTCGAGTTCGACGTCCAGCGGCACGTCGATCTTGATGGTCGCCAGTTGATAGGAGAGGAAAGCCATCTCCTTGTGTTCTTCGAGCTTGGCCGGCAGGGTCTTGGCGCCGCGAATCGGCAGGGTTGGCACGATGTCGAGCTGCGCGTAAAGCTCGGTCAGGCCACCGTTGACGCCGACCAGCAGGCCGGATGCGGTTTTCGGGCCGATGCCGGGAACGCCCGGAATGTTGTCGGAAGAGTCGCCCATCAGCGCCAGATAATCGATGATCTGCTCCGGAGCGACGCCGAATTTCTCCTTCACGCCCTCCACGTCCATCGAGCTACCGGACATGGTATTGACCAAGGTAATGTGGCCATCGACCAGTTGCGCCATGTCCTTGTCGCCGGTGGAGATGATCACCGGGCGATCCGCCGCCGCACTGCTGCGGGCCAGCGTGCCGATCACATCGTCGGCCTCGACGCCTTCCACGCACAGCAGCGGGAAGCCGAGGGCGATCACGCTCTGGTGCAGGGGCTCGATCTGTACGCGCATGTCGTCGGGCATGCTCGGGCGGTTGGCCTTGTATTCGGCGTACATCTCATCGCGAAATGTGCCGCCCTTGGCGTCGAAAACCACGGCGAACGGACTGTCCGGGTACTGTTTGCGCAAACTTTTGAGCATGTTCAGCACGCCCTTGACCGCACCGGTCGGCAGACCTTTGGAGGTGGTCAAAGGAGGCAGGGCGTGGAAAGCGCGGTACAGGTAAGACGAACCGTCCACCAGGACGAGGGGGGCTTGGCTCATGAGCAGAATCAACCTTTTCGGCGGGCCCGGCGCTAGAATAGCGGGACCGTTGACGACAAAGGGACAAGGTTATCATGCGTACGTTAAATCGCTTGCTGCTGGTCGGGTTGATTGCTGCTTCACCATTGGCCGCGATGGCGGCGGATGATGCGCCGACGGGGGACCCCGAAGTTACCATTCGCACGGAAGGCGACAAGACCATTCAGGAGTATCGGCAAAACGGTTTCCTGTATGCGATCAAAGTCACGCCGAAGGGCGCACCGCCCTACTTTCTTGTGCGCGCAGACGGGACGGATGCGAACTTCATTCGCTCGGATCAGCCGGATATGCTGATTCCGTCGTGGAAGATTTTCGAATGGAAGTAGTCTCTTAATTTTAATCGGCGCCGCGTTGATCGCGGCGCCCGAACTGAGCAGTTTTTAACCATGTCTGTGTTCACCCCCCTGGCTCGGCCCGAGCTGGAAACCTTTCTCGCCCCTTACGGGCTTGGCCGTCTGCTTGATTTCCAGGGGATTGCCGCCGGCAGCGAAAACACCAATTTCTTCATCAGCCTGGAGCAGGGCGAATTCGTCCTGACCCTGGTCGAACGCGGCCCGGTGCAGGAGATGCCGTTCTTCATCGACCTGCTCGACGTGCTGCACGAAGCCGATCTGCCGGTGCCGTATGCACTGCGCACCATCGACGGCGTGGCGTTGCGTGAACTCAAAGGCAAACCGGCATTGCTGCAACCGCGTCTGGCTGGCAAGCACATCAAGGTCGCCAACGCCCAGCATTGCGCGCAGGTCGGCGAGTTGCAGGCGCATCTGCACCTGGCGACCCAGGGCGAGCACATGATCAAGCGCAAGACCGATCGTGGCCTCGACTGGATGCTGGAGGAGGGCACCGCGTTGCTCTCGCACCTGAGCGATGCGCCGCGCGCGTTGCTGCAAAAGGCGCTGGATGAAATCACTGCGCGCAAAGACAAGATTCTCGCGCTGCCACGGGCGAATATCCACGCCGACCTGTTTCGCGACAACGCGATGTTCGAAGGCACGCATCTGACCGGGCTGATCGACTTCTACAACGCCTGCTCGGGCCCGATGCTCTATGACGTGGCGATTGCGTTGAACGATTGGTGTTCGGACGATGATGGTCTGATCGATGGCCCGCGTGCCCGTGCTTTCCTCGGCGCCTACGCGGCGCTACGGCCGTTTACGGCGGCAGAGGCTGAGTTGTGGCCGACCATGCTGCGAGTGGCGTGTGTGCGGTTCTGGCTGTCGCGGTTGATCGCGGCCGAACAATTTGCCGGGCAGGACGTGTTGATTCACGATCCGCAGGAGTTTGAGCAGCGCCTGGCGCAGCGGCAGATGGTTAGCATTCATCTGCCTTTTGCCCTTTAAAAGCTTCGCGAGCAGGCTCGCTCCCACAGGATTTCATTAATCCTTGTGGAAGCGAGCCTGCTCGCGAATGGGGGCAACACGAATGCCGGGGTTACAACGACTCCAGGCACCCCGCCAAATCATTGCCCAACTTCTCCAGCACCTGCTCATACCCCTGAGCCGTCGCCGGGGTGTAACCGCCCAATGCATCCAGTTCCGCCAGTTTCACCGGCAGGCCGGCGACCAGTGTTTCCGCCAGACGCGGGCGCAATGGCGGCTCGCTGAACACGCAGGTCTTGCCCACTTCCTGCAAACGCTTGCGCATCGCAGCGACGTGCTGGGCACCCGGCTGCACCTCGGCCGCCACGCTGAACACGCCGGTATGCTTCAAGCCGTAAGCGTCTTCGAAGTAGTCGAACGCTTCGTGAAAGACGAAGTACGGTTTGCCTTCAACACTGGCCAGACGCTTCTTCAAACGCAGATCCAACGCATCAAGACGCTCATCGAAAGCCTTGGCGTTACTTTGATAGCGCTCGGCATTCGCCGGATCAGCTGCACTCAAATCAGCGGCCATTTTGTCGGCAATCACCCGCGCGTTCACCGGCGATAACCACAGGTGCGCATCCAGCGTGCCCGGACGGTGATCGTGGTCATGATCGTCGGCTTCTTCGGCGTGGGAATGACTGTCTTCAGCGAAATGGCGAAGTTTCATCCCCGGCAGATCCTGCACCGCGACGCTCGGCTGCGTACGACCGTTCAGCACGCGAGGCAGGAAACCTTCCATGCTCGGGCCGACCCAGTAGAGCAGATCCACCGATTGCACCTTCCGTACGTCGGATGGACGCAGCGCATAGTTGTGCGGCGAGGCACCCGGCGGCAGCAGTACCTCGGGAATCGCCACGCCGTCCTGCACGGCTGCGGCAATCAGCTGCAGCGGTTTGATGCTGGTGAGCACTTTGACCTCGGCCTGAGCCGAACCGATCAGCAGGAAACTGGCGACAAACGCCACAAAAACAGAAAAAAGTCGGGACACGATGACCACTCAAGGAGGCGAGAACGGGTAACATAATAACGTCTCTATCAAAACTCGTCGCCGCCCATGCCTATTACACCGATCGCCAGCCGTCCCCACGACCACTCTCATTGCGTGCACAGCGCTTTGTCCGAGGCCGATACTTTGTGTGCACAGAAAGGCTTGCGCCTGACTGCGTTGCGCCGCCGAGTGCTGGAGCTGGTGTGGCAAAGCCATAAACCGCTGGGTGCCTACGACATTCTGGCGGTGCTGAGCGAGCAGGACGGCCGCCGCGCCGCGCCGCCGACCGTATACCGGGCGCTGGATTTCCTGCTGGAAAACGGCCTGGTGCATCGCATCTCCTCGCTCAACGCCTTTGTTGGCTGTGTGCACCCGGAACATGCGCATCAGGGCCAGTTCCTGATCTGCCGCGAATGCCACGCTGCCATCGAGCTTGAGCAAAAAGTGATCAGTGACGCAATCATCAACAGCGCCATGGATGTCGGTTTTATCGTCGAAGCGCAGACCGTCGAAGTGGTCGGCCTGTGCTCCGGTTGCCAGGGGGCTTGATGAGCAATGCGCTGATCCGTCTGGAGCAAGTCGCCGTCACGTTTGGCGGACAAACCGTGCTGGACAACATCGAGCTGAGCGTCGAGCCGGGGCAGATCGTCACCCTGATCGGCCCCAATGGTGCGGGCAAGACCACGCTGGTGCGCGCCGTGCTCGGATTGTTGAAACCGAACAGTGGCAGCGTCTGGCGCAAGCCGAAACTGCGTGTCGGCTACATGCCGCAAAAGCTCCACGTCGATCCGACCTTGCCGCTCTCGGTGCTGCGGTTTCTGCGTTTGGTGCCGGGCGTTGATCGCCCGCGTGCACTGGCGGCTCTGAAAGAAGTCGGTGCCGAGCACGTCATCGACAGCCCGGTGCAGAGCGTTTCCGGTGGTGAAATGCAGCGCGTACTGCTCGCCCGAGCCCTGCTGCGCGAACCGGAACTGCTGGTGCTCGATGAGCCAGTGCAAGGCGTAGATGTCGCTGGCCAGGCGGAGCTGTATAGCCTGATCACCCGGCTGCGCGATCGCCACGGCTGCGGCGTGCTGATGGTTTCCCACGATTTGCATCTGGTGATGAGCACCACCGACCAGGTGGTCTGCCTCAATCGTCACGTCTGCTGCTCTGGGCATCCCGAGCAAGTCAGCGGCGATCCGGCGTTTGTCGAGCTGTTCGGCAAGAACGCGCCGAGCTTGGCGATTTATCACCACCACCACGACCACGCCCACGATCTGCACGGTTCAGTGGTCAAGGGCCCGGTTTCGGGCCAACCCCACGTTCATGGAGACAACTGCAAGCATGGCTGATTTTCTGTTGTATGCCCTGCTTGCAGGTCTGGCGCTGGCGGTGGTCGCAGGGCCGCTTGGCTCGTTTGTGGTGTGGCGGCGCATGGCGTATTTCGGCGATACCTTGTCCCATGCCGCATTGCTCGGCGTGGCGCTGGGCTTTCTGCTGGATGTCAGCCCGACGGTTGCGGTCACGGTCGGTTGCCTGCTGCTGGCGGTGTTGCTGGTCACGTTGCAACAGCGTCAGCCGCTGGCATCCGACACGCTTTTGGGAATTCTCGCACCGAGCACGCTCTCTCTCGGGCTTGTCGTACTAAGCTTCATGCATGAAGTGCGGATCGACCTGATGGCCTATCTGTTCGGTGACCTGCTGGCGATCAGCCCGACTGACCTGGCGTGGATCCTCGGCGGCAGCGCGGCGGTGCTGGTGTTGCTGGTGACGCTGTGGCGGCCTCTGCTGGCGATCACCGTGCATGAGGAACTGGCCAGGGTTGAAGGCCTGCCGGTCGCGGGTTTGCGCATGGCGCTGATGTTGTTGATCGCGGTGGTGATCGCGGTGGCGATGAAAATCGTCGGCGTATTGCTGATTACTTCGCTGTTGATCATTCCGGCGGCTGCGGCACAGCGTCACGCTCGTTCACCAGAGCAGATGGCGCTGGGCGCGAGCCTGCTGGGCATGCTCGCCGTGTGTGGCGGGCTGGCGTTGTCATGGTTCAAGGACACCCCGGCGGGGCCGTCAATCGTTGTGACGGCGGCCGCACTGTTTCTGCTGAGTTTTGTTCTGCCTCGTCGTGGGGTGTAGACTTGGCCGCTTTTTGCGCAATTAGAGAGTCGCAGGAATGAAGCCGTTCGCCTCCCGTTATCTGCTCCTTGTCGCATTTTCAGTGCTGCTGGGCGCCTGCCAAAGCACGCCGCCGGTGGCTGAAGCCCCCGATGCGCGGGCTACGGCCATCGCGCAGCTGGAACAAAGCCTGGCCAGCAGCGAATTGGCCACTGCCGAAGCCCAGTTGGCCACTTTGCAGACTGAAACCCCCAACGATCAATCCCTTGAGCAATATCAACGGCAATTGGCCGAGGCGTATCTGCGTCGCAGCCAGATCGTCTTGCAAAAGGGTGATGTAAACGCTGCTGCAACTGCTTTGAGCCGTGCACGTGTATTGATGCCCAAGGCCCCGGCGCTGACCGGTGGCGTCAACGGCGCCATTACCGAAGCACGCAAGGCCGAGCTTGAAAAAGCCGAGGCGGCGTTGCTCGCTGCGGAAGCCCGGCCGAAAGCCAAAGTGATTGACCCGACAGCCGAAAGCACCACGGTTGCGCTGAATATCACCGATAGTCACAAACTTCGCCGCCAATTGGATGCGATCGCCGCCGATGTAGTGAATTACGAGTGTGCGGTGACTATTCAGGCGCCACGTACCAATGACTATCCATGGTTGGCGAATTTGCTGACCAAGCGTGTGAAGAAATTGAATCCGGATTTTGATCTGAAGATCGAGAAGCAGATTCTGCGCACGGTGCCGGCGCAGATGGTGCTGAGTCCGCGTAAACCGTAAAAAGATCGCAGCCTCCGGCAGCTCTTACAGGGAGAATGTGAACCCATGTAGGAGCTGCCGAAGGCTGCGATCTTTTGCTTTTACGCCGGAACGGCTTTCGCCTTAGGCTCCCGAGCCCAAACCCGATGCTGCCCGATCGCGGCAAAGAACGGTTTGGTCAACGCCCCGACATCCTTACCCTCGAGCAACCCGGCATCCGCCTCCAGCTTCAGCACATCCAGCAATTGCTTGGCTTCGCCGTGCAAGGCAATCGCCTTCAGGTGCTTGTACGCCTCCAGCACGTAATGCAACGCCACGCCGTCACCGCTCAACGCTTTGATCGACGCCGCGCCACCCGGCACGAACACCGCATCGAAGATCACGGAAGGCATGCCTTCCATCGATGCATCCACCGGCAGGCTTTTGCCATCGGCGGTTTTTACCGGCGCCGAGGTCGGGCCGAGCAATTTAGCGTGCGCACCTTCAGCGGCCAGTGCTTTCTTCATTGCATCAATCGCTGCACCATCGACGCCGTTGGCAGCAAGAATCGCTACTTTTCGCGTCTTGATGTTTTCTGGCAACAAATTGGCCTGGCTCAGCGCCGGTGAGTGATCGAAAGACGTTTTGCGCGCTTCGACCGTGCCTTTGGTGGGTGCCGGAAGACCGAGATTTTCCGCCACGCGCTTGGCAAGTTCCAGATCGATGTTCGCCAGAATTTCGTTCACTTCCCGTGCACGGATGAACTCGCGCTCAACCTTGCCCAGCTCGAAGCTGTAAGCGGCAATGATGTGTTCCTTCTCATGCTCGCTCATGCTGTTGAAGAACAAGGTTGCCTGCGAGAAGTGATCGCTGAACGACTGGCTGCGCTGACGGATCTTGGCGGCGTCGATGCGTTCCGGATAGCTCTCGAAACCACCGTCCTGCGCGGCCGGTGGCGTTTCTTTCGGCCAACCGCCGTCAATCGAATTCGGCTCGTAAGAGGCGCGCCCCTTGTCGATGGTTGTGCGGTGCTGAGCATCGCGCTGACCGTTGTGGAACGGCGCCACCGGGCGGTTGATCGGCAGCTCATGAAAGTTCGGCCCACCGAGTCGGCTGATTTGCGTATCGGTGTAGGAAAATAGCCGACCTTGCAGCAGCGGATCGTTGGAGAAGTCGATACCCGGAACAATGTGGCCAGGGCAGAACGCAACCTGCTCGGTCTCGGCGAAGAAGTTGTCCGGGTTGCGGTTGAGGGTCATTTTGCCCAGCGGCGTGATCGGCACGATTTCTTCCGGGATCAGCTTGGTCGGGTCGAGGATGTCGAAGTCGAAATCGTGCTCGTTTTCCTCCTCGATGATCTGCACGCCCAATTCCCATTCCGGGTAGTCGCCCATCTCGATGGCTTCCCAGAGATCGCGACGGTGATAGTCGGTGTCTTTACCGGCGAGCTTCTGCGCTTCGTCCCACACCAGCGAGCAAGTCCCCGCAGTTGGGCGCCAGTGGAATTTGACGAAGCGCGATTTGCCCTCGGCATTGATCAGGCGGAAGGTGTGCACGCCAAAGCCCTGCATGCTGCGAAGGCTCTTCGGGATCGCCCGGTCGGACATCGCCCAGATGACCATGTGCGCCGACTCCGGCACCAGCGACACGAAGTCCCAGAAGGTGTCGTGAGCCGAGCCACCGGTAGGGATTTCGTTGTGCGGTTCAGGTTTTACCGCGTGGACGAAATCAGGGAACTTGATCGCGTCCTGAATGAAAAACACCGGCATGTTGTTACCGACCAGGTCGAAGTTGCCCTCGTCGGTGAAGAACTTCACGGCAAACCCGCGCACGTCACGCACGGTGTCGCCGGAACCGCGTGGCCCTTGCACCGTGGAAAAGCGGACGAACACCGGGGTTTTCTTCCCTGGATCCTGTAGAAATCCGGCTTTGGTCAGCGCAGCATGATTTTCATAGGCTTGAAAAAAACCATGGGCCCCGGTGCCGCGGGCGTGGACGATACGCTCCGGGATACGCTCATGGTCAAAATGCGTGATTTTTTCACGCATGATGAAATCTTCCAGCAGCGACGGCCCGCGCTCACCGACCTTGAGGGTGTTCTGGTTGTCGGCAACCTTCACGCCTTGGTTGGTGCGCAGTGCCTGGCCGGTGGCGTCGGAGCGAAAAGTCTCCAGACTGTCGAGCTTGGCGTTGGTGTTGGCGCGATCCGGGGTATCGGTTCCGGCCATTTCACTTTTTGCAGGGGCAGGTTTCTTGGTACTCATCAGACGTAAACTCCTCGTTTGACCCCCGGGACGTGCCGAGGACTCTTGAGTGGTTCCCGGGCACGGCACCCAGGCTTTCAAGTCGCTTAAGTAGTGACCGATGACAAGGAACGGGCGTTCCTTTTTTATGACCTTTGATCTTCTTATTGCCAATTCGAAGGTTAAATGCGAAATAAATGCTAAGAACCTCTATACGGACAGGCTAAAATGCGCGCCCGGCTAACCGCTGATCCTTTTCTAACGCGCCCCACAAGGTTCGCTACGTGATCGAGTTTCAAAACGTCCACAAGACTTACCGCGTCGCCGGTAAGGACATCCCCGCCCTGCACCCGACCAGTCTCTCGATTGAGAACGGTCAGGTCTTCGGTCTGATCGGCCATTCCGGCGCGGGAAAAAGTACCCTGCTGCGTCTGATCAATCGCCTGGAAGAATCCAGTGGCGGCAAGATCTTCGTCGACGGCGAAGAAGTCACCGCGCTGGACGCCAACGGCCTGCGCCGTTTCCGCCAGCAAGTCGGGATGATCTTCCAGCACTTCAACCTGCTCGCTTCCAAGACTGTCGCCGACAACGTTGCGTTGCCGCTGACCTTGGCCGGCGAGTTGTCGAGCAGCGAAATCGACAAACGTGTGGCCGAGTTGCTGGCGCGGGTCGGTCTTTCCGACCACGCCAGGAAGTACCCGGCGCAGTTGTCCGGTGGCCAGAAGCAGCGTGTCGGCATCGCCCGCGCGTTGGCGACCAAGCCCAAGATTCTGCTGTGCGACGAAGCCACCAGCGCTCTCGACCCGCAGACAACGGCCTCGGTCCTGCAACTGCTGGCCGAGATCAATCGCGAGCTGAAACTGACCATCGTACTGATCACCCACGAGATGGACGTCATCCGCCGTGTGTGCGATCAGGTCGGTGTGATGGATGCCGGCGTGATCGTCGAGCAAGGTTCGGTGGCCGATGTGTTCCTGCATCCGCAGCACCCGACCACCAAGCGTTTCGTGCAGGAAAGCGAGCAGATCGACGAAAGCGAACAGCGCGATGACTTCGCTCACGTGCCGGGCCGTATCGTGCGTCTGACTTTCCAAGGCGAAGCGACCTACGCGCCGTTGCTCGGTACCGTCGCCCGCGAGACCGGTGTCGACTACAGCATCCTGGCCGGTCGTATCGATCGCATCAAAGACGTTCCGTACGGGCAATTGACCCTCGCCGTCACCGGTGGCGACATGGAAGCGGCGTTCGCTCGCTTCACCGCCGCTGACGTTCACATGGAGGTCCTGCGTTAATGGAAGCCTTTATGAGCTTTTTCGCCAATATCGACTGGTACGAAATCTGGCTGGCCACCGGCGACACGATGCTGATGCTCGGCGGTTCGCTGCTGTTCACCGTGCTGCTCGGTCTGCCGCTGGGTGTGCTGCTGTTTTTGTGCAGCCCGCGTCAGTTGCTGGAAAACCGCGGTGTCTACGCGTTCATGTCGCTGGCGGTGAACATCCTGCGCTCGCTGCCGTTCATCATTCTGCTGATCGTGATGATCCCGTTCACCGTGCTGATCACCGGCACCTCGCTGGGCGTGGCCGGTGCGATTCCGCCGCTGGTGGTGGGTGCCACGCCGTTCTTCGCGCGTCTGGTGGAAACCGCGCTGCGTGAAGTCGATCGCGGCATCATCGAGGCGACCCAGTCGATGGGCGCGACCACTCGGCAGATCATCGTCAACGCGTTGCTGCCAGAGGCCCGTCCGGGCATCTTCGCAGCGATTACCGTGACAGCGATTACACTGGTTTCCTACACGGCGATGGCCGGTGTGGTGGGTGCCGGTGGCCTGGGCGACCTGGCGATCCGTTTCGGCTACCAGCGTTTCCAGACTGACGTGATGATCGTCACCGTGGTGTTGCTGCTGATCCTGGTGCAAGTGTTGCAAATGGTGGGCGACCGACTGGTCGTGCATTTCTCGCGCAAATAACCGGTTTTTGTAATCAAGAGATGAGCCGGCCATTCGCTGGCAGGCGCCAGACGGGCGCCTCATAAGGAGTTAGCTGAATGAAAAAACTGATCGCTGCTTTCGCTGCCGTTGCGGCATTCTCGGCCCACGCCGAAACCCTGACCGTTGCCGCCAGCCCGGTGCCGCACGCTGAAATCCTCGAGTTCGTGAAGCCTGCACTGGCCAAAGAAGGCGTGGATCTAAAGGTCAAGGTCTTCACCGACTACATTCAGCCGAACGTACAGGTTGCCGAAAAGCGTCTGGACGCCAACTTCTTCCAGCACCAGCCGTACCTCGATGAATTCAACAAGGCCAAGGGCACCAGCCTGGTTGCCGTGACCGGCGTACACCTGGAACCACTGGGCGCGTACTCGAGCAAGATCAAGAAGATCGAAGAATTGCCAGGCGGCGCCAACGTGGTCATCCCGAACGACGCCACCAACGGCGGCCGTGCGCTGTTGCTGCTGGCCAAGGCTGGCGTGATCACCTTGAAGGACCCGACCAACATCCTGTCGACCATCAAAGACATCGCGCAAAACCCGAAAGACCTGAAGTTCCGCGAACTGGAAGCCGCGACCATCCCGCGTGTGCTGACTCAGGTCGATCTGGCGCTGATCAACACCAACTACGCGCTGGAAGCCAAGCTCGATCCGTCCAAGGACGCGCTGGTGATTGAGGGTAATGACTCGCCTTACGTGAACATTCTCGTGTCCCGTGCGGACAACAAGGACAGCGACGCGATGAAGAAACTGGCCGCGGCCCTGCACAGTCCGGAGGTGAAGCAATTCATTACCGAGAAGTACAAGGGTGCGGTGTTGCCGGCGTTCTGATTCAGATTGCTGCAACGAAAAGGGGACGCCATGTGCGTCCCCTTTTTTGTGCCCGAAAACACAGTCCCTTGTGGGAGCGAGCCTGCTCGCGAAAGCGGTGTGTCAGGCAATGTAGATGTTGACTCTGCCGACCTCTTCGCGAGCAGGCTCGCTCCCACAGGGGGCAGTGGCGTGTTATTTGCGGTTAAGCATCACCGGCAACTGCGCCACCAGTTTGGCGTTGTTCAGCGGCGCCCGAATAAACCCGCGCTGCGTGCCGTCCGGCCCGATTACCGCCAGATTGCCGCTGTGATCCACCGTGTAATTCGGCTTGCTGGTGTCCGCTGGAATAAACGGAATGCTCACCGCGTTGGCGACTTTCTGCAGTTCTTCGATCGAGGTTGGCGTCAGGCCGATGAATTGCGGATCGAAGTAGCCCAGATACTGTTTCAGCTGCTTCGGGTTGTCCCGGTTCGGGTCGACGCTGACCAGAACGATCTGCAACTTGTCCACAGCGTCCTTCGGCAGTTCACTTTTGATCTGGCGCAGTTGCGCGAGGGTGGTCGGGCAGATATCCGGGCAGAAGGTGTAGCCAAAAAACAGCAGACTCCACTTGCCCTTGAGCTCATTGATCGCGACCGGTTTGCCGTCCTGGTCCGTCATCGTCACGTCCGGCAGATTGCGGCTCTGCGGCAGCAGGATGATGCCGGCGTCGATCAACGCGGTCGGGTCGCCCTGGCCCTTGCCGCTCAGCACTTTGTTGACGGTAAGGCCGAGGATCAACGCGACCACGGCGACGAGGATGAAAACGGTTTTCTGGGTTCGAGTCATAGGTTCAACAGTAAGTAGTGGTCTACGAGCAGGGCGATGAACAACAGGAACAAGTAATAAATAGAGTACTTGAAGGTGTTGATCGCCGCGTGCGGCCGAGTGCCACGGTACAGCACCACGGCCCATTGCAGAAACCTCGCGCCCAGGGCGAGGGCGCAAACGAGGTAGAGCATGCCGCTCATGTGGATCACATACGGCAGCAGGCTCACGGCCAGCAGCGCAAAGGTGTACAGCAGAATGTGCACTTTGGTGTAGTGCTCGCCGTGGGTGACCGGCAGCATCGGGATGTCGGCCTTGGCGTATTCCTCTTTGCGATGAATCGCCAGCGCCCAGAAGTGCGGCGGGGTCCAGGCGAAGATGATCAGCACCAACAGCAACGGTTCGGCGCTGACATGGCCAGTGGCGGCGGTCCAGCCGAGCAGCGGCGGCGCGGCGCCGGCCAGACCACCGATGACGATGTTCTGCGGCGTCGCGCGTTTGAGGAAACCGGTGTAAACCACCGCGTAACCAAGCAACGAAGCGAGCGTCAGCCACGCCGTCAGCGGATTGGTGAAGGTCAGCAACAACGCCTGCCCCAGCAGCGCCAATACCAGCGCAAACGTCAGCGCGGCGGCAGGTGACACCCGGCCCTCGGCCAACGGCCGTTTGTGGGTGCGCGCCATCAGCGCGTCGATGCGTCGATCCACCACATGATTGACCGCCGCCGCGCCGCCGGCACACAGCGCAATCCCCAGGTTGCCGAACACCAGCACCGTCCACGGCACCCCGGCGCGGGTCGCGAGAAACATGCCGACCAGCGAGGTGATGAGCATCAGCACCACCACTTTCGGTTTGGTCAGCTCCAGATAATCGCGCCACAACGCCTGCGCGGGACGTTCGCCAATCAGAATCGCCACGGCGTTTCTCCTTTTATTGTGATGGGCGCCGCCGAGTGTTTACGCGGGCTCAAGCGCCACCGCGCAATCAGCGGCTGCTTGACCCGAACCAGGCTGGTGCGCGCGTGATAATTGACCAGCACCATCGACAACAACAGTGCTGCGCCGCCCGCGTTGTGGGCGACGGCGATTGGCAGCGGCAGATGGAACACCACGTTGCTGATGCCAAGGGTGATTTGCGCGGCGAGGGCGATGAGCACCAGGCCGGCCAGTCGGGTCATGCCAACCACTTTCAGTTGCCAGGCCAGACCGAGCAGCACCAGCGTTACCAGCAGCGCGCCGATGCGATGGGTCAGATGAATCGCCGTGCGTGCGTCGCTGTCGAGTTGTCCGCCCAGGTAATTCGGGCCGATATGTTGGGTCAGATGAAAGCCATTGGCGAAATCAGCGGCTGGCAGCCAATCGCCATGGCACGTCGGGAAGTCGATGCAGGCCACCGCCGCGTAGTTGGAACTGACCCAGCCACCGAGGGCGATCTGGCCGATCACCAGCAACAGTCCGGCCGTCGCCCAGTACTGCAAACGCTTTGGCACGGTCAGCGCCGGCAGCACACCGGACAATCTCAGGGTCAGCAAAAACAACAGACTCAACGTCGCGAAACCACCGAGCAAATGCCCGGTGACCACTTGTGGCCAGAGCTTGAGCGTCACTGTCCACATGCCGAACGCGGCTTGTGCGATGACCACCGCCAGCAAGAACAGTGGCAGTTTCAATGGCAGGCCCGGATGACGCCGATTGACCCACGCGCGGCCGGCCAGCACTGAGATGAGCAGGCCGAGGGCGCCAGCGAAGTAGCGGTGGATCATCTCATTCCAGCCCTTGTGTGCTTCGACCGGCGCCTCGGGGAAATGCAGTTCGGCATGGGCCAGTTGGGCTTCGCTTTTCGGCACGCTGATAAATCCGTAGCAACCCGGCCAGTCCGGGCAACCGAGGCCGGCGTGGGTCAGGCGTGTGTAGGCGCCGAGCAGCACCACAATCAGTGCCAGCAGGGTGGCAAACAGCGCGAGGCGAAATCCAGGTTTGGCCATGACGATGCCCTTATCCGATGTTCGACAGTTTCAGCAGATGGCGCAGGTCGTTGAGCAGATCCTTACCCTTTACGTTCGGGCCGTAGCGCAGCACGAGGTTGCCGTGCGGATCGATAATCCACAGCTGCGGCGTCGCGTTGTCCCCTGTTGTCTTGCCGAATGTCGCAGCATCCAGCGGATAGCGTTGCAGCTGCGGATATTCGCGGGTCAGTTTGGCGTCGTAGTCGCTGCTCAACGGCTGCGCGGCGGCGAGGGCATGGGTGGCGCGCCCGGCCTCACGACCGAGGCCGATCTGGATCTGCCGCGCCAGATACACCAACTGCTGGCAATCTACCGAGCAGTCCTTGGGCGCGGTCACCAGCATCTGCCAGCGTTGTTCATCGGCTTGCACGCCGATGTCGGCGCGGGTCTGGCCGTTGCCGAGCAGTTCACCGTGATAGCTGCGACCTTCCGGCACCCAGAACTGCAATTTGTACATGCCGGTGGCGAGAAGCATCGGGCCGACTACACCGAGCACGATCAGCAACAGTTGCATGCGTCCGCGTCGGCGACTGACCGGGACTTTGGTTTCAGACATGCTGGGTGGATTCATGGCCGTTCCCATGGTGTTTCTCCTTGGCGTTGTGCCAGCCGAGATAAAGGTAGAGACCGAGCAGTGCAATGCTCATGGCGAACCACTGCACGGCGTAACCGAGGTGTTTTTCCGGGCCCATCGCGACCACCGGCCAATCGGCTTGATAGCTGGCCGGGCCGGATTCGGCGCGTAACTCATAGGCGTAGCCGTCGCGCTCGAGGGTTTTCCACAGTTTGGCCGGCTCGACGGCGGTGATGGTTTGCGGCCAGGTCTGGCTGACCGGATCGGCGTGCAACTGGAAAGTCGCGCCGGGGGCGACGTAAACCCAGGCATCGATATTCAGCGATTCGGTTGGCGTGCTGAATTGCGGCGGTACGCGGCGATCCGGCCACGGCAGCCAGCCGCGATTGACCAGCAGCCACAGACCGCTGCGCTGATCCTGAAACGGTTGCAGTACTTCGACGCCGACTTTGCCGTCACGCTGGCGGTTATCGAGTAACAGGCTGTGGGCACCATCGAACTGGCCCTGCAGATGCACGCGGCGATAGGCCGGGTCGGCGCTGGTCAGTAGTTCGCTGCTGGCCATCGGCTCGGCGGCGCGGCGTTCGGTGTAAGTGGCGAGCAGGGCGGTTTTCTCCGCGCCACGGCCCAGTTGCCAGAAACCCAGTGACACCAGCAGCGGCAGCAACAACGCCACCACCACGGTCGGAATCACACCCGGGCGAAAGCGCTTCATGCTTGCGCCACAAAGTCAGTCGTCGCGATCGCTATACTCAACTGCATCGCCTGTCCCCCGGAGTCTTCCCATGCTCAAAACAGCTATCGTCCTGATGCTGATTGCCACGGTGATCAGCCTGTTCAGCGGCCTGTTTTTCCTGGTCAAGGACGACAGCAGCTCGAATCGACTGGTCATCGCCTTGAGTGTTCGGGTGGCATTGGCCGCTGGAACCGTCGGCCTGATTGCCTGGGGTTTCTACAGCGGCCAACTGGTGTCCCACGTGCGGTGGTAGCTGCAAGCGGTAAGCTACAAGCTGCAAGTTAGAAGCCTTACCGCTTTGAGCTTGAAGCTTGAAGCTTGAAGCTGTTGTTGTGGCTTGTAGCTGTTGTTAAAGCACATAAACGAAGATGAACAAGCCGATCCACACCACGTCGACGAAGTGCCAATACCAGCTCGCCGCTTCAAAGCCGAACTGATGCTCGTTGTCGAAGTGGCCCTTCATGATCCGCATCAGCATCACAAACAGAATGATCGTGCCGATGGTCACGTGGGCGCCGTGGAAACCGGTGAGCATGAAGAACGTCGCGCCGTAGATGCCCGAACCCAGGGTCAGGCCCAGCTCCTTATAAGCGTGAATGTATTCTTCGGCCTGGAAACCAAGGAACGCACAGCCCAGCAACACGGTGATCGCCAGCCAGATTTTCAGCGCGCCGCGATGGCCTTTCTTCAGCGCATGGTGGGCGATGGTGATGGTCACGCTTGAGCTGACCAGCAGAATCGTGTTGATCAGCGGCAAGCCCCACGGACTGATGACGTCCTTGGCCGGCGGGAACAGTTTCGGGTCCGGCGTGTTCAGCAGCGGCCAGGTGAACTGAAAGTTTGGCCAAAGCATGTGCGCGACCCCTTTGGGGCCTTCACCTCCGAGTGCCGGGCCGGAAATGTGCCGCACGTAGAACAGCGCACCGAAGAAAGCGACGAAGAACATCACCTCGGAGAAGATGAACCAACTCATGCCCCAGCGGAACGAGCGGTCCAGCTGCGCGCTGTATAGCCCCGCGCGGCTTTCCTTGATCACCGTGCCGAACCAGCCGAACAGCATGTACGCCACCAGCAGGCCACCGACGAAAAAGATCAGCGGGCCGTGGGATTCCGGGCGTGCTGCCTTCAGGTCGTTGAACCAGACGGCCAGACCGTACACGGTGACCAACATCCCGATCGTGGCGATGATCGGCCACTTGCTCTGGGCCGGAACGTAATAGTGCTCATGAGTTGCCATTTATTGTTCTCCTTATCGGGCACGCTAACCGCCAGTGTTTACAGCCACCGGTGGATGTCGGGCGGTGATATCGAACAGCGTGTAGGACAGCGTCAGGTGCTTCACTTCCTTGGGCATGTCGCGGTCAACAATGAAACGCACCGGCATTTCGATCTGTTGCCCGGGCTGCAGCACCTGCTGGGTAAAGCAAAAGCATTCGGTCTTGTGGAAATATGCGGCGGCATTACTCGGCGCGATGCTCGGTACGGCTTGCGCACTCATCGGTTTGTCGGTGGGGTTGCGGGCGATGAAGATCATCTCGTTGACCGCGCCGGGGTTGGCCGTGAGTTCATCGTGCTTGGGATAGAAATCCCATGGCATGTCGGCAGTGTTGGTCGACAGAAACTGCACGCGAACCTGGCGCGAGGTATCAACCACCTGCTCCCCCTCGTACTGGCCGCCGGTCTTGCCGTTGATGCCGAAGGCTTTGCACATCACGTCGTAGATCGGCACCAGGGCAAAACCGAAAATGAACATCGCGACCACCACACCGAGCAGGCGGGTGACCAGTTTTTTCAGCGAGATCGAGTCAGCCATGGTTCATGCCTCTCATCAGATCTCTTGTGGGAGCGAGCCTGCTCGCGAAGCAGACAACTCGGTGCATCAGATGAACCGCGTCATCGTTCTTCGCGAGCAGGCTCGCTCCCACAGGGAGTTCTGTGTTCATTTCACTTCCGGCGGCGTAGTGAAGGTGTGATACGGCGCCGGCGACGGCACGCTCCACTCCAGGCCTTCGGCGCCATCCCACGGTTTGGCCGGTGCCGGTTCGCCGCCACGGATAGTCTTGATGACGATGAACAGGAAGAAGATCTGCGTGGCGCCGAACATGAACGCGCCGATCGAGGAGACCATGTTGAAGTCGGCGAATTGCAGGTTGTAGTCCGGAATCCGCCGCGGCATTCCCGCAAGACCGACAAAGTGCATCGGGAAGAAGGCCATGTTCATCCCGATGAATGACAACCAGAAATGCAGCTTGCCGAGGGTTTCGTCGTACATGTGCCCGGTCCATTTCGGCAGCCAGTAATAGGCCGAGGCGAAGATCCCGAAGATCGCCCCCGGCACCAGCACGTAGTGGAAATGCGCAACCACGAAGTAGGTGTCCTGATACTGGAAGTCCGCCGGGGCGATGGCCAGCATCAGCCCGGAAAACCCGCCAATGGAGAACAGGATGACGAACGCCACGGCGAACAGCATCGGCGTTTCGAAGGTCAGCGAGCCTTGCCACATGGTGCTCGCCCAGTTGAACACCTTGACCCCGGTGGGCACGGCGATCAGTAGCGTGGCGTACATGAAAAACAGCTCGCCCACCAACGGAATACCGACCACAAACATGTGGTGCGCCCAGACAATGAACGACAGGAACGCGATGCTCGCCGTGGCGTAGACCATCGAGGTGTAGCCGAACAGCGGTTTGCGCGAGAACGTCGGGATGATCGAGCTGACGGCGCCGAACGCCGGCAGGATCATGATGTACACCTCGGGGTGGCCGAAGAACCAGAACACATGCTGGAACAACACCGGGTCACCGCCACCGGCAGCACTGAAGAAACTGGTGCCGAAGTGGATGTCCATCAGCATCATCGTCACGCATCCGGCCAGCACCGGCATCACCGCGATCAGCAGGAACGCGGTGATCAGCCAGGTCCAGACGAACAGCGGCATTTTCATCAACGTCATGCCGGGCGCGCGCAGGTTGAGGATGGTCGCGACCACGTTGATCGCGCCCATGATCGAACTGATCCCCATCAGGTGAATGGCAAAGATGAAGAACGTCACGCTTTCAGGTGCGTAAGTCGTCGATAACGGTGCGTAGAACGTCCAGCCGAAGTTCGGCCCGCCACCGGGGCTGAACAGGGTTGAAACCAGCAGCAGGAACGCCGCCGGCAGCAGCCAGAAGCTGAAGTTGTTCATGCGCGGCAGGGCCATGTCCGGCGCGCCGATCATCAACGGGATCATCCAGTTGGCGAGGCCGACGAACGCCGGCATCACCGCACCGAACACCATCACCAAACCGTGCATGGTGGTCATCTGGTTGAAGAACGCCGGTTCGACGATCTGCAAACCGGGCTGGAACAGCTCGGCGCGGATCACCATAGCGAACGAGCCGCCGAGCAGGAACATGCAGAACGCAAACCACAGGTACAGCGTGCCGATGTCCTTGTGGTTGGTGGTCAGCACCCAGCGCATCAGGCCTTTGGCCGGGCCGTGGGCGTGGTCGGCGTGACCGTGGTCATCGATGACAGCGCTCATGGCCGGTCTCCTTCAAGCGAGTGGACGGGGCGGGCCGGGGCGCGGAGCCCCGACCGATTCACGAAGTACGCAATAGACCGGCTCATTTGCTTTCCGCCTGTTTCAGCTCCAGCACTTCTTTTGGCGTCACCATGTCGCCCTTGTTGTTGCCCCACGCATTACGTTCGTAGGTCACAACGGCGGCAATATCGACTTCCGACAACTGTTTGCCGAACGCCGCCATGGCGGTGCCGGGCTTGCCGTGGAAGACGATGCTCAGGTGATCCTTGATCGGGCCGGTGGCGATTTTCGAGCCTTTGAGCGCCGGGAACATCGGCGGCAGGCCCTGGCCTTCGGCCTGGTGACAGGCGACGCAAGCGGTGTGATAGACCTTGTCGCCGCGCTCCTTGAGCTCATCGAGGGTCCATTCCTTGCTGGTCAGTTCTTTGAGCTGCGCAGCCTCGGCTTTGCGCTCGGCGAGCCAGGTTTCGTAGTCGGCTTTATCCTTGACCTCGACCACGATCGGCATGAAGCCGTGATCCTTGCCGCACAGTTCGGCGCACTGGCCACGGTAAATGCCCGGTTTGTCGACGCGGGTCCAGGCTTCGTTGACGAACCCCGGAATCGCATCGCGCTTGACCGCAAAGGCCGGCACCCACCAGGAATGGATCACGTCAGCGGAGGTCACGAGGAAGCGCACCTTGGCGCCGGTCGGCAGCACCAGCGGCTTGTCGACCTCAAGCAGGTAATGCTCGCCCTTGGCTTCCTTGTTCTGGATCTGCTCGGCGGGAGTGGCCAGGTTGCTGAAGAACTCGACGTCCTGACCCAGGTATTTGTAATGCCACTTCCACTGATAACCGGTGATCTGGATATCGATATCCGGCTCACTGCTGTCGTACATCTTGATCAGGGTGGCGGTCGCCGGCACGGCCATCGCTACCAGAATCAGCAGCGGTACGACGGTCCAGAGAATTTCGACGGTGGTGCTTTCGTGGAATTTTGCGGCGACCTGCCCGGTAGAGCGGCGGTGCACCATCATCGACCAGAACATGGCGCCGAAGACGATGACCCCGATCACCACACAGATCCAGAAAATGGTCATGTGCAGGTCGAATACTGCGTGACTGATTTCAGTCGCTCCAGGCGCCATATTCACAGTCCAGGCCGCATTGGCCGGGCTGAAAATCGACCACAACAGGAGGCCCATCCAGACGTGTGGATGTCGCATCATTGCGGGTTCCCCTTATCGTTCTTGTTATCCCGGAGGCTTTCGCCTGCGGCAAGGGAGCGGCTGCATCAGACTACGAACTTGAATCGCCGAGCCTTGCTGCGGGTGCAGTCGGGCGTCATCAGCTAACTCCATTCACTGGCGAGTATAGACAGCGACTGAGAATTGCAATGTTTGCTCGTAAATGATCTGAAACAGCGAGCACTTGCGTTCAAGGGCAGGAATGGAGAAGGATGCAGACGAGTGGTGGCAAACAGATATAACGCGGGCGCATCAAGGATGAAATAATTATGACAAATGCGTCTTAGCATTTTTCGTAAGCCAGCTAACTTATGTCTTCCCTATTTCACTGCCTTGTTCCCTGGAGTTTTCATGAACACCGCCGCATTGCGCGAGCAGATCCAAAAAGCCCAACAGCACGAGAAAGAAACCGGCCTGCTGACCCGTCAGCTGGAAAGCAAGCTGCCTCATTTACACCCGGCGATCCAATTGCCGGAAGCCGACGCCAATGGTGTGCTGACGCGTTTTGTCGCCGCCTACATCGATGAAGTACCGGACCTGCTGGATGCAGCCAACGAAGTCGCCAGGGAAGCGGGAATTGAATCGCAGATCAAACCGGTGCTCAGAATCGCCGAGCAGTACTTCCTCCAGCCGCCAGCCATCATGGCCGGGCACGTTGGCCTGGACAGCCTGCTGGACGAAGCCTATCTGGCACACCGTTTTGTCGAAGAGGTCAATGACCTGTACATCAAGCATTTCGGCCAGCCCTTGATCCCCTTGGACATGACGGTCGCCAACTTGATTGCTCACCAGTTGATCGGTGAGGAATTTGCCAACCAACTGGACGAAGCGGTACATCACGCCATCGACGAGATGCTCAACGACGAAAGTTTTGCGCTGGAATCAGTCGAGATCTACCGCGAAAAACTCAGCAGCCCTGAGACCGGTGCGGCGTGGAAACGCTGGCCTTGCATGAGCCGCCGATTGGGTGTGGGTTTGGAGCTGGATCAGCCTGCTGCGTAACTTTCACACACCACAAATCCAATGTGGGAGCGAGCCTGCTCGCGAATGCGGTCGATCATTCAACATCTCTGTTGCCTGATATACCGCTTTCGCGAGCAGGCTCGCTCCCACAGGGTTGTGTTCACAATAAATGTTTAGCCGGCTGCGCCGATTCCGGTATTGGTCCGCACCCTGCCTTCAAGCCGTCGCTTCAACCCACGCGACTCGATCACCAGTTTCGACCCCTTTGCCGCATTCGCCCGGCCCCATTCTTCCAGCAACTCCAGACACGAATGGTCGATGTAGCTCAGATTATTGAGCGGCACATGCACCGTCGAGCCTGCTGGAATCGTGTTAAGCACCTGGGTCAGCGCCGGTACTTTGAGGAAGGTCGCCGCGCCGATCAGGCGTAACTCCATTTCCCCTTCCGGCGGCAGGTCGATCAAGCTGATCTTCAGGCGCGAGGCCTTGAAGGCCAGTTTCACCAGCGTCAGACCAAAACCGATCAGCACACCGGTCAGCAGGTCAGTGAAGATGATCGCCAGCGCCGTGGCGGCGTAGGTGAACATCGGCATCCGCCCATAACGGCTCAGACCACGGAAGGCTTTCAGGTCGACCAGTTTGAAGCCGGTATACACCAGCACACCCGCCAGACTCGCCACCGGAATGCTTTGCAGCACACTCGACAGCAACAGCACGAACGCCAGCAGCCACAGACCATGGAAGATCGTCGAGTAACGCGTGGTTGCACCGGCCTGGACGTTGGCCGAACTGCGCACGATCACCCCGGTCATCGGCAGTGCGCCGAGCAGACCGCAGAGCATGTTGCCGACACCTTGCGCCGAGAGTTCACGGTCGAAGTCCGAACGCACGCCATTGTGCATGCGGTCTACCGCGGCGGCCGACAACAGGGTTTCCGCGCTGGCGATAAACGCCACGGCGAACGCGGCGATCAGCAGCGTCGGATCGGCCAGACTGAGCAGGTCTGCCGGTTTCAACCAGTCGATGGCTTCCGCCAGATTCGCCGGCACCTCAACCCGCTTCACCTGCAACGCCAGCAGCAGACTGGCGCCCGTCGCCAGGCCAACACCGAGCAATGCGCCGGGAACGAACCGCAGCGAGTGCGGGCGGAATTTCTCCCACAGCCACATCACCGCAATCGTCGACAACCCGAGCAGGCCTGCCTGCCAGCCAAACGACGGCAAGGCTTGCGCCACTGCGGCGGGGAATGCCGTGAGGTTATCCAGCCCGGAAGGTTTCGGCGACGCATCGAGCATCACATGCACCTGTGACAGCACGATCAACACGCCAATCCCCGCAAGCATGCCGTAGACCACCGCTGGCGCCGTGACCCGAAACCAGCAGCCGAGCTTCAGTCGCCCGGCCACCAGTTGCAGGAAACCGGCGAGTAGCAAAATCGGCCCGAGCATCTCGATACCGTGCTGGCGCACCAGTTCGAACACCAAAACCGCCAGACCCGCCGCCGGCCCGCTGACCTGTAACGGTGAACCCGCCAGCCAGCCCACCACCAGACCACCGATGATTCCGGTGATCAAACCCTTCGCTGGCGGCAACCCTGAAGCGATTGCAATGCCCATGCACAACGGCAGGGCGACCAAAAACACAACCACGGATGCGAGCAGCTCCCGTGGCAACACAGCTTTCAATTGAGCAGCACGCATGGTGATTCTCCCGAAGTTTTCTTCAGGCGTGGCGAGGCCGGGCCGCTGAAACAGCGGCCGGCGTCAAACCACACAGATTGTCAGGAAGATTTAGAAGCGCGCTTTGGGCGTGGCCACCGGAATCGGATGGCTGCCATCGAGCGGCAGGAAACGGCCCTGATCCGCGTCGTAAGCTTTGATTTCACTGGTTTCGATGTTGTAGACCCAGCCATGGATGAACAGATGACCGTTCGCCATGCGTGAGGCTACCGAGGGATGGGTACGCAAGTGCTGCAATTGGGCGATGACGTTTTCCTCGGTGAGGATCGGCATACTTTCTTTTTCGTCGGCGCAGTGACAGTTCTCATGCACCATGGTTTTCGCGACTTCGGCGTGGCGCAACCAGGCTTTGACCGTCGGCATTTTTTCCAGGCTATCGGGGTTGAGCACCGCACGCATGGCGCCGCAATCGGAGTGGCCGCAGATGATGATGTGCTGCACGCCCAGCGCCAGTACCGCGTATTCGATGGCAGTGGAAACGCCGCCGTTCATCTGGCCGTAAGGTGGTACGACGTTGCCGACATTACGCGTCACGAACAGATCGCCGGGCGAGCTCTGGGTAATCAGTTCGGGAACGATGCGCGAGTCGGCGCAAGTGATGAACATCGCCTTGGGCGCTTGTGCCGTGGCGAGTTTCTTGAAGAGTTCTTCCTGCTGCGGGAAGACCTCATGATGAAAATGTAAAAAGCCGTCTACGATCTGTCGCAGCGCTGCATCGGCGGATTCCGCTTCAGGGGTTTGCGCCGACGCAGCCAGCGGCTGTTTATCCTTGTCACTCATGATTCATCCTCTTTGGCGGATTCAGGGAGTCTTGCCCCGGTATTCCGGTATGAAGCCAGTGGCTGTTTAAAACATCCGGGTCATCCCGACCCGTCAGTCACTCGATGAACAAGGTAGCCGCCGAAACTTAACTCAAACTGAATCAAACGCTCTAGAACGTGTGTTCCAGGTCACAAAAAACGTGACTGAGGTTTCGGCGGAAGGTTTCCAACCCCTCGACCATAAGGCAATTGTCGCTAAATCAACGACATCTGGCGACCCGGCGGACAGAAGGCTGTGCAATCAAGGTTGTAGCCTTCGCGATGATTGAGGCCAAGACGCTTGATCGCCTTGGCAAAGCGCTGGGCGAGCAGATCGGCGAACGGCCCTTCGCCCCGCATGCGCGCACCGAAACGGCTGTCATAAAGCTCACCGCCACGGCTCTGGCGAATCAGGCTCAGCACGTGTGCTGCCCGTTGCGGGTAGTGCGCTTGCAGCCATTCCTCAAACAACGGCGCCACCTCCAGCGGCAGGCGCAGCATCATGTACGCAGCGCTTTGCGCACCGGCAGCGTGGGCTTCGGTGAGCAGTCCTTCGATCTCGCTGTCGTTGATCATCGGAATCATCGGTGAACACAGCACACCGACCGGAATGCCCGCTTCGCGCATCACCCGGATCGCCCGCAACCGCGCCTTGGGCGCTGCGGCGCGCGGCTCGAGGATGCGTTTGAGTTCGTCGTCCAGCGTCGTGAGGCTGATCATCACGGCCACCAGTCGCTGCTGCGCCAGTTCGGTCAGCAAGTCGAGATCGCGCAGGATCAGCGAGCCCTTGGTGACGATGGTTACCGGATGCCGATAGCGCAAAAGCACTTCGAGGATCTGACGGGTGATTTTATGTTCGCGTTCGATCGGCTGATACGGATCGGTATTGGAACCCAGGTTGATCGGTGCACATTGATAGCCGCGTTTGCTCAACTGTTCTTCCAGCACCTGCGCGGCGTTGGTCTTGGCGATCAGCCTGGTTTCGAAGTCCAGCCCGGGCGACATGTCCCAATAGGCGTGGCTGGGCCGAGCGTAGCAATAGATGCAGCCATGCTCGCAGCCGCGATAGGGATTGATGGAGCGATCAAAGGGCAGGTCGGGCGAAGTGTTGCGGGTAATGATGGTTTTTGCGGTTTCGATCATCACCTCGGTGTTTTGCGTTTCGGGCACTTCCTGATACCAGCCGTCGTCCTCCGCCACCGAGCGGTTTGGCGCGAAGCGGTTGTGCGGGTTGGTCGCGGTGCCGCGACCGCGAGGGGGGAGAGGGCTGATCATTGGGCGAACCTCGTGTCTGTATATGCATACAGTATATGAGCAGGACCGGGACGATCCAGTACCGTTCGGCCACAGAAAAGCCGTCGCGGATCATTCTCGCGATTCTGTTCGCTGTTTATATAAATAGTTAGAACCAGAGACAACCCGGGAAACATATGTTTGGTTGTGAAGGGAAGTTATCAAATATAGCCTTCGCAACTTACCGGCACTGATGCCTGTGTATTAATTATAAAAGGATTTAATTTATGTCGTTTCTCAATCAGCGTGGTGTTTTTCTGCAAATGATGCTGCCGAGCCAATCTGAGCCCAATACCATTGTTTCGATGCAACTTGCTCGCAAGGAACTGGGCTGGGACGCGGAAGAGCAGCTGTCGACCGAGTCCTTGGTTGATTCGATTTATGTTGTCGCGGTGTCCAGCGATCGTGGCAAGTCGTTCACCATCCGCACCGATAAGAAGGATGTGGACGGCGACGGCGATATTGATAGCGATGACAAGGCCAAGTTGGAGGCATTGGCCAAGGCTTATGTGAGTATCGTCAATCCGTAACAGAAAGTTTTACTGCGTTTTAATCGGCGCAAAAGAAAGCCCTGCATAGATGGTTTATGCAGGGCTATTCATTGCCAATCAATTCCTTTCGGCGACCCGGTTAACGCGAGTCGGGCAACGGGTTCATCCAGCGAAGCCTCTCATTGAAACAAACGAATTCGCGATATTGACGAAAATCAGTTTGTCATTGGCATCAGAGTCTTCATCACCGTCAGCATCGATGTTGAATTTGCCTTCGCCCTCCAATGTATCCTCCACCTTATAAAAACCTGTGGCATTGATCTTTAACTTTACGTTAGCGTCAGGCTGAGACAGATCGTGATTTGAAACTTTGAATAGATCAATATTCACGCATGTCGGTTTAGCCGTTCTCGCTTGACCGTCAGACGATATGAGGATGCAGCTGTACAGGCGACCCTCGCCCACAGTGCTCAAACCTGCCAACTTCGAGGCCAGACTCGCCGCGACGGTATAGGTGTCCGTGTCAAATTCATCTACCCCGTCATTTCCCTCGACATCATCCACCCCTTCGGCGCGGTCGTATTCCCCCTGGGCGTTGGCGTAAGTCGTGACAACTGCATCAGGTTTGAGATTGTTCGCATAGCCATTGTTATAACGGGAAATTACAGCTTCTTGCTTACCGTCTGCATTAATGTCGGCGGCGGCAAAAACTGAGTGCAACACCTGACCTTTCCGGTACGGTGCTGCCCCTATGTCTTATACCGAACTCAGCGTTGAAGAGCGCGCCACCATTCAAATCGGTCGTACCCAAGGCTTCAGCCTG